>CAYTJL010000258.1:0-12964 GCA_964437785.1 uncultured Polyangiaceae bacterium
CGGGGTTGCCGCCGAGGATGATGTCGGTGCCACGCCCGGCCATGTTGGTCGACACGGTGATGGCGCCCTTGCGGCCCGCCTGCGCGACGACGTACGCCTCGTTCTCGTGCTGCTTGGCGTTGAGCACCTCGTGCTTGACGCCCTTCTTGCCCAAAATACGGCTGATCGCGGCGCTCTTCTCGACGCTCGTCGTGCCGACCAAGATGGGCTGCCCGGCCTCGTGCTTCTCGAGCAGCTCGTTGATGAGCGCGGTGAACTTCTCGCGCTCGGTCTTGTAGACGACGTCCTCGTAGTCGGTGCGGATGCCGGGCTTGTTCGTGGGGATGATGGTGACGTCGAGCTTGTACGTGGAGTGGAACTCCGCGGCCTCGGTGTCGGCCGTGCCCGTCATGCCCGCGAGCTTTTTGTAGAGGCGGAAGAGGTTCTGGAACGTGATGGTCGCGAGCGTGCGGCTCTCCTCTTGGATGCGCACGTGCTCCTTGGCCTCGACCGCTTGGTGCAGGCCGTCGGACCAGCGCCGGCCCACGAGCACGCGCCCGGTGAACTCGTCGATGATGAGGACCTTGCCCTCGCGCACGAGGTAGTTGACCTCGCGTTTGTAGAGCGTGTGCGCGCGGAGGCACTGGTTCAGGATGTGGAGCGTCTCGAGGTTGACGGGGTCGTAGAGGTTCTTGGTCTTGAGCGCGCCGAGCCCGTGCAAGAGCCGCTCGGCGACCTCGGTGCCGTCGTCGGTGAGCGTGACCGTGTGGGCCTTCTCGTCGACGGCGTAGTGCTCCTCGTTGCGGAGCTTGGGGATGATCTCGTTGATGAGCTTGTACTTGTCGCTCGATCGCTCGCCCTGCCCGCTGATGATGAGCGGTGTGCGCGCCTCGTCGATGAGGATGGAGTCGACCTCGTCGACGATGGCGAAGTTGAGCGGGCGCTGCTGGTAGTCGAGCGCGGAGAACTTCATGTTGTCGCGGAGGTAGTCGAAGCCGAACTCGTTGTTCTGGCCGTACGTGATGTCGGCGAGGTACGAGCGCTTCTTCTCTTCGTCGCTCTGCTGCGGGATGACGACGCCCACCTCCAGGCCGAGGAAGTTGTAGAGCTTGCCCATCCACTCGGCGTCGCGCTTGGCGAGGTAGTCGTTGACGGTGACGACGTGCACGCCCTTGCCGCTCAGCGCGTTGAGGTACGCGGGCAGCGTCGCGACGAGCGTCTTGCCCTCGCCGGTGCGCATCTCGGCGATGCATCCCTGGTGCAGCACCATCCCGCCGATGAGCTGCACGTCGTAGTGCCGCATCTTGAGCGCGCGACGCGAGGCCTCGCGGCACACCGCGAACGCGGGCACCAAGATGTCATCGAGCGTCGCGCCGTTGTCGAGTTTCTCTTTGAGCTCGCCGGTCTTGGCTTTGAGCGCGGCGTCCGAGAGCTTCTTGAGCTCGTCTTCGAGGCGGTTGATCGCCTCTACCTTCGGCTTCATGCGGCGCACCGCGCGCTCGTGCGAGGTGCCGAAGATCTTCTTCATCGCCCAGGTGAACATGCTCGTGCCTCGGCTCGCGCCGCAGGCGATCGCGCGACCCATCGGGATCGGGGCGGCCGGGCGCGGAGCCGGGGGAACCTAGTCCCGACCACGCGGAAGCGCAACGATCCGGGCGATACTCAACCCCTCACCCAGCGGAAGACGACCTTCTTGCCGAGCTCCAGCGTCGATCCGTGGTCGTCGAGCCGGTGGCGCCGGATGCGGTGCCCGTTCACGCGGGTGCCGTTGGTGGAGCACAGATCGAGCGCAAAGACGCCGTCGCGGTCGCGGAAGATGAGGACGTGGGTGCGCGAGATGGCCTCGCAGAAGATGCGCCGCAGCCCGCCGTCGAAGCAGTTGAGCGCGCGGCCGAGCAAGACGCCGGTGTCGAGCGCCGTGAGCGGGAGCTCGACCGAGGCCCCCATCCCGCCGCGCTCCAGCGTCACGCGGACGTGCTCGGTGCCCGTGATCGGCACGAGCAGATCGTGGATTTGCGAGACGGGCGCGACGGGCTGGTAGTTCGACGCCTTGGGCGCGATCGGCACGCGATCGAGCGCTTCCACGCGGGGCGGCGGCGCGTCGACGCTCGCGTCCGGCGCGACGCGTGTAGCGTGTGGATCCTCGCGCGGATCGGCCTCGTGCACGGAGCCGAGCGCGCCGTGGCTCGCGCCCGGGCCGCGCTGCTCGATCGGGAAGCCGCAGATGACGTGCTTGCCGAGCCGCATCGCGAACGGGCCGTTGGCCGTCACGGACCACTGCGGCGAGTCGTCGTCGAGGAAGAACGGGATGTTGGTCTTGAGGTCGATGAGGCGGAGCCCGAGGCTCCCGTCTTCGAGGCGCGCGCAGGCCGCGACCATGTGCCGGAGCCAAATGCTGCTGTCGTTGCTGAGGACGAGGTCGCACCGATCGTGCGAGCCGAGCACCGCGTAGCCGTCCCCGCCCGCGTGGATGTCGACCCACGAGATGCTCCGATCGAGCACGCGCACCAAGCGATAGCCCTGCACGCGATCGCGTGGCGGCATCTCCTCCGGCACCAGATCGCGGGCGCGGGTGAAGATCGCGCGCATCGCCGCGAGATCGAGCTGCGGGCGGCTGATGGTGGCGGGCGAGTCGCCGCCGAGCTCGGCGCGCCGCTCGGCGTCGCCTTTGGTCAGGGGCTTCGGCGCTTCGCGCACGGCGGGGGGAGCGCCTACGGCGAGATGAACGAGCGCGCCCTCCGCGAACAAAATCGAGCCCGCGACGGCCCCATGCGGATCGCGTCCCACGAGCGCGTACGCCTCGCCCACCGCGCCCGCGATGGGCTCGAGCCTGTGCAGCTCCGCGGCCTTGATCGACGAGAGCGTCTGCTTGATGGGCACCTCTTCGGGCTGCGTGCGCGAGCGGCGACCGCTCGTCACCTCGAACAGATCCGACACGAGATCGTTCACCTCGCGCCCGAGCGCGTCGTTCGAGGGGAACGCCTCGACCCAATGCCCGCCGCCGCGGAAGAAGAGCGCGACGCCGTTCGCCGCGGCGGGCGGCCGGATCAGCGCGCGTCGCGCGGCCTCGATGCGCGGTCGCTTCTCTTCTTCGAGGTAGGCTTCGTACGAGCGCGTCTTGCTCTGGATGCGCGACCGCGTGAGCTCTTCGTCGATGTGCTGCCAGACCGCGGACTGATCGGCGGCGAAGCGCCCGCTGCGCCGGAGCTGCTCGGCCATGTTCTGCGTCGTGGACCAGCGCGTCCGCACCGCGACCCGCTCCGACTCGGCGAGGGATCGCGCGGTTGGCTCGTCGCGCGCCTCCCAGCGGCCCGCTTCGAAGCACTTGACGGGCACGCGCGCGTGTGATCGCGCCGCCATGAGCACGGATCGTTCGACGGCGCGCGTCTGGAGACCACCGACGAGCAGCCGGTGCGCGGTCACGAGCACCGGACCCTCGTTGGGGTTATGGACCTCAATCTCGGGGACCTGTCCCGTCTCGGTGATGGTGATCTCGTGAGGGGCGCGTAGCTTCGCGCCGCCTACGTACACCTCCGAGAAGAGCGCCTCCGCACGCGGCGTAACGCGAAGCCACGCCACCCAGCCGAGGCCGATTCGCTGCTCGCCGAGCACCTCCCATGCGAGACCTGCGTCACGTAAGTGCCCGCTGTGCGCGAGCTCGGTCGCGCCCTCTTTTTGCTCGGCGATGTTCGCTTGGCTCATGTCGCGAAGAACAGACTCCCTGGCGCTCCAAAAGGGACGCCGGCGGCTCCATCCTTGCCCGGAACCGGCGCTATGTACACGGCAATCTTGTTGCTGAGGAGGAGTTTCACCGCGCACACCGGATACCAACGTTGTCCTGGCGCGCAGCGGGCAACTCGACGGCTCGATCAGCAGCCCGGACGTATTTGACTCCGCTGTTGTTCCACGCGCCGCCGCGAATGACTTTGTGAGGGTCATCGCACGCGGCCGGAGGCGCGCCGGTCGCGGTGTACGGACAATGAGAGCTCGACGTCCACTCCCAAACGTTGCCCGCCATGTCGAGCGCGCCGAAGGCCGATAAGGCTTTGGGATACGAGCCTACGACGCACGTGCTCTGCCGCTCTCCGCGGCCGAGATCGTTGCCCTCGCCGTTCCAACAGAGCTGATCGCGGGGCTCGCCTTCGCCGAACGCGCGCGGCTTGCTCGCGGGGCCGCGCGCGGCGTACTCCCACTCTTCTTCGGTCGGGAGGCGCTTGCCCACCGAAGCGCAGTAGCTCGTCGCCTGCTGGAAATCGACGCAGTTGATGGGGTGGCGCTCACGCCCTTCGGCCTTCCAGTTGCACGCGCCGCCGCGCTTCGGCTCCGTGCATTTGCCGGCCTCCACGCAGCGCGCGTACGCGCCGACGGTGACCTCCGCGAGATCGATGTCGAAGGCGGCGACCTTCACCTCGTGGATGGGCTTCTCGTCGTCGTCGCCGTCTTCGGCGCCCATCTTGAAGGTGCCGGCCTCGACGTGGACCGTGATGCCGTCGGCGAGCGGCGGAGGAGGCGGGCGCAGCTTGGCCGGCGGCGCGGGCCGAGGCTCGGGTTTTCGGCTGCGGATCAAGTACGTCGCGCCGGCGAGCGCGGCCACGACGGCGAGCCCGATGAGGAGGCGCTTGCCCGTGCGCTCGCTCTCGATCTCGTCGGACGTGCTGCGGAACAAGGGTGAGCTTCGGCGCTTTGGGCTCTCGGGCTCGCGGTCGTCGGGCTCGGTCATGAGCCCGATGATACGTCGTGCGGCAACGCGGCGCGGAGCTTCTCGACGAGCGGCCGGATCGCGCCCGCGCGGAGCTTGTACGCAGCGCGGTTCGCGACGAAGAGCGTCGAGACCGAGGCGACGGTCTCGATCACGTCGAGGTTATTTTCGCGCAGCGTGCTGCCCGTCTCGACGATGTCGACGATGAGGTCCGCGAGCCCCACGAGCGGCGCGAGCTCGACGGATCCGTGCACGGGGATGATCTCGGCCTGCACGCCCTTCGCGGCGAAGTGCTTCGCCGCGACGTTGGGGTACTTGGTGGCGACGCGCGGCACGTCGGGCCTCACCGCGCCGCGGGGCCCGGCCACGACGAGCCGGCAGCGGCCCACGCCGAGATCGAGCGGCGTGTAGAGGTCGTGCCGTCGTTCGAGCAGCGTGTCGCGGCCCGACAGGCCCGCGTCGACCGCGCCGTACTCCACGTACGTGGGGACGTCGTCGGGCTTCAAGAACACGTAGTGAATCGAGCCGTCCGCGGTCGGGCGCACGAGCCTCCGATCCGTCGAGCGGAGCGGCGACGCGTCGACCCCCGCGCGTTCGAGGAGCGGCGCGATCGCCTCCAAGATGCGCCCTTTGGGCACGGCGATCCGCAGAGGCTCCCCTGGGGGGTTTGGGGGGAGGTCCCCCCAAACGCGAGGCTCGCCGCTCACTCGATCTCGCCCTTGTCGCGCGTGGTGTCGGCGCCCACGGCCGCGAGCTTCTTTTCCATGTGCTCGTAGCCGCGATCCAAGTGATAGACGCGCAGCACCTCGGTCTCGCCCTCGGTCGCGATGAGGCCCGCGATGACGAGCGACGCGCTCGCCCGCAGATCCGTGGCCATCACCTTGGCGCCCGAGAGCGGCCGGCCGCCGTGCACGTGCGCGGTGTGGCCGTCGACGTCGATCTCGGCGCCCATGCGCGCGAGCTCGGGCACGTGCATGAAGCGGTTCTCGAAGATCTTCTCGCTGATCTTCGACGTGCCCCGCGCGAGGCACATGAGCACCATGAGCTGCGCCTGCATGTCCGTCGGGAAGCCGGGGTGCGGCGCGGTGGTGACGTCCACGGCGCGCAGCGGTTTGTCGGGCGCCCGCGCCACGCGCACGAACGCGCCGTCGCGGCCGATCTCGACGCCCGATTGGCGGAGCTTGGCGACGACGGCGTCGAGGTCCTCGAGCGGCGCGTTCTCGATCATCACGTCGCCGCCCGCGGCCGCGGCCGCGACCATGTACGTGCCGGCCTCGATGCGATCGGAGATCACGGCGTGATCGAAGGGCTCGAGCGCGTCGCGGCCCTCGATCTGGATGACGTCGGTGCCGGCGCCGTTGACGTTCGCGCCCATCTTGTTGAGCACCCGGCCGAGCTCTTCGACCTCGGGCTCGCGCGCGCAGTTGACGAGCGTGGTCGTGCCCTTCGCGAGCGCGGCGGCCATCATCAGGTTCTCGGTGCCGGTGACGGTGGGCATGTCGAAGACCACCTCGGCGCCGCGCAGGCGCTTGGCCTCGGCGATGACGTACCCGCGCGACAGCGTGATGGTCGCGCCCAGCGCTTCGAGCCCTTTGAGGTGTTGATCGACGGGCCGCGATCCGATCTGGCAGCCGCCCGGCAGCGAGACCTTGGCGCGACCGAAGCGCGCGAGGAGGGGCCCGAGCACCATGATGCTCGCGCGCATTTGCTTGACGAGCTCGTACGGCGCCTCGGGCCGCACGTCCGAGCCGGCCTCGACGATCACGCGCGGCGCGTCGACCGTGACCTTGCGGCCCAAGAAGCGGAGCAGCGCCGCGCTCGTGTCGATGTCGCGGAGCTTGGGCACGTTGCGCAGGAGGCTCTCGCCGTCGGAGAGGAGCGTCGCGCACAAGATGGGGAGGGCGGCGTTCTTGGCGCCGCTCACGGGGATGACGCCGTAGAGCGGGCGGCCGCCGCGGATTCGGATCACGTCCATGGGCGCGTGTATGGCTTCACTTGCACGCGGAGGCCATCGTCTTTTTGCCTCGGAAGTGCTCCAGGCAAAACGGGTCGAGCGTATCGGTGAAGTCCGTGCACGGGATGGTCTCCGCGGCCGCTCCCGTGCGATCTTTGGCGAGGCCTTTTTTGCACTGGGCGCAGCACTTTTCGTGCATCTTCTCGGCGCCGCCCTGCCCTTGATCGGCGATGTTGCCGCTTTGGTCTTGCCCCGTGGACATGTCGGCGCCCTTGTCTTGGAGGGCGTCGGCCGACTCCGCTTGGCGAGGGGGCTTGGTGCGGCAGCCCGCCGCCGCGAGGCAGAGGCAGAGCGCGAGGGAGGTTGCGGCGGCGATCTTGGCGACCATGATCGACCTCGTATCGAAGCTCGGCGGAGGACGCAACGCGATAGGCTCGCGGACCTCCGCGACACAAGTAGGATAGGCCGCATGTCATCCCCGGGCTCCGCGCTCACTCCCCACCCCGGCGCACCGCTCGCAAAGCCTGCAAAACCCGGTTTCTTCGCGGGCACGGCGGCGTTCTTTTCGGGCGTCAAGTTCATCACGCTGACGCCCGCGTCGTGGCCGCTCGCGGTGGTGCCGCTCGCGGTCACGCTGGTCCTTACCGGCGTCGTCGGTGGAACGGCGATGCACTTTCTTTCGCCCTGGATCGTAGAGCTCGTGGGGCCTCGCTATCCCGGCCTCGCCGCTGCGCTCAAGGTGGTTGCGGCGCTCATCACGCTGGGTGTGTCGGGCGTCCTCAGTTTGTCCCTCGCGCAGCCGTTTTCGGGCCCTGCGCTCAACGGGATTGTGCGGCGCGCGGAGGCGCTCGAAGGCGCGCCCACGTGGCCCGCGACGGGCTTCTTCACCGACATTGGCCGTTCGTTTCAATCCATGGCCATTACCTACGCGTTTGGCTTGCCGCTGTTCGCGATCCTCTGGGCCGTGACGTTCCTCGTGCCGCCCGCCTCGATCGTCACGGTGCCTCTCAAATTCGTGGTGCTGGCGGTCATGACCGCATGGGATTTGTGCGACTACCCGCTCTCCGCGCGCGGCATGCCGGTGCTCGATCGCATCCGCCTCTTGAGCCGAAACTTCTTACCGATGATCGGCTTTGGGCTCGGCGTCGCGCTGCTCTCCATCATCCCGTGCTCGCTCTTGCTCCTTTTGCCTTATGGCGTGGCGGGGGCCGCAAAGCTGGTGCTCGCGATCGAGCGCGCAGAACGTGGAGAGCGCGCCGACCCGTGAAGAGCGCTGAGCGACAGCCGGTGTTCCACGGCGGAAAATAGCCGTGTAACGATACGGCGCCCGAAAAGTCGGGACAAAATGTGCGCCTCCGCAAACAAAAAGAAGGATCTATCTTGCCAACTATTTCTACCTATGTCTTTGTGGCGATTCGGTGGTCGTCGGCGCGCCGGGTGGTCGCTTGAGCGTGTCGGCTCAGCAATGCGGGCATGGTCGCCGCAATCGCTTCAATCCCTGAAAATAGAGTAGTTACTGGAGGTATGAGGATCATGAAAGCTTGGGCATGGGGAACCATGATGGTGTCGGTGCTCACGATGGCGGCGGCGAGCGTGGGCGCGGGCGCGTGCGGCGGTGACGGCGGCAGCGGTGGCAGCGGCGCGAGCGGTGGCAGCGGCGGTGGGTCGTCCACGTCGACGAGCACGTCGACGAGCACGTCGACGAGCACGTCCACGTCGAGCACGTCCAGCAGCTCGGGCGGCGATGCCTGCACCGACGGCACGGACTGCTCGATCTGTCCGGATCAGGACACCTGTCTCGGCTGCTGTGACACCGGCAACCCGCAGGGCAACACTGTCCTTATCACCTCGCTCATCCAGAACTGCATCTGCGACGCGAACGCGCCCTGCGCGGCCGTCTGCATGATGAACGGCATGCAATCGCCTGCGTGCACGGACCCGAACGCGCAGGTCTCGCAGGAGTGCGTGACGTGCGTCAACGGCCTGATGAACACCGAGGCGTGCATCCAAGCGACGATCGGCGACTGCCAGGCGGACCAGAGCTGCGTCACGCTGCTCACCTGCTACCAGGGCTGCTGATCCCGAGCACGAAACCTGCTGAGCGGGGTTAATCGCTGATTCGCCCCAAAATCCCGGGCGATCGCTCCTCAATGGGGCGGTCGCCCGTGGTTTTTTTGCCGGACGCTCTCCACCTTTGGCTTGAGAAGCCCATGCTTCGTCTTATAGCTCGAAACGAGGAGGAACATCGATGCGCGTATGGATTTGGGCCGCGGTGGGTCTCTCGATGCTCGCTGTGCACGCGGGCTGTGAGTTCTTCGAGTCGAACAGCCCCGGGACGGGAGGCGGCGGCGGCGGGGGCAACTGCGCGGACGCGACCGAGTGCACGACCTGCGACGACCGGCCTTCGTGCGTCGCCTGCTGCGACGAGGCGAACCCCACGGCGCGGCCCATCTTGAGCACCGAGCTCATCCTCACGTGCATCTGCGACGCGAACGGGCCGTGCGCGAAGGCGTGTGTGGACGATATGGCCGTGTGCACCGACCCGACGGTGCAAGTCACGCAAGGCTGCAAAGCGTGCATGGACGGCCTCATCGACTCGACGCCTTGCGTGCTCACCGCGGAAGATCACTGCTCTCAAGACCCGGATTGCTCGCCCATCTTGCAGTGTCGCGCCGGTTGCCCGCAGTGAGCTCCGCGCGATCGCGCGCCGATCAATCAACGCGCCGCTAACGCCAAATTGGCGGGGTCACGCGGCTCGATCTACCTTTGGGATGATGCGGCTTCTCTTTGGCTTGTCGTTTCTGTTCCTCGCGACGCTCGGAGCGTGCGCGAGCAGCGAGGCTTATTCCTCCACGTCGGCCGGCGGCTCCGGCGGCGCCTCGGCCTCGTCGTCTTCGTCCACCAGCGGCTCCTCCTCGTCCGCGGCGTCATCGAGCGGGTCGGGAGGAGCCAGCCAAGGTGGATCCGGGGGCGGCGGCGGCGGGCTGAGCTGCGATCAAGGAGAGTGCGGCGACCTCGGGGTGGGGTGTGTCCACTGCGCCGTGAGCAGCACGTGCGCTGGGCCTTATGACACGTGCATCAACGACCCGGGCTGTGTGAACGTGGCGAGCTGCATCGACACCTGCGTCGATGACCCTGTGTGCGCTCAGATGTGCCATGACCAGGACCCGAACGGGGCCGCGCTTTATGATGCCTTCGTCATGTGCGTGCTCTGCGACGCGTGCGTCAGCACATGTGGCTTCATGGGTTGTTGACGGACAACCGCTCACGCCGCGTGCGCGAACATCTCGATGCGGAGCGGCATTGACGAGCACTTCATCGCTACGTCCACCACCCGATCCGCGGCCGAAGGAGCGCTGATGGCCCTCGCCGCGCGCGCCATCGCCGCGAGCTCGCCGCGCGCCGCCCACAACACCTCTCCCACCGCGTCGGGCTCGGCCTCAATCGCAGCTCCCTCGTCGACCAGATAACGCAGGTTCGAGCTCTCTTGTCCTGGGCACGCCGACACCACGATGAGGGGTTTGCCCGCCGCGAGCGCCTCACTCACCGTGAGCCCACCGGCCTTGCCCACCACGACGTCGGCCGACGCCATCCTCCGCGCCATGTCGCGCTCGAAGCCTACGACCTCGGCCTTCACGCCGGCCGCGACGGCCGCTGCGCGCACCTCGGCCACGCGCTCGTCGCCCGCCCCGCACACCACATGAAGCTCGACGCCGGCGCGACCGGCAAACGAACGTACGATAGAGGCGAGCGGCCCGACCCCAAACCCACCACACGTCACGAGCACATTGAGCCTCTCGCCCAAAGGCCTCTTCGGGACACGCCCAAACGCGCGCCCCACCGGGATCCCCGTGGCCACGATGAGAGAGGGATCGACGCCGTGCCGAACGAGCTCGCGCGGAGCCGCGCCCGCGGCGACACAATACCGATCTACACCTCGCTCCGCCCAAAACGCGTGCGCCGTATAATCGGTCACGACACCGATCAACGGCACATCCATCGCGCCGTGAAGGCGCGCGTGGCCGAGCACCGAGAGCGGGAAGAAGTGTGTCGACACGACGGCGATGGGCCGATGCTCACGCACGATGCGGAGGAGGCGCGCGCCAATCACACGATCGAACGCGCCGCGGAGGCCGTCGAGCAGCGGCATCTTCTGGTTCAAGGCGTCATAGCCGTAGCCGTAGAGCTGAGGCGCGTGCCCCGTGCTCGACAGGTGCGTCCCCACATAGCCCTTGGCGAACCAGCCCGGCGTCACCGAGAGCGCGTCCACCACGTGCGCCGAGAGCCCGCGCGCGCTCGCCGCCTCGGCGACGGCGGTGGCGGCGGCGCGATGCCCCCCACCTGCCGGGACGTGAAGGACGAGCAACGAAGGGGTGTTGGCGCGGCTCATGGGGTCTCCCGTCGGCCCGCTGGAGGGGGACCGACGCTCGATCCTTGGTGCACGCGGGGTGCCCGACGCGCCCTCCACCCCGAAATTGCTGCTTTTTCGGGGCCCGCCGGGGGAAACGTCGAGCCTTTGACGGTCCAAAGCGCGAATTTCGACGGCCGCCGGGGGGGAGCAAGCTTCGCAGCGGGAGACAACGTTCGTTGTTCAGTGTTCGCCGCGCCCGTGGTAACCCTTGGCCCATCCGCCGAAGGCGGCTTTCGGACATGGGTAAGAACCTCCTCGTCATCAACGTCGACATCCGCGAGACGCGCGTCGCGCTCATCGAGAGCGGAATCATCGCGGAGCTGCACATCGAGCGCGAAAGCTCGAAGGGCACCCTCGGGAACATCTACCTCGGCAAAGTGAGCCGAGTTTTGCCCGGCATGCAGGCGGCCTTCATCGACGTCGGGCTCGAACGCGCGGCTTTCCTCCACGTCGAGGACCTCATTCGTCCCGACGACTTCGAAGCGTACCTCGCGGGCCGGAGCAAAGGCACGCCCGACGAAGATCGCTCGTACGGTCCCGGCATCCAAGAGGTCGCGACAGAGCAAGCTTCTCGTGATGGCCGCGACAGCCGCGAGGTCGATCGCGTGCCCGCGCCGCTGCTCGCTGCCACCGAAGAAGAGGCCGACGACGACGACGTGCACGTCCACGTCCACGAAGCGCCGCTCGACGACGGCGACGACGAGATCATCGTCGAAGCGGGCGCCGGCGAGGGCATCGCCGACGACGTCGACGAGCCCGCCGACGCTCTCGACGACGATCGCGACGCCGCCTTCGCAGACGCCGATCGCGCGATCGAAGACGAGCCGTTCGACGGCAACGGCGATCGCGACGACGAGGCCGGAGACGCAGGCGCCGTCGAAGCGGCAGCGGCGGGCCCCGGCGTGGACGATGCGCTCGATGAGCCGCTCCCCGCGATCACGATCGAAGACGCAGAGCAGGCCGCCGAAGGCGCCGAGCGCGAAGCCGCAGACGACGACGCGGCAGAGCCCGCGGAAGAAGCCGCGGATGCGCCGCAGGTCGACGCGAGCGGAGAGCCCGTGCCGCGCGCGCGAAAGCGAAAGTCGCGCGGCCGTGTCCGTCGCTCGGCGCGCACGCGCGATCGACGTCCGCCGGGCGCCGAAGGAGCGCCGATCGAGAGCGTCGAGACCCCCGAAGCACAGGCCAAACCGGCTTCCACGACGGGGGGACCCGATCTCCCCCACACGCCCAAACCCCACCGGGCCGCAGAGAGCGCGCGCGAAGCTCCGCGCGATCAGGGCCGCGGGCGCGGCGGGCCCGCGTCCGATGCGCGCGGAGGCTCCGGCCATCGCGGGGATGGACGCGGTCAAGACCGCGGGCGCGGCGGACGCGGCGACGCGCGCGGAGCAGGCCGCAACGATCGCGGAGGCCGAGGGCCGGATGGTCGCGGGCGCGGCGATCGCGGGAATCGCCAGCAGAACAACGGGCGCAGCGGACGCGACGTCCCGCGCGCTGGGCGCCCCAAGCAGAGCCAAGAGCCGCCGCGCATCTCGAAGACGACGCCGATCCGCGAGGTGGTGCGCGAAGGCCAAGAGGTCATGGTCCAGGTCTCCAAGGAGCCCATCGGGACCAAAGGCGCGCGCGTCACGAGCCACATCTCGCTGCCCGGCCGCTACGTCGTCTACCTGCCGACGGTCGATCACATCGGCATCTCGAAGCGCATCGGCTCGGAGAAAGAGCGCGCGCGCCTCCGCGAATCGATCGAGGCGATGAAGCCGCCGCAGGGCGGGCTCATCGTGCGCACGCTCGCCGAGGGCCTCACCAAGAAGCAGCTCAAGGCCGACGTGGGCTACCTCGTGCGGCTCTGGGGCGAGATCGCGAAGAAGAAAGAGAGCGGCTTCCGCGCGCCTGTGCCGCTCTACACCGAGCTCGATCTCATCCT
>CAYTJL010000259.1:0-12790 GCA_964437785.1 uncultured Polyangiaceae bacterium
CCACCGATCCCGAAGGAAGGCTCGCGGCGCTCGCGCGGGGAGCGCCGAAGCGACGAGCGGACGTGCGCGCGCTCGCCAAGCTCGCGGCGAACAGCGATTGCAAGCTCGCGGCGTTGGGCTTTGCGGCGCGCGTCGACTTCGACACGATGCTCGATCAAACACCCTTCGAGGCCCCTTATGGTCAATCCCCGTTCGCGTTCCGGCGGGGGCTCCGCTTCGAAGCGAGCCTGCGGGAGAGGGGATACGCGCCCATCTTCGATATGCTTCATGCCCATTTGGGCCACGACGTCGCCGTCGCGAGCGCCGTCAACATGCGTGAAGGGTTCAAGAGCGGCTACAGAGGGATGAAAGATCGAGCCAAGGAGACTGCGGTTCGGATTCGCGCGATCGCGAGCCGCGCGCCGGGCGCCCCGAACCTCATCGACGGAGCGGTATTGACGCGCGAGGTCGGCGGAGTCCGCGCCTACTTCGAGGCGGATGCCGTCGCCGCACGCTTCGGCGGCCCTATCCACGTTGGAGAGATCAAATCCTTTCCAACCGTGGATGGGAGAGCAGACCCGGAGGCCGTCGGCGCGGCCATCTCTCAAGTCGCGATTTACATCCTCCTCCTGCGCGACCTCGTCGCCTACGTCGGCGCGAAGCCCGATCTCGTGTCGGCAGATGCGCTCTTGATCACACCGCAAAACACCGGCCTTCGCCCGACGCTCTCGATCAAGGCCGTAGGCAGGGAGGTCGATCGCGCGGACAGGATCCTCACCCGAGCCCCGAGCGCCATCGATATCGCGGGCTCTCTCCCCGATGATTTACCGGGGTTCGGGGTCGTCTCCGACAAGGCTGCACCCGAAGCTCAACGGCTCGAAGCGGCTCATCAGCTCGCGGAGCGGGTGGGGACCGCGTATCGGCCAGCGTGCTTGTCCGCTTGTGGCTTGTCACGATTGTGCCGCGCGCGATCCCACGCGGCGGGCGATCCCCTCCGCGTCGGGGGCACGCTCGCCAGGATCCTCCCGGGGATATCCTCTCTCGATAGGGCCTTTGAGCTCGCTAACGGTGGCGCAGCCGCCCCCGAGGAGCGGCCCGCGGCCGAACAACTGGTGCGCGCCTCACGGCTGCGCCAAAAGCTCGTCCCCGAGGAGGCGCCCACGTGAGCTACCTCGACGCCGTCCTCGTCGCGGAGTCGAGGCGAGCCGGGCGCGCCGTGCGCTCTGCGCTGCTCCGGCACCGAAGGATCACCGAGCGGCCTCTCGCGATCGTGCTTTGGCAGCTCGGCGCCGAGCCCTTTACGGCGGCGGCCGTCGCGTGGGGCGCTCATGGCGAGGCTCGCGAGATGTCGGTGCCCGGCGAGCCGCGCAACCGCGATCTCGCGTTCCGAGCGCTCCTCACGTTCGCGCGTTCGTTCAATCCATGGTTCGAGTCCGCGTCCCCTCAAGTCGTGGTGCCCAATCGTGGCAACCTCTCCCTCCTTGGTCGCCTCGGCAGGCGCCTCGCGTATCTCCCGCTCGAAGGCCCTCACGCGGCCGATCCCGCGCTCGTTCGTTTGGGACAACACCTGCGCTTCCTCGCGGAGCGGGCTCGCCACCCCGGCCAACAGCTCACGTTGGTGCTCACCGAGCTGCTCGCCTCACATTGGACGAGCGAGCTCTCCGAGATGGAGCGTGAGCACCTCCCGGCGCTCGACGCGATCATCCATCCTCTTCTTGGGGAGAGCGTCGATGAAGCGCTCCGCGAGGCCGAAAAGAAGGAGATCGGGCCCCTGCCCACCGCGCGCGACGATGAGCGGGTGGGCGAGCTCATGGGCGCTTTCCATCGCGATCGAGGCGGGAGCACCGAAGAGGGCGTCGTGGCGCCCCTGCGCGCTCCGATCGCGGCGCACTACGCCGCGCTCGTTGATCGCGTATGGCCCCTCGTCTTTCAATGCCTCGATCGAGAGCGGCGATGGAGAGAGGCGCCCTCGGTCGAGCGGCGGTGGGAGGAGGACATGGAGGCCCGCGCGCGACACCTCGAATGGGTGGCCGAAAAGGGCGGGAGCTACAGGACGCGCCAAACCAACAAGCAAGCGGCTTATACGTTGCGGACGTGGGAGGAGGCGCTGCGGCTCGTGCTCACCGAGGAGGCCATCGACGATCCGCTCCGCATGATCCCTTATCTCCTCTCCGGCGACGCGTTGATGGGGCGCGTGATCGAGGTGGACCTGAATCACAGCGAGCCCGGGAAGAAGCGCGCCGTGAAGAGGCCGCTCTTCCGCGTCGAGACGGAGGAGCGCTGTTCGATCCTCGCGGGCGGAGCCCTCTTTTGGACCAAGACGCCAAAGGCACCGGAATATGCCGTTGTCGACGTGCGCGCGGGGGAGGGAGGGGGATCCGTCATCACCTTGAAACACGAGACCAGCGCCGCGCAGTGGGAGCGGCCGTCGCTGGGCGAGGAGGTGATCTTCTCGACCCTTCACTTGCAACCGGCGCCGCCCCTCAAGCTCCCGGACAACCCCCCTTGGACCCACGGCGGCGAGGGCGCGATCGAGGACTCCCTCGAAGAGCCGGACGACGCTGGAGGAGATAGCGAATGACCGCGCTCTTCGACGAAGCGGTGATCGCCGCGGCAGAGAGGGAGATCAAAGCGTTGATCGGCGCGGCGCTCGCTCCCGGCGAGCGCGAGCGCGCGGTGGTCGGCGTCGCGCCGGCGGGCGCCGGCAAATCCTATGCGATTGGGACCGCGGTGAAGGCCGCGCGCGGGGAGGGGCTCCGCGTCGCCGTCGCGTCTCCCACCAACGAGCAGGCGTTCGCGCTGCTGGCGAGCTTGGCAGAACGGCTCCCGGAGGAGACGATATCCTTTGTCCCGGCGGGGGGCGTGTCGCTGAAGGAGGCGCACAAACGCGTGAACGTCGTGGAGAAGAAAGCCAAAGAGACCTCCTCCGACGCGATCGTGGTAGGGACGCTCAGCAAGCTCGGGGACGCGCACGCGCGCGGCGATCTCTCGACGGTGGACCTGCTCTTGGTGGATGAGGCGTACCAAGCGAGCTCCGTACACTATTATGCCGTCGGCGCGCTCTCCAAACGACACTTGCTCATGGGGGACAGCGGTCAGCTCGCGCCGTTCTCGAGCGCGCCCGAGGCGGACCGATGGCGCGGGCTCGATGAAGACCCGTTGCTCACCGCGGTGGAGGTCTTGTTACGGAATCACCCGCACACGGCTGTTCACAAGCTCCCCATCACGCGACGGCTCGATGCGCGCGCAGTGCCCGTCGCGCGCGCGTTTTATTACGGGCATCTCTTCAGCGCCGCGGTGCTCCCCGGCGCTCGAAGCCTCGATTTGTCCGCGGGGAGATGTCGTGTCGCCGCTGTGGCCGACGCGGCGCTCGATCGCGCGTGCGCGTCCGGGTGGGCTCATGTGGAGTTGCCGGCGTGCGCGGTCGTCTCCGCGGATCCGGTCGCGGCACAGCTCATCGTCGATCTCGCGCGGAGGCTCTTCGAGCGAAGCCCTATGACGCGGTGCGAGCGACACGAGGCGCCGCGCGCCCTGCGACAAGAGGACGTGGCCGTGGTAGTGAGCCACAACGATCAAAAGGACCTCGTCCGCGCGGCGATGGTCGACGCGGACCTCGGCGACGTCAACGTGGCCACCGCGAACAAGGTGCAAGGGCTCGGGTTCGAGGTGGTCATCGCGTGGCACCCGCTCGCCGGACTCTTGGACGTCGATGCCTTTCACCTCGATCCAGGTCGCCTCTGCGTGATGCTCACGCGTCATCGCCAAGCGTGCATCGTAATCGGCCGCGCCGCGGATCGAAGGCTCGTCGAAGGGATACCGCCGGCCACGCCGAGCTACGTGGGGTGGGACATGAACCCCGCGCTCGACGGCTTTTATGTGCATGAGGCGGTGTTCGACGCGCTCGCACCTCACCGCATCGACGTACCGCGCTGAGGACCGCTCGCACCGGGGTGGCGGCCGCCACCCCCAAATTTGGCGGCGCCACTTTTCAGGCTCAAAAAATCCAATGATTTCGCGGCAGGCCCTTAGGCACGCTCCTCGCCAAGAGAGCGGGCATGCAAGCCAACGCGCTCACCTTCACGCTCATTGGGCTCGACGCGCACCCCGTCCGCGTGGAGGTCGACTCCGGCCGGGGCCCAACCCACTTTCAGCTCGTCGGGCTGCCCGAGGCGAGCGTCCGCGAGAGCCGCGTCCGCGTCCGCGCGGCGCTCCAGCAGATCGGCCTCGACCTGGCAGAGTACGTGATCACCGTCAACCTCTGTCCCGCCGATCTCAAGAAGAGCGGAGGCTCGTTTGATCTCGCCATCGCGCTCGCCGCGCTCGGCGCCGTCTCCAAGATCCCTCCCGAGTCCATCGAGGGCGTGGCCGTGCTCGGCGAGCTGTCGCTCTCGGGCGCGATCCGCCCCGTGCGCGGCGTCTTACCGGCGCTCCGCGGCGCCGTCGCCAAAGGCATCACGCGCGCCATCGTGCCTTTGGCCAACGCTCATGAGGCCGCGAGCGTGCCTGGGATGGAGGTGCTCGTCGCCGGCGATCTCGCCGAGGTGATCGCGCACCTCCGCGGGGAACAAGCCCTCTCCGGGCCGGGGCGATCGCCGGTGTTCGAACCCTCGTTCGGCGGCGCGGGGGTCGACCTCGCCGACGTCCGCGGCCAACACGGCGCGCGGAGGGCCCTCGAAATCGCGGCCGCGGGCGGACATAACCTGATCTTCATGGGGCCGCCCGGCGCGGGCAAGACCATGCTCGCGCGCAGGCTCGGCACCATCATGCCTCCGCTCACGATCGAAGAGGCCTTGTCGGTCACGGCCATCCACTCGGTCGCCGGGCTGCTCAGCGCCGATGACGGCCTCCTCACCGTACGTCCGTTCCGCGCGCCTCATCACACCGTGAGCGCGGCAGGGCTCGTGGGCGGCGGCGAGCCCGTCCGCCCAGGTGAGGTGTCGCTCGCCCACGCAGGGTGCTTGTTCCTCGATGAGATGTTGGAGCTCAAGAGGAGCGCCGTCGAGGCGCTGCGCCAGCCGCTCGAAGACGGAGAGGTGGTGATCGCGCGCGCCCGCGTCCGCGCCGTCTTCCCGGCGAGACCGCTCCTCGTCGCGGCGGTGAACCCTTGTCCGTGCGGCTTCTTGGGCGACAAAAACGGCCGCTGCGCGTGCAGCCCCGATCGCGTCCGCGTCTATCGATCCAAGCTCTCGGGCCCGCTCATCGATCGCCTCGATCTCCACGTCTCGCTCAAGCCCGTCGAGGTGGGCGCGCTCCAGAGCGACGAGCGAGGGGAGCCCTCATGTGACGTCCGCGCCCGCGTCATCGCCGCGCGCGACATGCAGGCAGCGCGCAGGCGGAGAGGGGCTATCGCGATCGCCAACGCCGACCTCTCCCCGCGCGACGCCGACGCCTTCGCCGCGCCCGACGCCGCCGGCAAAGCCTTGCTCGCGACGGCCGTCGACAAATTAGGGCTCTCGGCGCGCGCGTATGGAAAGGTCCTCCGCGTCGCGCGCACCATCGCCGATCTCGAGGGCCGCGACGCCGTCGTCGCGCGCCACGTCGCCGAGGCCATCCAGCTCAGGATCCTCGATCGCGGGGGCGCCGCTTGAGGGCTCATCTCACGTCGGAGGGAGGTTCGGCCGATAACCATCCTCGCTCCGACGTGAGATCCGCTCATCACCGATTGAACATCAACGCACGAGAGAAGACAGAGAAGAGAGGGTATCCCCATGATGACTGACATCAACGACAAGCTCCGCACGCTCAAGACCGCCGTCACCTCCATCGAGAAGACCTTCGGCAAAGGCGCCATCATGATGCTCGGAGACGAAGACGAGCAAAAGGACGTGGCCGTGATCCCGACAGGCTCGATCGCGCTCGACGACGCGCTCGGCGTGGGCGGCTATCCGCGCGGGCGCATCGTCGAGATCTTCGGCCCGGAGTCGAGCGGCAAGACCACGCTCACCCTGCACGCGATCCAACGCGCGCAGCGCGCGGGCGGCATCGCCGCGTTCATCGACGCCGAGCACGCGTTCGACGTGGCTTATGCCAAGTCCATCGGCGTCGACGTCGAGCGGCTGCTCGTGTCGCAGCCCGACAGCGGCGAGCAAGCGCTCGACATCGCCGAGATGCTCACCCGATCAGGCGCGGTCGACATGGTCGTGATCGACTCCGTCGCTGCGCTCACGCCCAAGGCCGAGATCGAGGGCGAGATGGGCGACGCGCACATGGGCCTCCAAGCGAGGCTCATGAGCCAAGCGCTCCGCAAGCTCACCGGCATCGCATACAAAACCGAGACGACGCTGGTGTTCATCAACCAGCTCCGTCACAAGATCGGGGTCACGTTCGGCAACCCCGAGACGACCACCGGCGGCAACGCGCTCAAGTTCTATGCGAGCGTGCGCATCGACGTGCGCCGCGTCGGCCCCGTCAAGGTCGGTGAGGAGATCGTCGGGTCGCGCACGCGCGCCAAGGTCGTCAAGAACAAGATGTCTCCCCCGTTCCGAGAGGCCGAGTTCGACATCCGTTGGGGCGCCGGCATCGACGACCTCTGCGACGTGCTCGATCAAGGCGTGCTCTACGGCGTGATCGACAAAGCCGGAGCGCACCTGTCGTTCAACGGAGAGCACATCGGACAAGGCCGCGAGCGCGCCCGCGAGGCGCTCGCCAAATCGCCGATCGGCCAAGCGGTGCGCGCCGCGGTCGAGGCGGCGGCGCAGGAGCGGCGCAGGCCCTCGGCCATCGCGGCGTAGCCGGACAACCAACCTCGTTCGATCGATCGCGGCCCTCACCTCGGGGGTGAGGGCCGCCTCTTCATAGTCAAAGCGCCTGCATCAAAACGTCATCAACACACGAAGCACGTCATTCGGGAGAAGTGTCATGAGCAAAGGTATGAACAAAGTCATTCTGTTCGGGAACGTCGGGTCCGATCCCGAGCTGCGCTACACGCACGGCAACACCCCTGTCTTGAACCTCAGCATCGCGACGAACGAGGCTTATTTCGACAAGAACAAGGTCCTTCGGGAGCGCACGGAGTGGCACCGCGTGGTCGTGTGGGGCTCCGTCGCCGAGTCGCTCTCCAAGGTCGTCACCAAAGGGATGGGCCTGCTCATCGAGGGATCCATCCGCACGACGTCGTTCGAGCGCAACGGCGAACGGCGGTATGTCACCGAGGTCTGCGCCCGCGACGTGCGCATCACCGACCGAAAGCAGCGGCTCGACATGCCGCTCGATTTCTCGGTCCAAGCGGACGACATGAGCGCTGCCGCGACCCAGCGCGCGCCCTCCGTCCCGGCCCCCGCGGCGCCGGCGCCGATCAACGCGCCGTACGCGCCCGCGCGGCAGCCGCCGCACAGTCGATCGATGGTCGAAGAGGCGAACATCTTTTGATCCAAATCTGATAAAGAGGGAGGGTGCGCCGCATCCTCCCCCTCCTCCCGCTCCTCACAACCCCCCTCCTCGCCGCCTGCGCCGACGAGATCCCGCAAAGCCCGGTGTCGGTCCTCGAGAGCAACGGCCTCTCCGTGGTCCTCAGCGAGGATCGCGTAACGGTCGCCTCGGAGGACGGGCGCGTGCTCCTCGACGGGCTCGCCCCCGGCGCGCCGCCCGAAGACGGCCCTCCGCTCGTGGGCTTCGCGGTCCGCGACGTCACCACCACCTTCGAGATGCAGTTTGGGATGTTCAAGCCCACGAACGCGGCCAACGGCCCTTGGCGCGGGCTCACCCCCAAGCCGAACGGCGCGGCGTCGTCGCTCGATTTGGTGGACGCGTCGGGCAACATCCTCGCTCGTCTGCAGATGTCCGCCCCCGAGGGCGGGCACCTCGTCGTCGACGTCACCGCGGGCGACCCCGCGGCCAAACGCTTCTCATGGGGCTTTGCGTGCGACGCCGAAGATCACTTTGCGGGGTTCGGCGCGCAGTCGTTCGACGTGGATCACAGGGGCTTCACCGTGCCCCTCATGGTGCAGGAGCAAGGCGTCGGGAAGATCGAGACCGACGATTATCCCTTGGTCTGGTACGTCACGGGCACGCGCCACGCGAGCCACGCGCCCATCCCTCAATACCTCTCGCGCCGCGGCTACGTGCTCACCGCCGAGACCGATCATCGCGCCATCATGGCGCTCTGCTCCGAAGATCAAGAGAAGGCCCGCGTCGAGATCGAGCTGCCCGCCAAGGTCCATGTCTTCGACGGGCCCACGCCCCAAGAGGCCCTCTCCCGCGCCTCCGCCACGTTCGGCCGCCCGCGCATGCCTCCTAAAGTAGCGTTCGCGCCGTGGCTCGACGCCATCTTCGGGAGCGACAACGTGCGCGCCGTCACGGCCGAGGCGCGCGCCGCGGGCATCCCGGCGAGCGTGGTGTGGAGCGAAGATTGGCGCGGAGGCTCGTTTGGAGGCGGCGGCTCGTATCGCTTGGAGGAGGAGTGGGAGGTCGACACCACGCTTTACCCCGACATGCCGGCGCTCGCCTCGGATCTCCACGACGCAGGGTTCGACTTTCACGTGTACTTCAACCCCTTTGTCTACGAGGACACCAAAGCGTGGGCCGAGACGGCCGATCAAGGCCTCCTCGTCGCGAAGGAGGACGGCACGCCTTACACCTTCATCGGCGCCAAATTCACCAACACGGGGCTCATCGACCTCGACAACCCCGACGCGCGCGCGTGGGCCAAAGGCAAGATGAAGGCCGCCATCGCGCTCGGCGCCGATGGATGGATGAACGACTTTGCCGAGTGGCTGCCGACCGACGGCTTCACGTTCAAAGGCCCCTCCGAGGCGCAGCACAACCTCTATCCCGTGCGCTGGCAGGAGGTCGCGCGCGAGGCCATCGACGAGGTCTCCGACGGCCACGAGCGGCTCTTCTTCGGGCGCTCGGGCTGGCTCGGCACACCCCCGCTCGCCGACGTGATCTGGGCCGGTGATCAGCGCACCGACTTCCAAAAGGACGATGGTTTGCCGACGGTGCTCCCCATCGGCATCGGCTTCGGGCTCGTGGGCGTCTCGACGTTCGGCCACGACATCGCCGGGTACCAGAGCGCGACCAACCCCCCTTCGACCAAGGAGCTTTATTTCCGGTGGACGTCGCTCGGCGCGTGGTCCCCCGTGATGAGGACCCACCACGGCACCCACCCGAACGACGAGTGGTCGTGGCAGTCCGACGCTGAGACCAAAGAGCATTTTCGGCGGTACGCCGCGCTCCACATGGCGCTCGTGCCGTATTTGATGGGCCTCGCCAAGGTGGCCTCGGAGACGGGCGTGCCCATGTGGCGAGGGATGATGATCCATTATCCTGAGGACGCGCGGCTCTGGCCCGTGACCGATCAAGTGATGCTCGGTCCGGGCGTGCTCCTCGCGCCGGTCGTGACCCAAGGCGCTTTGTCGCGAACGGTGGTGTTGCCCCAAGGCTCCTTTTATCCGTGGGACGGCGGCGCCAAGGTCGAAGGAGGCGGCGAGGTCGAGGCGCCCGCGGCGATCGGCGAGATCCCTGTCTTCGCCGCGGCGGGCGCGATCATTCCCATGTACCCCGACGGCGTGATGACGCTCGTGCGCTCATCCCCGCTCGTCCCGGGCCCCGAGCTCGTGGGCGACGACAGGGTGATTCGAGCCTTCTTGGGCGCGCCCGGATCCTTCGATGAGGTGGAGGGGCTCTCGTATTCGATGGAGGCCTTGGGCGACGCGACGGGCGCGCTCGATCTCGCGTGGAATGGAGAGGCCCTCGCGACGTGTGATATGGGCCTCACCGCCCCTTGTGTGGAGCTGACGAGCGACGGCGCGATCGCGCACGTCATCGGCCCAGGCACGCTCGATGTGAGCGCGGGCGGCGCCCCCGCCGCTACGCTCACCGCGACGGGCGGGGACGCGGCCCGCGAGCTCACGTGGGTGATCCGAAGGTGATCGTCATGGAGGCGTGAGCCGCGCCACGAGCCCGCGGGAGTAATAAGACCCTTCGAGGTTGGGCACCTCGGGAAGCGGGCCTGTCCCGAGGTCGAGCCCGCCGGAGTAATAGCCTGTGATGACCACGTTCCCCTGCGCGTCCATGCCGACGCCCTCACCGCGGCACTCGCCGGCGAAGGTCGACCCCGAACCGGGCGGGGGCGTCCCCTCATACGTTTGACTCGACACGTGTCCCCCGTCGGGCGCATATCGGGCCACGAAGATACGGAATCGAGGCGCGTCGCTGTCGAGCTTCCCGCCGCCGAAATCGACCGGTCCCATCACCGATCCTGCAAGGACGATGTTGCCCGCGTCATCGACGACCGGCCTGCTCGTCCCCATGTCACCGGAGATGTAACGCTCCCACTCGACGCGCCCGTCCGCGTCGATCGCCTGCAGGCCGATGCCATATCCAACGTGGCTGCCGCAGCCCAAATCGACGCTCCCGCCTTTGCCAACGTTGGCGACGAGCAGCGCGCCGCCGTTTGGGCGCGCGACGAAGCGGACGGGGAGCGGTCCTGGGGGGAGGAGCTTGTCCCAAAGCACCTCTCCGTTCGGGCCGAGCCTCCTCAGGATCCTCTCGCGAAGCTCGGGCGCGGGCGGGATGCTGCGCGTAACGAGCACGAGCACGAGCGCGCCCCCGTCCGAGGTGGCCGCGACCTCGTTGGAGCTCACGATCAAGAACGAATCGGGCAAGGCCGGGGGGTTGAGCCCAAACGCGAGGTTGGTCCCCCACACCACATCTCCGTCCCCGTCGAGCATGGCGATGATGGAGTCCCCGAGGACGTGATCGGATGCTTGGAACGTGATGTCGCCGAGCGTCGTGACGCCGAAAAAAGGCACCATCACGAGGGCGCCGCCGTCCCCCGTCGGCGCGAGGACGTCGACGTCGAAGTCGAATTCGCGGCTCCACGACAGAGAGGCGTCGGGGCCGAGCTTGCTGATGGTAGGAGGCTTATTGGAGATGCTCGGCGTCTCGGTGGTCCAAATGAACCCGAGCTTGTCGATCGTGACAGAGGTAGGGAAGATATCGGGTGAGGTGGCCCAGAGCGGCGTCCCCGAGGGGTCAATCGCGGCGAGGAAGAGGCCCTCGCTGAACACCGATACAGACGGGCTCAGCGCCACGTCGCCATATACGCTGCCGGCGAGGAGGGTGTTGCCGGCGGCGTCGAGCCCGACCGCCATCCCCTGGCTCGCGGACATGTCAGCGCCGAAGGAGAGCGCCCATGACGTCGAGAGAGGGCTCTGCCCGTGCGGCGCCGGGAATGGAGAGCAGTTGTCACCGCCGCCGCTGCCTCCTCCAGAAGAGGAAGAGGAAGACGAAGAGGACGACGCGGAGGCGCTCCCGCTCGGCGCGGTTTCGGCCGAGGAGCAGGCGGACATCGAGGCGAGGAGGGAGGCGAAGACGAGCCCTGCGATCGTGTTGCGCATGCCTTATTGTGGCGCGGCGGAGGGCTCTTTGGCCTTAATCGGATCTTAAGGATGATCATCGCGCTCTTCCGGTGGCGAAGTTGCCAAAGCTCACGCCGGCATAGAGGATGCCCATGAATCCGACGTGATCCTTCGGCGCGCTCGGCCTCGGGTGAGCCCCGAAATCCCTCGCTGAGAACGCGCCGCCCACGCCGGCTGTCGTCCCGAGGACGAGGCCAAGAGGCGCGATGGGACGCACGATGTAGTGGACGTCGAAGGAGACGGGCATCACCAGCACGGCCAAACCACCTTCGCTCGGTGCGCCCGTGAAGAACGTCCCGCCGCCAAGACCGATGTTGATTTGGTTGTTCGTATGACCGGCGCGGCAGAGCTTGGGCCAATAATGGACGCCAAACCCGCCTACCGCGCCGAACGCTCTCCGGCTCACGTCCACGCTCACCGACCAGCGCTCGTGCGGGAACACCGACGCTCCGCCGCTCGGCCCCCACGGCGCGTCCCACCCAGCGCGGACGATGACCAAGGGGAGCGGCCATCGCTGCTTTGTCGCCTCGGAGCAAGGCGTCCGCCCGCGCTTTTGACACGGTCGCTCTTTGGCCATCGCCGGCCCGGCGACGAAGAGGGGGATGAGCCATGTCGCGAGCGCGCGCGCCTTCATGGCCCGTACTCGTCTCGGCGGAGGTGCTCCACCGGGAAGCTGCAATGAAGGATCCCTTCGAGGTAGTCGCCGTCTTGGGCGCGCGCGGTGGTGAGCGAGAAGGCGCCGAGCTGATACCCGAGCTCGTCGGTGCAACGAATGTCGAAGGTGCTCGTCTCGTGCTCCAAGAAATAGAACCCCTGCGTCGCGTATCCGGCGGGGGAGAAGCCGCTGTACGCGGGCATGGTCGTGACGATGAGGTTCCTGGAGAGGCCCAGATCGACGGAGAGCTTATCCGCGTTGCGCAGGTTGGTGGTCGAGCGCTCGGCGAGCGGATCGACGAGGACGCGCTCGTCCAACGGGCCATCGCCGGCCCATTCACCGGCATAGGTCGAGAGGAGGTATCCTCTCCCGCGCTCGGCCTCCACGTAATCGGGCCTCGTGCCGTCGACGGCGCCGCCCGAGACGAGGATGAAGCGGATGACGTTCGCCTTCAAGAAGCGAAAGGCCATGTCGAGCCTCGCCTTGAATTCGTCCGAGATCAACGTGCCATCGGGGTCTTCGTCCAAAGGAGGTGCCGTGTGATGGCCCCACGCCTCGGACGTGCCCGGCACGACCGCGAGCCAGAGATACCGCATGGGATCCGCGCCGCGCTCGGCGAGGTAACGCGCGATCGAGGCCTGGTTGGGTAGGGCGAGCGGGCTTTGCGCGAAGCTCTCTGCGGGGACGGGGCCGTCGATGGGAGGGCCGCAATCCACGTTCGCGCAGCCCGCGGCGAGGAGCGCCCCAAAGGCGCCTGCGGCGAGGAGCGATGGGATGAAGCGCAGTGGCGAGCGGC
>CAYTJL010000260.1:0-2996 GCA_964437785.1 uncultured Polyangiaceae bacterium
GCGCGCGCGGCGAGCCTACACCAAAAGGAGAGGCCGTCGCGCGCTCGACCCGCATGTGTACGGGGCGCGGGTCGCGCGCGTTTCGCGGCGCGCGAACATTGGAAATTTCAACGCGCGTCGACTACCCTCCGCGGCCCTCATGGCCGAGCCGCTTCCTCGCATTCGAATCCCGCATCCGCACGTGCGCGTCGACGCGTCGGTGCTCGCGGGGAGCCCGCACGTCGTGGGCTCGCGCGTCCCCGTGCGCCGGTTGTGGATGTGGCACCGCGGCGGCGCCTCGGTCGAGACGCTGGTCAAGCGCTATCCCAACCTGGGCGCCGCGCGCATCCTCGACGCGCTCGCGTTTGCGTACGACAACTCCGACGTGATGGAAGCGGACATCGCGCGCGAGCAAGCCCTCTTCGAGCAGACGGGCGGGCCGAGCGTGGGCGCGCGCCCGCTCGCTCAGCTCCTTTTACCGTTCGACGATCCTGCGCCGCCGGCTCACGCTGTTAAAAACGAGCCGAAAACCAGCAGAAAACGACAAGGCTGACAGATCTCCACAATCAGCCTTTACAGCACGCGCCGATTAGGGCAATAGGGCGGCCACAGGGTGAAAGGTAGCGGGCCGCTGTTGTACGCTCGCGGCCTTCGAGGCGCAGGGCCCGGACGCGGACTCGCGCACATGAACACGGGGTGCCCAGAAGGCGCCGGAGGTTTCGTGAGATGAGTGTCAATCGTTGGAAACTGATCTCGATGCCCGTTGTGATGCTCGGGCTCGCGTCGCCTTTGCTCACCAACTGCAGCGGCGGTCTTCCCGGCGGCGGTGGCCTTGGGGCGGTCGGCGATCTCGCGAACGCGGCGAGCGGCTGCCCCGAGCTCGAGAGCGGCGACTTCGCCAAGCTCGAGATCAAGGGTGACGCGGCGGTCCAGGGCAAGGTCAAGGGCTTCCTCAAGTCCGTCAACAAGCTCAGCAACGTCGCCAAGACGCTCGAGAAGGACCTCATCGCGTCCTGCGGCGAGCTCGGCAAGGCGCTCGGCATGGCCGAGGGCGACCTCAAGGCGGAGCCGGACAACGGCAAGGGCGCCGAGAAGGTCTGCACCGCGGTCGGCGAGAAGGTCAAGGCGATGGTCGCCGACGCCAAGAAGGCGAGCATCACGCTCACCATCGAGTTCGAGCCCCCCAAGTGCCACGCCGACGTCGAAGGCATGATGGAGTGCTTCAAGGAGTGCGGCTCCCCCATCCAGCCCGGCGAGATCAAGGCGAGCTGCGAGGGCGGCGAGATCAGCGGCAAGTGCGAGGGCTCGTGCAAGGGCGGCTGCTCGGTCGAGGCCGGCGCGGACTGCGCGGGCAAGTGCACGGCGTCTTGCAGCGGCAAGTGCGACGCGAACTTCGCGGGCACCTGCGGCGGCAAGTGCGACGGCACCTGCGACGGCGCGCCCAGCAAGGGCAAAGCCTGCGCGGGTCACTGCGAAGGCAAGTGCGACGCGAAGGCCGAGGGCACCTGCGGTGGTCAGTGCGAGGGCAAGTGCTCGGGCTCGTGCGAGCTCAAGGCCGCTGCCAAGTGCTCGGGCTCGTGCTCGGGCGGCTGCTCGGTCGAGATCAAGGCGCCCAAGTGCTCCGGCGAGTTCAAGCCCCCCAAGGTCGACGCGAACTGCCAAGCGAGCTGCGCGGCTGAGGGTGCGGCGAGCGCTTCGTGCGATCCGCCGAGCCTCAAGATCAAGGCGACTGGCAAGATCGGCGGCACCGACGCGCAGAAGCTCGTCAACGGCCTCCAGGTCGCGCTGCCCAAGATCGTCAAGATCCAGCTCGGCACGGGCAAGAAGCTCGTCAACACGGTCGAGGGCCTCGTGAAGAGCGGCGCCGCTCTCAAAGACGTGGCGGCGAACGCGGGCGCGAAGGCGCTCGTGTGCATCGGCATGGCCGGCAAGGCCGCTGCCGACGCGTCCGTCTCGATCGGCCTCGACGTCAAGGTCAGCGCGAGCGTGAGCGCCTCCGCCAAGGGTGGCTGATCCACTTCGCCTGAAGCCTTCTGAAGAGAGGGCATGAAAGACGGCGGTCCTCGAAAGGGATCGCCGTTTTTCTTTTGTCCTCAACCACGCTACGAAGCCGCGATGACCAAGCGCAAACGTGCTGTCCGCCGCGAGGCGGATCGCACGGTCGAAAAGCTCCGGCGCGATCTCGCGAAGATCGCGGATCACGCGCCCGGAGGCAGCCCCGAGCGCGCGATCTTCGTGGGCTCGGCCTCCGAGGTCGAGGTCACGGCGATGACGATGACGTGCCCCCTTTGCCAGGGCCCTTTTTTGATCGAGGAGCACGCGGCCGAGACGATCCGCGGGCTGCGGGTGCGGGTGGTGAAGGCGGTTTGTCGCGCGTGCCGGGCGCCTCGATCGGTGTACTTTCGGTTGCCGGAGGCTTCGCTGAATTAGCGAGCTTGCCGAAGTCGACGATCGACGTTTGCCGCCCATCCGGCTGACACGCCGGGCAATAGAACGCGTCGTGGCCGTGCACGCCCGCTTTGCGGATCGTCGCGCCGCAGCGGGGGCACGGCGATCCGTGACGATTTCGAACCTTCAGAAAGTCACGAATCTTTTGATCGATGGGCGGGTCGCGCCGCGCGATCTCGTCGCGCGCCTCGGAGAGCACCTTCACGATCGCCGCGTGGAGCCTCGTAATCTCCGCGTCGTTGAGCGATCGCGCGAAGGTCTTCGGGTGGAGCCGCGCTTCGAAGAGGACCTCGTCCGCGTACGCGTTGCCCATCGCGTCGAGCGCGCTCTTGTCCATCAAGAAGACCTTGATCTGATCGCGCCTCGCGCGGACCAAGGCGCGGAATCGATCGCGCGAGAACACCTTGGGATCGAGCACGTCGACGCCGATGTTCGCGAGGCCGGGCACCTGATCCCAGCGGCCCGCCTCGATCACGTACACCTTGCCCATCTGGACATCGTCGCGATAGCGGAGCTCGCGGCCGTCGGAGAGCGCGAAGGTGACCGCGAGATCCGCGGGCGATCGATCG
>CAYTJL010000260.1:3096-12644 GCA_964437785.1 uncultured Polyangiaceae bacterium
GCGAGCATGGGCGCGACCGCGATCTCGTGGCGCGACGGGGCTTCGAAGAACAGTTGAACGAAGTGCGCGCGCCGCGCGACCGCGCGGATCACGGCGCCGTGGATGGCCTCGATCGGGTCGCGCATCGCGACGCGCATCACGACGGGGTTCTTGACGCGCACGGCGGTGATCGATTTCCCCGACAGCTCGCGGGTGAGGACGGGCACCACGTGCTCGAGGTCAGGTCGTTCGGGCATGGCTCTTACACCCCCGATCGGTCGCCGGTCGCCGTGACCGCGGCCCACGACATGCTCGCCGTCGATCGCGCGAGCCCGAAGCCGCCGCGCGGATCGACCGTGATGAGGCCCCCGGTCGCGCTCAGGCGATCACGGAGGTCCGCGATGACCGCGCGCGCCGAGGCCTCGGCGCTCTGTCCGCTGCGCATCGCGATCGCGGCCATGCGCGCGGTCGAGAGGCGGATCATGGCCTCGCCGTCGCCGGTCGTGGAGACCGCGCCCTCGTTGTCGTCCGCGAAGGTGCCGGCGCCGATGAGCGGAGAGTCCCCCACGCGGCCCGCGCGTTTGTTGAGCTTGCCGCCCGTGCTCGTGGCGGCGGCGAGCCGGCCCCGCGCGTCGCGCGCGACGGCGCCGACCGTGCCCCCGGCCCAGCCGATCGCGCCTTCGTCGCGCTTCGCGCGCTCGAACGCGAGCAGCGCCGACTCGGTGAGCAGCGCCTCACGCGGCACCTCGACGAAGCCTCGCGCCTTCGCGAAGCGCCTCGCGCCGTGCGCGGCGTAGAGCACGTGGCGGCCTTCGTCGAGCGCGGCGCGCGCGATCGCGATGGGCGCGGCGAAGCCCGCGAGCGCGCACACGGCGCCGGCGCGGAGCGTGGTGCCCTCCATGATCGACGCGTCGAGCTCGATGTTGCCGTCCTCGTCGAGGCACGCGCCTCGCCCCGCGTTGAAGAGCGGATCGTCTTCGAGGGCGCGCACGGCTCGCTCGACGGCGTCGAGCGCAGAGCCCCCCGCGCGGAGGACCTCGGCGCCCGACCGCGCGGCGCGGAGCGCGCCTTCTTCGTGGAGATGGCGGCGATCTTCGGGGACGTTCCCCGCGCCCCCGTGGACCACGATCGCAAATCCCTCGGAGGTGCCGCCCGCAGACAAGATCGCGACGCTCATGCGAGGCGCGACCCTAGCGCAGCGCTCGACGCTCGATAAGCCCGGAGAAGAGGAGCACCAGCGGCCCAACGAGCAACGTCCATGCGGGCGCGCGCCCCGCCGCGACCGCTTGAAACGCGACCAGCGTCAGCGCGAGGGCGATCGCCGCGGGAGCGGCGCGGCGCAGCAAAGGAATGACCCCGAAGCGGGCGGCCCAAAGCGGACATCCGATCGCGAGGAGCAAGATCGAGAGCGCCGCAAAGGATCGCGCGTGCCGAGGGAGCGGAGCCTCATTGGGGGCGGGTGGGAGGAGCGTGAGCGAGCCCGACGCGTCCACCTCGATCCCGAGCGATCGTTCGATCAGCCTGTCGCCCTCCACGATCCACACCCTCGGCTCCGAGGGCCGAGGAAAGAGCGCGGAGAGATCGGCCGCGCCCGCGATCGCGACGAGCGCCCCCAGCGCCGCGACCGCCATCGCGCCGACCGCCGCGCCCGCGACCGCGCGGCGAGGATCGACGCCGATCGCCGCGAGCGCCGCGATCTCCCCGCGATCGTGCGCGACGCGCGCGGCGCCGAACGCGCCGAGCCCGGCCGCGACGGGGCCGAGCGCGGCGATCATCCCGAGCCTCCTCACCAACGGTCCACCTTCATCGGTGGTGATCACGATCAGCGCGATCAGCACGAATCCAAGCGCGGCGATGAGCGCGGCGCGCCGCGCGAGGGATCGATCCCAGCGGCCTGCCCCCCGAACCGGCTCAATCATCGGCAGGTGTGTTAAGGCCCTGTCCGCGCGCCTTGGAGCGAATACGAGAGCGTGCAGGGCAACCCCAAGACGATGGGCTCTGGGCCATCCCAAAGATCATCACACGTCGAGCCCGAGGTCACGTCGAAGCGATAGTCGATCTGCCCGGTGAAGGACGCGACATCATCGCTCGCAGACGACAAGGTGCCTGTGGCGTGATCGAGCCTTCGGACCGAGCAGGGCGGGAGCCACACCTCTTCTTCGGCCCGCATGTTGACGACGACGCCGGTGTCGAACGTGAAGCTCACGAGATCGGCCGCCAAGATGCCGGGGATGATCTCTTGTCCGTTGTTCCAATAGAGCGTGTTCTCGTTGCGAAGGAGCTTCACGTCGAAGCTCCACGAGGGCACCGCGCCGAACGCGCCCGGACCACACGTGTTCGACGTGAGCGCCCCATCCACGTGGAACGTGCCGAGATCGCTGCCCGGAGAATGAGGATCGAGGCGGCCGTCGCCGAACGCCTGCTCGCAGCCGGAGGGCGCGGCGAGCGCGAGCGCGAGCAAGCTCGAACGGATCATCATGGCCGCGACGTATCAGCGCGGCGCAGGAAGGCCAAAAAACTTACTTCTTCGCGGCGGGCTTACGCTGCTTCGCGGCGGGCGCCTTGGGCTTGGGCTTGTCGGCGGGTTTGTCAGCGGGCTTGTCGGCGGGCTTGTCGTCGGCGTTCTCGCCGTCGGCCTTGTCCGCGGCCTCTTTCTCTTCTTGGGCCTTCTTGGCTTTGGCGGCGAGCGCCTCTTCTTCCTTCTTGCGCTCGGCCTCTTCGAGGCGGCGACGAAGCTCGTTGTCGTGGTCCCATCGATCGACGCGCTCGTCGCCGTCGATGTCGACGCCCATGCGCTCGAGCTTGCCCTCTCGGTAGATCTCCCAGACGTCGGGCTTGCCGTCGAAGTTCGAATCGCGCACCACGCGCGACAAGCGGCCTGCCGAGTAGTGCTTCCACTCGTCGGGCTTGCCGTCGAAGTTGTTGTCGATCTTGGTCTCGATGAGGCGGCCCTTCACGAACGTGAGCCACGTGTCGATGCGACCGTCGTAGTTCGAGTCCGCCTCTTCGGCGATGCTCTCGCCTTTGTCGTTGTAGCGGCGGACGACATCCTTGATGCCGTCGAAGTTCGTGTCGATCTCGCGGCACACGAGCACCTTGTGGCGATCTTCGCCGGTGCCGACGATCTGATAGACGCGGCGCACGTTGGGCTGGACCGACCCAGGCCCCGCGACCTCGGACGCCTCGCGATCCGCGCGGCCTTTGTACTCGCACATCGATCGATCATCGATGGAGCCGTCGATCCGCTTCTTGACCTCGATCGCGGGCTTCGCCTCGAACTTGGGCCCGCTCGCGCACGCGACGAGCGAGAGCGCGAGGGGGATGAGGGACAAGCCGAAGATCCGAGCCACGTTCATGAACAACCTCACTTCTTGGGCGGGGGCGGCGGAGCTTGGGGAGGGGGCTGAGCGGGAGGCGCCGAAGCCGAGACGGAGGCCGGCGGGGCCGGCGGCTTGACCGCGCCGCCGACGGGCGGCGCTTGAACCGACGCGGGAGGCGCGGCGCTGCTCGGAGGCGCGGCGCTGCTCGCGGCGGGAGGAGGCGCGGATCCGGCGCCGGGGACGCCTTTGTTGGCGCCGTAACCTTCGCTGCACAGATCCACGACGCTCTCGGGATCGGGCTTGCCGTCGCCGTTGCGATCCGAGGCGACGAGCGCGCACTTCTCGTTCTGCGGGTTGTTGAACTGCCACCACTGGTCGATGATGCTGTCGCCGTCGGAGTCGCGCTCGCGCTTCACGAGGCGGCCGCCCTCGTAGTAGTCCCAGGTGTCGATCTTGTTGTCGAAGTTGGTCTCGCGCATCTTGAGCTTGATCTGACCGCCTTCGAACACCGAGATCTCATCGGCGCGCCCGTCGCGATCGAAGTCGGCCTCGCGCCGCCGCTCGCGCCCTTGATCGTCGTAGTAGATGAACGCGTCGATGGCGCCGTCGAGGTTGAGATCGACGATGCGGCAAACCTCTTTGCCCCCCTTCATCACGTGGATGATGTCGGGCTTGCCGTCGCCGTTCACGTCGACCTTTTGCGCGTCCGAGGAGTTGCCGTCGCACTCCTCGTGCTTGATCGACGTGTCGCGTTTGTCGTGGGTGGCAGCGTCCTTGGGCTTCTCGCCGTCGGAGCCGGAGCACGCAGCGCAGAGGAGCAACCAAATCGGGAAGGAGCGTCGGATCATGCTGGGGATCTCGGCCGAGGCTCTCGAAGCGCTGCGGCGCCGTGACAAATGAAGCACTCTCCGGCGCCATTGACCGCCGGATGCACGATTTTTGCGAAAGAAAGAGGCTCTTTGCCCCTCGAATTTAGGCAGCCCGGAGTCTAGTCCCGTCACGGCTGGGCGAGCAAGCGTCGGGTTCCGATTGACAACACACGTATAGGCATCTAGGGTAATGCCTTGTCAGTGGGTTCCATCGCTCCTCGGGCCCACCGGTCACGATGGGGGGACCTCAAAGGTCCCCCGGCTCGGCGTGCCTGGTAGAGCGCCCCCTATTTAGCGCGGCTTAGCGCGGCTCGATCCCTGCGTGGCGTGACATGTCGCGAAAGAAAGTCTCGACGACCATCTACATCACGAACGAGCAGGCGGAGCGCCTTCGGCTCTTGCACGAGCGCACCAAAGTGCCGGTCTCGGTCTATATCCGGGAGGGCATCGATCTGGTGCTCAAGCACTACGAGCATATCCTCCCCGGCCAGCTCACGTTGAACGGCAACGGCCCCGAGAGCTCGTCCAAACCTTAGGCGGCAACGAGCTTCTTCTTCCCTGCTCGGTCTCCCTTTGCTACGTCGCCGGCCGTGGAAACGGGGAGACCTCCGCCGCAGGACGAGACCACCTGGATGGCCAGGTTCGGCGAGGCGTGCGCGCGAGCCCTCGGCGTGAGCATCCTCGCTGCGATCCCCACCGCGCTTCGGACATCCGGCTCGGGTGGAGGCTTCTTTGCGGCGTTGCTCGTGTGCGCCGCGGTGCTCCTGCCCATCGTCGCGTTCGCGGTGCTGCTCTCGCGCGCTGCGGCGCGAGGCTTTCGCCAGCTCGTCGGCGCGGGCTCTCCGCGCAGCACAGGGCTTTGGATCGCGCTTTGGGTCGGTGTCGCGACGCCGCTCCTCGTCGGCGTGGGCGCGCTGCTCAAGGCGACGACGCATCACCGGGGGCTCGCGGGCGCGACGTTCGGCGCGCTCGCGCTCTTGATCTGCGCGGGCTCCGCGCTCGTCGCGAGCAGGTTGGTGCGCCTCGGGCGCGCGCTCGTCGATCGGGGCTACAAACCGTGGATCCCGGCGGCGGTCGGCGCGGTCATCGCGGTGCTGCCGCTCTTCGTCGTGGCCGCGCCGCTCGGTCGCACGGGCGATGATCCGGGGGCGATGGCGGTGCGATCGGCGATCGTGGACGGCGCCATTACGGTCGTCGCGACGGCGCTCGCGGCGTCGCTCGACCTGGGCGAGCGTTTCCTCAAGATCGCTCGCCTCGCGGGCGCGCCGCCTGCGTTGCTCGTGTTGGTCGCCGGCTTCGCGCGCATCGAGTCCTCGCCCCCGCTCGCCAAAGCGCTCCGCGCAGGCGGCGGGCTCCCCGCGACGTTGATCGAAGCGCTCGAGCGCTGGACCGATCGCGACGGCGATGGAATCGGCGCGCACTTCGGCGGTCGCGATTGCGACGAAGGAGACCCCGCGCGTCACCCGAGCGCGGTCGAGATCCCGGGCGACGGCATCGATCAAGACTGCGACGGCATCGATCCTCCCAAAGCATCTTCGCCTGTCGTGCACGCGTCGCTCACCGTTCCTCTCACGAGCGGGAGCGCCGCCGCGGGGAGCTCTCCTCCGCCCGAGATCGGCGGCCCGCGCCCCGACATCGTGATCATCACGCTCGACACCGTGCGCGCCGACAGGACCTCCGCGTACGGATATGGGCGGCCCACCACGCCCAAGCTCGCGGAGCTCGCCGCGCGCGGCGTGATCTTTCAGCACGCGTACGCCACGGGCAGCGACACGCAGCGCGCGATCACGCCGATCGTGTCGGGCCGCAGGCTCTCGGACACGCCGCACGACAAGCGCGAGTGGCCGACGATCTTCCCCGAGACGGACACGCTCGCCGAGAAGCTCAAGCGCGCGGGCTACCGCACCGCGGCGGTGACGTCGTTCACGTGGCTCAGCGAGGACAAAGGGTTCGCGCAGGGGTTCGACGTCTTCAAGCCGATCTACCGCGAGGCTCACCCCGAGCGCGAGGTCACCGGCGATCACGCCGTGAAGGCCGCGCTCGCCGCATGGAAAGAGCTCGAAGCAGGCAAGGATCCCATCTTCTTGTGGGTTCACCTGTTCGACGCCCACGAGCTTTATCTCTCGCACCCGGGCATCAAGTACGGCCGCGGCAAGGGCGCTCAATACGACGGCGAGGTCACGTTCGTCGATCAGAAGCTCGGCGAGATCATGGCGGGCATCGAGGGATCGAGCCGCGCGGGGAAGGTCGCGTGGATCGTCCACGGATCGCAGGGCGAGCTGCTCGGCGAGCACACGTCGCACGGCCACGGCGTCGAGGTCTTCGAAGAGACGATCCGCGTGCCGCTCGTGATCAGCGTGCCGGGCCAAAAGCCGGGTCAATACGACGCCGGCGCGGTCAGCACGCTCGATGTCCCCATCACGGCCGCCGAGCTCGCGGGCGCGGATCGAACGGGGTTTACCGGGACATCGCTCCTGTCGGTCGTCAAAGGTGACTTTGCGTGGAAGCACGGCGCGGTCTACACGCGCGGACAGCGGAGGGTCGCGCTCATCGAGTGGCCGCTGAAGCTCTTGGTCATCGAGCGCAAAAAGACCGATAGGCTCCACTTGTTCGACCTCTCGGCGGACAGCAAAGAGGCGGTCGATCTTGCGCCGTCGCGGAGGGAAGATGTGGAGCGCCTCCTCCGTATGAAGACAGCGGTGGAGGAGCCCTAGGGCTGCCTCGTGCGCTCCGAGCGGTTGCGCTATGATGAGACAAAACAAATGATGGAACTTGGCGCTCCGACCCGAAAGAGGACACGATCCCGTGCCGTGGTGATTCGCTCAGCGCTCGCCGTCGGCTTCCTCGCTTCTCTCACCGGGCTCGGGGCGGGGGTCGGCTTCCTCGCGAAGCGCACGCCCGGCGCGCTCTCGACCCAAGATGGGGTGCAGGCCAACGTGGTGGCCCTCAAATACGAGTGGCGCCTCAAGCTCGGGCGCCACTGGCAAATCGTCTCTACGCCCTCCGAGAGCCAAGAGGCCACGGACGTGGCCGAGAACACCCGCGGCACGTGCGGAGTCGGGATGGTCGAGGTCAAGGGCAAGGCCAAGGTCGACCCTACCAATAACCACTTCAGCAACAACACCATCGAAGAGCTCCAAAAGACCACCTGCACCAAGTGGATCAACCGCGACTACCCCGAGCGGTGCGCGGCCTTCGACCGCGACAAGTGGCTCTCGATCTCCAAAGAGCTGCCCACCAAAGACATGCACTATTGCATGGATCGCTTCGAGTACCCGAATCAAAAGGGGGTTTATCCGTGGATCGCCGTCTCGTGGTACGAGGCGGAGGATCTCTGCGCGAGCGAGGGCAAGCGGCTCTGTAGCGAGGCCGAGTGGACGTTCGCGTGCGAGGGCGAAGAGGCGACGCCCTACCCCAACGGCTACAACCGCGACGCCGAGGTCTGCGTCATCGATCGTCATTGGCAGCCGTTCCACGAGTCGGCGATGCGCCCCCGCGACGGCGCCACGGCCATGGCCGAGATGGATCGGCTCTGGCAGGGCGAGCGATCCGGCGCGCGGCCCAAGTGTCGCAGCCCGTTCGGCGTTTATGACATGACCGGCAACGTCGATGAGTGGACGCGATCGTCGCGCGAGGGCGAGCGGCCGAGCATCTTGAAGGGTGGTTATTGGGGCCCGGTGCGCACGCGCTGCCGCCCGTCGACCCGCTCGCACGACGAGAACCATATTTTTTATCAACAAGGCTTCCGCTGCTGCGCCGACCACGGGGTCGAGACCAAGAAGCGCTCGTACAGCGACAGCCCCACCAAGGCGCCGCTCCCGCGCGAGGTCAAGTAACCAATCGCCCCTCACGAGGCGCGAGGCGAGAGCCATATTGCCTCGCCGCCCAATGTGGTCTAGGGACGGGCCTCTACGGAGGTCTCCTCGTGAACAAATATCGTTGGCTCGCGCTCCTCGTCACGCTCACCGTCCCTGCGCTCACGGCGTGCGGCAAAGACGGCGGCGGCGGTGATTCGTCCAAGGCGGCGAGCGGCTCGGACGGCCCCACGGTGGCGAGCGTGGTCGAGGACGTGAAGACCAACCCCGCCAAATACGACAACAAGCCCATCAAGCTGACGGGGCTTTACATGAGCACCACCAGCATGACGGTGAACGGCAAAAAGTCGTTCAACGTGTCCATCGTCCAGTCCAAAGAGACGTGGAAGGACGTGAGCCTCGCCTGCGAAATGGGCGAGACCGAGCCGCCCAAGGACCTCAAGCAATATGCCCCCATCACGGTCGAAGGCAAAGGCAAGGTCGCGAACACCATGAAGGGCGACAAGCAGTTCAAGAGCCTTCGCCTCACCGAGTGCAAGATCGTCAAGTAAGCTCGAAGGGACGCTTTTTATGGGCGAGATGATGCGCGCGGCCAGGATTCACGCCTACGGCGGCCCCGAGGAGCTTCGAATCGAAGAGGTGAAGGTGCCCGAGCCCGGGCCGCGCGACGTGCTCGTGAGGGTGCGCGCCACCTCGGTGAACCCCGTCGATTGGAAGATTCGGATGGGGGGGCAGCGCAACATCATTCGGTATAAGCTGCCTTGGATCTTGGGGCTCGACGTGTCGGGCGTGGTCGAGGCGGTGGGGGCCGAGGTCACGCGGTTCTCGGTGGGCGACGAGGTGTGGTCCTCGCCTCACCACACGAAGCCGGGCGCCTACGCTGATTACATCTGCATCGATGAGCGGGAGGTCGCCAAGAAGCCCTCCAATTTGACGCACGAGGAGGCGGCGTCCATCCCGCTCGTGGGGCTCACCGCCTATCAGTGCATCGTGGAGCAAGGCCGCTTGAAGAAGGGCGAGCGGGTGCTCATCCACGCGGGCGCGGGCGGCGTCGGGAGCTTCGCCATCCAGCTCTCACGGCACATCGGCGCGCACGTCATCACCACGGCGAGCGCCAAGAACGAGGCTTTTGTGCGGTCGCTCGGCGCCGACGAGGTGATCGATTATCGGAGCGTGAAGTTCGCGGACGCGTGCGCGCCGGTGGACCTCGTGCTCGACAGCCTGGGAGAAGAGGCCTTTTACGACAACCTCCGCGTGGTGAAGCGCGGCGGGCGGATGAGCAACATCACGTTCGACGTGCCGGCCCACGTGGAGCGTTATGGCACCTTCCTGAGCCTCTTCTCGCTGGGGCTCGCCATGGTAAGGCTCGTGGTTTGGCCCCTCCTCTCCAAAGGGGTTCGGAGCCGGCACATCATCAAGCGGTGTGACGGCGAGCAGCTCGGCGAGATCACGAAGCTCGTGGAGGCGGGCGCCATCCAGCCGGTACACGACCGGGTGATGGCGCGCGACGAGATCCAAAATGCGCACCCCGACAGCCCGACCCACCACCCCCAAAGCAAGATCGG
>CAYTJL010000261.1:0-12632 GCA_964437785.1 uncultured Polyangiaceae bacterium
CGTCATCGTTGATGGTCTTGACCGCGCCCGCGCCGTCGCAGACATCTTGTTTGCAATCGCCCGCGGTCTGCGCGGTGACGGCGGTGCCGTCGGCGGTAAACGACTTGCCGCACACGCCGTTGGTACAGGTCCGTGCTTGACACTCGTCATCCGTCCCCGGGCATTCGGTGGCCACCGTGCACTCGGGGCCGCCCCCCGTGCCGCCGCTGCCGCCGTTGCCACCGGCGCCGCCTTGCCCAATTTTGCTGCGATCCACGGAGGCGATGAGCTCGCAGCCCGCGGAGCCGGCGAGCCCGGTCGTGATCAAGGCCGTGATCGCGAAGAATCGTTTGAAGTGCATAGGCGCTCTCGTCGTAAGCGGCGCGCAGCGGGAGGCCGGCGCAGGTAGATGCCTGAGAGGCTCCATCGACGCGAACGCGGCGTCAACGCTTTAGGTCGTCACGGCGCCGAGCCGCAAACGACATGAACAGCGCCATGCTCGGCCGCACCGAAGGCCCGCACATTTGCTAAGACGGGAGCCGAGAGAGGGGACCCATGAATCTTTCACTTCGCTTTTCTTCGGGTGTTTTCTTAGGTTTTCTGCTCGCGATCGCCGCGCTCTCGCCCACTACGGGCTGCGCGACCGGCGGGACGGGCGGCGTGGGCGGCGGCGACGGCGGTGGGCCGAGCACGAGCGCGAGCTCCGGCGGCGACGCAGGCTCGGACGCGCCCGTCCCGTGCACCGGCCCGACCGAGTGCGCGAGCTTCACCGACGCGTGCAACACGGGCGCGTGCATCAACGGCACGTGCGGAAAGCTGTCCACCAACGAGGGTGCCGCGTGCGACGACGGCAAGGAGTGCACGGTCGGGACCACGTGCAACAACGGCGTGTGTGAAGGGGGCACGCTCAAGAGCTGCACCTCGACCAAGCCTTGCTTCATCGGTAGTTGCGACACGGCGCTCGACGCGTGCGTCGAGGTGCCCGGGAACAACGGCTCACCGTGCGTGGACGACGACGCGTGTACGACCACGGGCGCGTGCTCGAACGGCGTGTGCATCGCGGGCGGTCAGGTCGACTGTTCGTTCCTCGACGGGCCCTGCTCGCTCGGGATCTGCGATCCGCAGCTCGGCTGCCAGGTGATGCCGCTCGCCAACGGCGCGCCCTGCGACGACGGCCTCTTCTGCACCATCAACGACGCGTGCAACGGAGGCGCCTGCGCGGGCTTTCCGAACCCGTGCACGCCGCCCGGTAACCCGTGCTTCATCGGATCGTGCAGCGAGCTCAACGGGTGCAGCGCGGTCCCCGGGAACAACGGCGCCGCGTGCGACGACGGCAACCTCTGCACGGCGGGCGAGACGTGCAGCAACGGCACGTGCGCGGGCGGCCAGCCCGCCAACAACGGCGTCGCGTGCGACGACGGCGACGGGTGCACCGCGGGCACCACGTGCAACAACGGCGCGTGCAGCAACGCGACGTCGACGATCACCGCCTGCGTCAACGGCGACTCGTGCTGCCCGGCCAACTGCGCGGTCGACGACGACTGCACGATCAACGTGCTGCTCGTCGCCGCGGACGACACCTTCCTCTACGACGACGTGCAGGCCAAGCTGCTCGCGACGGGCGCGTTCACGGCGGTCGACGTCTTCGACGCGCAGTTCGGGACGCCCTCGCTCGCGCAGCTCACGACGTACAAAGCGGTGCTCGTGTGGTCGAACTTCCTCTTCGCCGATCCCTTCGCGCTCGGCAACGTGCTCGCGGATTACTTCGACGCGGGCGGGCGCGTGGTGCTCGCGCCGGGAGCGGCGTGCACCGGGGTCGAGCTCGCGGGCCGCTTCATCACCGACGGCTATTCGCTCATCAACGTGGGCACGGTCGACCAGGCCTTCCCGGCCGACAGCCTCGGCCTCGTGAGCGAGCCGCAGAGCCTCTTGATGACCGGCGTGACCACGTTGAGCGCGACGATGTCCGCGCGCTGCTTGGGCGGCGCCAAGGCCGGCGCGACGACCGTGGCGAGCTGGGGGCTCGGCCCGCCGCTCATCGTGCGCGGCACCGTGAACGGCAAGAACCGCGTGGATCTGAACCTCTTCCCGCCGTCAGACGACGCGGCGTCGGGGCTCTGGATCGGCGACGGCGCGAAGATCCTCAAGAACGCGCTCTTCTTTCACTGAGCCATCAGCGCCTCGATCGCGGCCGCGTCTTTGGGCGCGCCCGAGGTGAGCACCTCGGGCTCGCCCTCGGTGCAAACGACGTCGTCCTCGATGCGGATGCCGCGCACGTCCGCGAAGCGCGCGAGCACGTCGCGCCGGAGATCCGCGCCGAGCGGGCCCGTGACCGCGCTGTCCGCGAGGATGGCCGGCACCTGATAAAAGCCGGGCTCGATGGTCACCGCCATGCCCGGGACCAGATCGCGATCGAGGCGCAGGTACTTGTCGCCGAAGCGCGGTGATCGCGTGCGACCGGGCGCGTACCCCGCGCGATCGCCGAGGTCTTCCATGTCGTGCACGTCGAGCCCGAGCAGGTGCCCCACGCCGTGCGGGAAGAACACCGCGGCCGCGCCGCGCTCGAGCAGGCCGTCGACGTCGCCGTGGAAGATGCCCACGTCCTTGAGGCCCGCGACGAGCGTGCGCTTCGCGACCTCGTGCACCTCGCGGTAGCGCGTGCCCTTCTGCACCTTGGCGATGGCCGCGCGCTCGGCCGCGAGGACCACGTCGTAGATCGCGCGCTGCGTGGCCGAAAACGTGCCTGAGACGGGCCAGACGCGCGTGATGTCCGCGGCCCATCCTTCGGGCGACTCACCGCCCACGTCGGCGAGGAGCAGATCGCCCGCGGCGATCGCGCCGTCGTGCGCCTCCATGTGCAGCACCTCGCCGCGCACGGTGACGATGGGCCCGTACGCTTCGCCGAGCCCGCGGCGATGGAGCTCGAACAACATGGCCGCCGCGATCTCGCGCTCGTTCGTGGCGCCGCGCGTGGCGCGCATGCCCGCGACGTGCGCCTCGGCGCTGGCTGCTGCTGTCGCGCGGAGCTGATCGAGCGCCGCGGCGTCGTGGCGGAGGCGCAGCGAGAGGATGGCGTCGGCGAGCGCCTCGTCCGGGCTGCCCGCGATGAGCGAGGGCCTCCTGCCGAGCAGATCGGTGAGCCACGCGAGGCTCGCGGCGTCCTGCGTGGGGAGGGTCGCGACGGTGCCGAGCCCCTCGATCGCGGCCGGGAGATCGGCGATCGGCTTGACGGCATCGACGCCGAGCGAAGCGCAGAGATCGTCGAACGAAGGCGAAGGGCCGTGCCAGAGCGCGTCGTCCGGCGCGGGCGGCTCGGCGAAGAGCACGGCCTCGTCGCGCGCGAGGAGCAGCGCGGCGCCCGGGATCGCGGCGCCCGTGAGGTACAAGAAGTGGCTCGACGCGCGGAACGGATAGCGGTTCGCGGGGTAGTTGCGCGAATGCGGGAGCCCTGCGGCGAGGAGCGCGGGGGCGTCGAGGAGCGCGGCGAGGGCGCGCCTGCGCGCACCGAAGGTGGTGGGCGGCGTCTTGGGTGCGGCGAGCATGGGGGCCGAGTATAACCGGCTCTTCGTATGATCTCGCCGGTCGTCCTCGTGTCCTTGAAGGCGAACGATCGCGACGCGCGCGCCTTCACCAAGCACGTGCTCGCGCTCGACGCGCGCTCGGGCCAAGGGGGCGCGCCCCATTATTCGGTCTATCGAAAGCTCGGGGACCCGGACGTCGTCCTCGCGTCCGCGATCGAGCGTTGGCACAAGAGGCTCGACGAGCCGCTCTGGGGCAGGGCGTGGGCGATCGCGATCGACGCGCCGAAGGACGATCTCCCCGGCATCCCGCCGCTGCCTCGCTTGGTCGGACATGCGGAGCTGCGCGGGGGGAGGGTCGATTCGGAGCTGCACCGCGCGACGCTCGGGATCGGGATCGAGGACGCGTACCGCGGCAAAGGCTACGGCAAGGCGCTCATGGACGTGACGATCGCGTGGGCGCGCGACGAGGCCAAGCTCACGTGGATCGACCTCGGCGTGTTCGCCGAGAACACGCCCGCGCGGGCGCTTTACCGGAGGATGGGGTTCGTCGAGGTCGGCCGGCGCGAGGACGCTTTCCGGCTCGGGGCCGCGGGCGAAGAGAGCGTAGAAGACGTGCAAATGACGCTGGATCTCCGGCTCTCTCGCGTCTCGGGCTGATCCGCGATAGCACTCTCCCCGATGTTTCGCAGGCTCTGGGGTGGCACCTCGTTGGTCTCCATCGCGCGCATCTTCGCGCTCACGCTCATCACGCTCGCGTTGTCGTGCGGCGGCGCAGGCCCGCAGGTGCGCGATCCCCTCGACGAAGCGCGTCGCGCGGCCGAAGGCTCGACGGACGGCGAGGTCGTGGGGAGGCTCCTGCTCGCCGAGCTGTTCGCGCCGGGCGGCGAAGCGGCGCGCGCGAAGGCCGCGCGTACGAAGCTCGATGGGCTCGGCGAGGCCGCACAAAAAGGCCTCTTTGCTGCGCTCGGCAGGGGCGTCGACGACGAGGGGCACGGCCGCTTTCGAAGCGCCGCGCGCGCGTACCTCGACGTGCTCACGGCCGCGCGCACGAGCGATCACCCCGACGCGCCGCTCGCGGGCTGGTACGCGTCGCACCATCTCCTGCGCCTGCGCGGCGGCGTGACGGGCCTCTGGTCCGAGGCCAAGGCCACGGTCTCGCCGCTCCTCGACAAGCCCGGGAACATCGGGTGGCGCGCGCGCGGCGAGCTCGTCGAGTGGTGGACCATCGACGGCGCGCCCGAAGAGGTGGCCGCCGAAGGCGCCAAAGACGCGGCGCCGCCTCCTCCTTCGCGCGACGACGCATCGACCGACAAAGACAAAACCGAGCCCCCGAGCGCGCTCGTGGAGCGCGCGTCGAAGCGCTACGGCTGCGCGATGAACGCGCGGATGGCGGGGCCGTTCGGGCACCTCGCGGCCTCGGATCAACGCGTGCGATGGGACGCGGAGCGCGCGGGGTCGTGGCCCTCGATCTTCCCCAAAGATCCGCTTCGATCGGAGCGGCCTCGCGCCCGGCCGGTGGACCGATCGGGCTGCTCGCTCAAGGTCCGCGGCGCGCCTCCGGGCATCTATTACGTCGAGACGTTCCTCGATCTCGGCAGCGAGCGCGAGCTCATCGTCTCGGTGCAAGGCGCGCTCGCCGTCTTCGTGGACGACACCGAGGTGCTCACGCGTGACACGCGGCAATGGGGGATCTGGCCGCGCTTCGGCGCGCGAATTCGCCTCTCCGCCGGCCGCCATCGCGTGCTCGCGCGCGTGCTCAACGGCGAGACCTCGATCCGCTTGGTCGCGACCGACGGCACGCCGCTCGGCGAGGGCACGTCGAGCGATCCCGCGCCGCCGTACACGCTCACGCCGCCCGTGCTCTTGCCCGATCCCAACGTGCTCGATCCGTTCTTGGTCGCGCTCGGCGTGGCGCCTCAAGCGGGCGCGCCGAGGCCGCCGGATCGCGACACGAGCGATCCCATCTCGCTCGCGCTCGCCGCGTACCTCGCGCACGTCGAGGGGCAAGACGACGTAGGCTCGGTGCTCATCGAGCCGCTCGTCTTGAACCGCGAGCGCGCGACCGGCCCCGCGCTCGCGCTCGCCGCGGTGTTCCTCGACAAAGATCCCATCTTCCCGCAGGGCGAGGCGCGCGATCGCATGAAGGAGCTGCGCGCCGCGGCCTCGCAGAAGGACGACGGCCTCTGGTGGCCGAGCTTGTGGCTCGCGCTCGACGAGGCCGACAAAGCGGGCATCGTCGAGGTCGCGCCCAAGATCGTCGCGCTCGCGGACAAGTTCCGCGAGGTGCCCGACATCTTGAAGGGGCTCGCGGCGATCTACGGCCGCATGCACTGGAAGGTCGAGCAACGCGCGGCCGTGAGGCTCGCGGCCGAGCGCTTCCCCGACGACGTCGAGGCGCTCGAAATGCGGCTCAAGCTGCACGAAGAAGAGGGCGAAGGCGCGGAGGCGGACAAGCTCGCCGCGCGCATCAAGAAGCTCGACCCCGAGACCGAGATCGACATCGAGCGCGCGCTCCGCAAGCACGACTACAAGGCCGCGATCGCCGAGCTCGACAGGCTCGGCACGCTCCGCAAAGATCGGCGTGACATCGCCGCGCGCATCAACGATCTGCGCGTGCGCGCGGGCGATTCGAGCGAGCCGCTCGCGAAGCTGGAGGCCGCCGCGCAGAAGAACCCGATCGACGGGCACGCGAGGCTCGCGCTCGCGGACGCGCGCCTCGCGCGCGGCGACAAGAAGGCGCTCGAGCGCGCGCTCGTCGACGCGCTCTCGTCGGGCGCGGACGCGTCGGCGCTGCGCGAGGCGATCGAGCTGGTCGATGGCATCACCGAGGTGTCGCCTTATCGGGTCGACGGCCGCCGCGTGATCACCGAATACGAGTCGAAGAAGCGCGAGATGCCGGGCACGGCCGCGCGCGTGCTCGACTACTCGGCGCTGTGGGTGCGGCCCGACGGATCGGCGCGCATGTTGGAGCACGAGATCATCCGCATCCAATCGCGCGAGGGCATCGCCGAGCAGGCCGAGCAGCGGCCGCGCGGCCTCTTGTTGAAGATCCGCACCATCAAAAAAGACGGCCGCACGTTCGAGCCCGAGGTGGTCGAGGGCAAGCCCACGGTGACCATGCCGCACCTCGAGATCGGCGATTACGTCGAGACCGAGACGGTGATGTCGCTCCGCGGCGACGGCCAAGGCGGCATCTTGTTCGAGGGGCCGCGGTGGTTCTTCCGCGAGGAGAAAATCCCTTATTTTCGCAGCGAATTCATCGTCATCTCGCCCAAGAACCGCCCGCTCGACATCGAGACCGGCGGCGTGGTGCCCGCGCCCGAGGTGATCGAGAACGGCGCGCTCGTCACGCGGCGGTGGCGCGTCGATCAAAGCCCCGCGTTGCCGGAGGAGCCGGCGAGCGCGCCCATCGCGGAGTTCTTGCCGAACGTGCGCGTGGGCTGGGGCATCCGCCTCACGACGCTGCTCACGCGCATGGTCGACGCCGCTTCGAACGAGACCGTGCGCGATCCGAGGCTCATGCGCGTGGCCAAGGCGATCGTCGACGCGGCGCCGATGCCGTCGCTCATCACGCCGCCGAAGCGCAACAAAGCGCCGCAAAAGCCCGGCGCGCCGGCCGACGCGAAGCCCGACGCAGGGGAAGCGCCGCAGGCCAAGGACAAAGACGAGGACAAGCCTGCGGCGCCGACCGACTCGATCGACGAGCGCGCGCGTCGCATCTATCGCTGGGTGCTCGGCAACGTGGAGCCCGGGCGCGAGAGCGACGGGCGCCGCGTGCTCATCGGCCGGAGCGGCAACCGCACCGAGGCGTTCCTTTACTTGTGCAGGCTCGCGGGGATCGAGGTCGAGCTCGGCATGGTGCACGACCGGCTCACCGCGCCCGCGCGCGGGCCCATGAGCGAGGCCGAGACCTTCAACACGCTCGCCGTGCGCGTGACCACCGAGAAGGGCAAGCGCTGGATGGTCGTGCGCGACAAGTTCGAGCCGTACGGCTACTTGCCGAGCTCGCTCCGCGGTCAGCCCGTGGTGCTGCTCCGCGCGGGCGCGCCGCAGGAGAAGACGTCGACCGAAGGCTCGCCGGACGGCGTCACGCACGAGGGCGTGGTCACGCTCGACGCCGACGGATCCGCGACGCTCGACCTCGATCAGCGCTACGAGGGGAAGTTCGCGGTCGCGTTGCGCGCGGGCTTGGAGCGCCTGCCCGAGTCGCAGATCAAAGAGGCGATCGAGGCGCGTCTGCTCCCGCAGACGTTCCCGGGCGCGCGGCTTTTGTCGATCGAGGTCAAGAACCTGAGCGACATCGACGCGCCGCTCATCCTCCGCCTCAAGGCCGAGATGTCGAGCATGGCGCGCCCGCAGGGCAACGACCTCGTGCTCTCGCCGCCCTTCCCCATTCACCTCGGCGGGCTCGCGGCGCTGCCCTCGCGCGAGACGCCCATCTACATCGCCGAGCCCATGGCCGCGCGCGCGACGGTCAAGCTCACCATCAAGCTGCCCAAGGGCGCGAGCGTCACGTCACCTCTCGACGCGGTGAGCCTCGACGACGGCGGCCGATCCGTGCGTGTTCGCGATCACATGGAGGACGGCGTCCTCATGCTCGACCGCTCGCTCGACGTGCCCGCGGGCCGCATCCAGCCCCCGGAGTACGCTGCGTTCCAGGCGTTCACCCGCAAGGTGGACGCGTCGATCCATCGCGACATCGTTATCTCGCTCGGCCAGCGGTAGCGGTGCCTCGCCGGCACGTATCGAATTTGCGCCACCCGAGAACACGCGTCCCCACTCGGCTCGGGCCGCGCTCCGCGTAGCACGCTGCGCGTAGGGCAAACCGTTGCGGCACATGACTTGCGAAGATGGGTCGCATGCTACGGCGTGTTGTTCCTTCGCTCGCCCTCTCCGCGCTCGCGCTCGCGTGGCCCTCTCGATCCGAGGCGTCCGGCGCGTGGATCGCCGGCACGTCGCTCACGCCGATCGAGCAGCGCGTCGCCGTCGCGGTTGGCCCCTCACGCACCACGGTGTGGACGAGCCTCAGCTTCGGCGCTCCCCCCGGCGTCGTCGGGATCGTGATCCCCGTGCCTCCGGGCGCGTCGCTCGACGTCAGCTCCGACGCTTGGTTCGAGGCCTTGGAGGCGTCGACCGCGCCGCGGATCTTCCCTCCGTCGAACGTCGGCGCGTGGTGCCCGGGGTTGCCCGCGCCTCCCGACTTGATGCACATCGCAGGCGACCTCGGCCATCAAGCGAGCCTCGCGATCCAGGACTTCGCGGTGCTCGACGACGCGAACGCGGCCGTCGTGTGGGCCGTCGAGCAAGGCCTCACGGTGCCGCAAGATTTGCCCGCGGATCTCGCGTCGATGCCGGGCATGCGCTTCGCCGCGATGAGGCTCGCGCTGACGACCGCGCCCGCGCTCTCGCCCACGTTCCGCGTCGTGATGCCCGGCGCGCCCGCGGTGCTCCCGCTCGCGCTCGTGCGCGCGGACGCCGCGCCCCTCCGCGTGACCACGTGGGTCATCGCAGGCGGCACCGCGGGGCTCGTGTCGGTCGCGCCGGCCTCGATCCCCGCGTCGTCGCTCGTGTGGAGCGCGCTCAAGCAGACGAGCAACTACCAAGACGCGAGCGAGGACGCGCTCCCGGGCGCGCTCACCGACGGGCTGCTCGAAGCCGCGAGCCACAGCTTGTTCGCCAATTCGGTGGTGCTCGAAGACGGCAAGCACGCGGTCGACGACATCCTCTCGACGTACTTCGATCGCGCGTCCGCGTACGGCGACACCGCGGGCGATCCTTCGCTCTGCGCCTCCGCGGCCACCTTCGCCATGGGCTCGTCGATGCCCGTGGCCGAGAGCTGTCCCGGCGCGGGCCTCGGCGTGATCGACCCCGCGCCGATCTGCGTGGAGTCACCCTCGCCGGCCACCGTCGATCCGAGCAAGCTCCGCTGCGGCCCGCGCGTCGACGATCTCGCGATCGCGCTCTCGGGGCTCGCGCCGCAGGACGTTTGGATCACGCGCCGCACGATGCTGCTCCCGCCTCATCAAAAAGGCCATGATCTCGGCCTCACCGTGACGCCGGGCGGCAAGTCCGTGCTCCCTTCGAGGCGAGCGGGCGTCGTGGATTACACGGGATGTACAGGAGGGGTCGGCGGCGGCGGAGGCGGCTCCGGCGGAGGCTCGTCGTCGGGCGGCACGAGCTCGGGAGGATCGAGCGGCTCGTATGATCCCGACGAGGTCCTCGAGACGATCTACGACGTCGCGAGCGCGATCGACTACGACGACGGGAGCTGCGACGGCTCGTCGACGAGCGCCGCGGTGAGCGACGGCTGCGACAGCGGCGACGCGAGCGGCGCGAGCTGCGACGGCAGCGACGTCGACGGCGGGAGCTGCGACAGCGGATCGGGATCAGGATCGGGGAGCTGCGACGGCGGCGACGACTTCGACTGCGGAGGCTCGTCGGGCGGCGGATGCGACGCGGGCGACGCGGACTTCAATTGCAGCGGAGGCGGCAGCAGCGGGTGCAGCGGCGGCGGCGGCAGCGCGTTTGATTGCTCCGCGGCCGGCCTCAACGGTAGATCCAAGAGAGGCGTGCCCAAGCCCTCCATCCTGCTGATGATCGCGGTCGTGGTGCTCGCGCCGCTCCGAAGGCGGGGGACCGCGCGGCGCCGAGCGGAGCGCGCGCAGCGTGCGTGATCTCGGCGGCGTGATCGTGTGCGGCGGCAAGAGCTCGCGCATGGGCTCGCCCAAGGCGTGGATCGACGCGTTCGGCGATCCGATGCTCGCGCGCGTCGCGCGCGCGCTCTCGCCGATCGCGGCGCCGATCGTGGTGGTCGCTGCGGCGGGACAAGCGCTTCCGATCCTCCCGGCGTCCGTCGTCGTCCTGCGCGATCCGATCGACGATCTCGGGCCGCTCGCCGCTGTCGCGACGGGCCTCACCGCGATCGCGGCCGAGGCGCGCGCGGCCATCGTGTGCTCGACGGATCTCCCTTTTTTCGAGGCGATCGTCGCCGAGAGGCTCGCGGCGCTGCGCGGCGATCACGACGCGGCGGTGCCCGAGGTGCGCGGTCATCTCCGGCCGCTCGCGGCGGTGTACGCGACGCGTGTGGGGAGGGTCGCGGCCTCGTTGATCGCGTCGGGCGAGCGCCGCATGCGCGCGCTCTGCGCGGCGATCGACGCCCGGGTGGTGACCGAAGAGACCTTGCTCGACGATCGCGCGATCGCGCTCGCGGACCCTGATTTGCGCTCGTTCGAGGACGTGAACACCCCCGAGGACATCGCGCGCGTCCTCGGGCGCTGAACCGATGCGCCGGCACGGCACCGCTCATTTGGCGGACGCCCACGGGATCGCGGTAGATTGATGGCCCCCGTCCCCGAACCCCATCGAGACGCCATGTCCGAAGCTCGCTTCGATCCCACGCGCGCGGTCACGTTCGATTTGACCCATGGGCTGGTCCACGTGGAGGGCGCGCCCTCCCGCGTGCTCGTCCCCGCGGAGGCGTTGGCCGCGCTCGCGCGCGCGGCCGGCCCCGAGGCTCGCGATGCGTTCGCCGAGGCGATCGGGAGCTCGCTCGGCAAGCGCGTCGCGAGCCGCCTCACGCACGTTCGAACGGCCTCGGCCGACGCCGTCGTCGAGCACCTCAACGGCGAGCTCGCGCTCGCGGGGCTCGGCGTGCTCGGGCTGGAGCGATGGGGCCGGGCGCTCGTGCTGGTGGTCGATCAATCACCGCTCGGCGCAGGTGGGGACGCGCTCCTCGCGTCGGCGCTCGCGTGGGCGCTGCGCGCCGCGACGGGCGCGATGCTCGCGGTGACGCCGATCGATCGCGACGCGGCGCGCGCGCGCTTCTTCGTGGGGAGCCCGCGCGGCGTCTCGACGCTCGAAGCGATGCTCGCCGACGGGGTTCGTTGGGGCGACGCGCTCGTGCGGCTCCACGCAGCGCCGAACGCAGAAGGAGCTTCGTCGTGACGCCTTCGGAGCGGCTGGAGGTCCTTCAAGGGTTGCTCGCGCGCGTGCAGCGCAACGCGGCGACGCGCGACGAGACGACGAACAGGCCGACCACGCTGGTCGACGCCGTGCCGCCGCCCGCGGTCGCGAACGCGCAAACAAAGCCCGCGGCCAAAGGCGTGAACGTGCCTCCGCCCACCGAAGGGGCGGCCGCCGCGTTCCTTCAACGAAAGGCGCCGGCTCGCCCTGCGCCCGCACCTCCGCCGCGAGGCATCGCCGTCCCCCCGCCCGCGCCGCGCGCCGTTCCTCCGGCGGACGTCAACGAGACCACGCTGCCGATGGAGCCCGCGCCGATCCCTCGCATTCCGGCGCCGCCTCCCGTCGCGCCCATCAAGCCGCTGCCGCGCCCTCAAGCGCCGCTGCCTGCGTTCACCAAGGCGCTCGATCCGCCGAGCTTGCTCGACCTCGACATGGAGGAAGAGCTCGGCCCGATCCCGCTCATCCCCGCGGTTCACCCGACCAAGATCGCGGCGCCTCCCGCGCAGAAGGCAGAGCCGGTGATCGCGCGATCCGAGCCCCCGCCGCTCCCCGTGGCGAAGCGATCCGAGCCTCCGCCGCTCCCCGTGGTCGAGGCCGTGCCCACGGTCGTCGACGACGCGTCGGACGTGTTCATCGAAGACGAAGAGAGCGTCACCAAGGTCTTTTCCAAGCCGATTTTCCTGAAGCCCGCCGTGTCCTCGGACGCGCCCGAGACCTCGGTGACCGTCGCGGAGGAAGAGGACTGGGAGCTGCTCGAAGAAGAGGCGCGCAGGCTCGAAGAAGAAGAGGCCAAGGCCTTGGCGGCGCGCGAGAGCGAGCTCGCGCGTCAGATCGCCGAGCGCAAGGCGCGCGAGGACGAAGAGCGCCGCGCGCGCGAAGAGGCCGAGCGGCTCGCGCTCGAAGAAGACGAGCGCAAGGCGCGCGAAGAGGCCGAGCGCTTCATGCGCGAAGAGGCCGAGCGCGTGGCGCGTGAAGAGGCCGAGCGCATCGCCCTCGAAGAAGCCGAAAAAGCAGCGATCGCAAAGAAGGCCGAAGAAGAGCGCATCGCGCGTGAGGAAGAGGCGCGCGTCGCCGCGCTCAAGGCCGAAGAAGAGCGCAAGGCGCGCGAAGAGGCCGAGCGCATCGAGGCCGCGCGAATCGCCGCGCTCAAGGCCGAAGAAGAGCGCATCG
>CAYTJL010000262.1:0-12539 GCA_964437785.1 uncultured Polyangiaceae bacterium
GAGGGCGGCGCTTGCACGGGCGGCGCTTGCGCGCCGGCCCACGAGGACATCGCGACGAGGACCGCCGCTGAAGAGAAGCAAAGAAGCGATCGCATGAAGGTTCGAAGAGGTTAAGAAATCGCTTGATTAGAAGGTGCCGACGAAGCCAAAGCCGTTGCCGCTCTTGCCGAACGACATGGGCGTGGGCCGGAGGGTGAAGCCCAGATCGTTTCGAATCAAGATGGTCTTGGGCGCAGCGATACCCCCGATCAACATGGCGATGCCCGCCGCTTGCCCGATGCCATCGATCGCCAAGAACACGTTGGCCGTGGCGCTGTGGGTCTGCGGCATGATGATGAACGGACCGACGATGGGCGCGTAGAGCGCGGTGGACTTGGCGTCGCCGACGTCCTGCGCGATCGCCGCCGAGACGACCGTGATGAGATAGAGCGCGCCGAAGAGCGCAGCCCCGCCCGCCACCAAGCCGACGCGTACGCGCGAGACAGGGTGATACCCGGGCGGGATGGGATCGCCCTCCTGCCAGTCGGTGATCCTGCGCGGGCCCGACATGGCGACGCTCTGCGGCACTTGGCCGTAGTAGTTGGATTGGCTCTGATAGACGATCGTGGGCGGCTGCGCAGGAGGCGGTGGCGGCGCGTCCGCGCTGGCCTGCGCGTGCGCGCTGCGCGGCGCGATCGCCGCAGCTGCGATCGCGGCGACCGCGCAGCCCTTCATGATCGTCGACGTGGACAAGGATCTTCGTTGCGCGCGCTCAGCCATGGTCGCTCCTTAGCATGCTCGAAGTTGAAAGCTCTTTTGAAGGATCACGAGGAGGCCCACCGTCCTCCGCCCGATCCTCCTCAGGATACGCGCCCGCGCTCCGCGCGGACAACCTCGATGCACGATCTCCACGCGCCTAATTTTGCAGGCGCGTGACGCGGGTCACTCCGCGGAGGCGACGGCCTTGTAGGCGTCCGCCCACTTCTTCCAGCGCTTGAGGCGCTTGCCGGGCTTGGCCTTGTGGTTGCGCGACGTCTTCGAGGCGATCTTTTCGGTGAGGTGCGAGAGCTTGCGAGCGGGCCGGTTCATAGGGCGGCACATCCTATTCAGGTGCGCTTCGATCGCAAGGGGGGAGGCGCGTCCGGGGGGGTTTGGGGATCGGGCGGGTGGGCGAGACCGGGGCCCTCCATCGCGGAGAGCGGTCCGAGGCGGCCGAAGGAGTGGATGCCGAAGACGAGCAGCACGAGCGCGAGGAGCAGCACGTACCCCCCCGCCTCCGCCTCGGCGGTCTTGGTGCCGGGGCTCGCGTCGAGCCCGCCCGTCCCGACGAGCGCCAGGCTGATGAGCAAGAGCACGGCGCCGGCGCCGAGGACCTTGCGGGGCTGCTCGCCGGTTTTGTCGCCTGTCACTTGTAGCCCTTCGCCTTGGCGTGCGTGACGAAGTCCTCGACGTCGCGCATGAGCGAGCTCTCGCACGTGATGGCCGTCTGCTCGTGCTCCTCGCCCGCGAGATCGTCGTACACGTAGTTGGACTGATACAAGATGACGACCTTGGCCTCGCCGTCGTCGGACGTGCGCAGGTGGAGCTTCTCGTCCTTCTTGTTGGGCGGGCCGACCGCGTCGCCGAGCGCCTTCGCGTCCTCGTCGGTGATGTACGCAACTCCGTACAAGCGACCTTGGACGCCGACGTCGATGTGCAACGTCTTGCCGTTGACCGCCAGCTTGATGTCGCGCCCCGCAGCGGGCTCCGCGCCTGCTTTGCGCACGGCGCGCGCGATCACCTCCACCGCGCGCCGCTCGTCGAGCGCGCGCATGGGGTTCGGCGCTTTCACCTCGCCCGGCCCACATCCCATGGCCGCCGTCGCTGCGGCGACGAGGACCAAGCCCCTTGCGCGCTCCCAAAGATGCCCCGTCATGGCGGGGAGAGAGTAGCCAACCGGGCGCCGCTCCGCTAGCTATCGGCGCATGGCCCGCCTCGCGGCGATCGACATCGGCTCGAACGCCATTCGCCTCCGCATCGTCGACGCCGATCCCCCGCTCATGGGCGAGGGCGGCCCCCGCTTCACGGCGTTCCGCGACGTGCTCTCGGACCGCGTCCCGGTCCGCCTCGGGCACGACGTGTTCACCAAGGGTCGCCTCGAAGCCTCGGTCATCGGCGCGGCGTGCGACGCGCTCCGGCGCTTCCGCGTCGCGATGGACGGCGCCAAGGTCGACCGCTACCGCGCCGTCGCGACCAGCGCCGCGCGCGAGGCGCAGAACGGCGACGTGCTCGTCGAGCGCGCGGAGCGTGAGGCGGGCGTCCACGTCGACGTGATCGAGGGCGTCGAAGAGGCGCGCCTCGTCGAGCTGGCGGTCTCGCAGCGCGTGGCCCTGGGCCAGCGCACCGTCGTGCTCATCGACATCGGCGGAGGATCGACCGAGCTCACGCTCCTCCAACGGGGCGAGGCGATCTTCTCGCGATCGCTCCCGATGGGCACCGTGCGCCTCGTCGAGGCGTTCCTCGAAGGGCGCGGCCCCATCGACCACGTCCGCCGCAATTTGCTCGACGAATACGTCGATCGCGTGCTGGTCGAGGCGCTGCCCGATCTGCGCGATCTGACGGGCGGCCGCGTGGACATGATCATCGGGACGGGCGGCAACCTGGAGACCTTGGCCGACCTCTGCCCGGTCCACCGCGCCTTCCCCGAGGGCCGCGCCGTGGACGTGACCTCGATGCGCGCGCTGCTCGAAGAGATGTGCGAGCGCTCGGTCGACGAGCGCGCGCAGCGCTGGAGCCTGCGGCCCGATCGCGCCGACACCATCGTGCCCGCGGCGACCGTGCTCCGCCGCGTGGCCGAGGCGTTCGGGCTCGAATCGATCGCCGCGCCGAGCGTCGGGCTCAAGGAGGGGCTCCTCGTCGACATCGCGCGCGCCCACTTCGTGCCGAACGACTACAAGGGCGAGGCCCTCGCGCTCACGGACGCGTGCAAGCGCCTCGGCCGCCGCTACCGCTTCGACGAGCAGCACGGCCTCTTGGTCGCGCGCTTCGCGACCTCGCTCTTCGACGATCTCTCGCAGCGCCACCGCTTGAGCCAGCGCGATCGCATCCTCTTGCACGCCGCCGCGATGCTGCACGACGTGGGCGACTTCGTCCGCTACGAAGGGCACCACAAGCACAGCTATTACCTCATCATCAACAGCGACATCATGGGCCTCACGCCCGCGGAGCGCGCCATCGTGGCGAACGTCGCGCGCTACCACCGCAAGAGCCCGCCGGAGCTGGATCACGAGGGCTTCCGCGCGCTCTCGCGCGAGGCGCGCGCGAAGGTCAAGGCCCTCTCGGCCATCCTCCGCGTCGCGGACGCGCTCGATCGCGAGCACCGCGGCAAGGTCACGTCCGTGTCGGGGCGCGTCGAGGGCGACGCGCTCGTCCTCGACATCGCGGGCGAGGGCGATCGCGCGCTCGAAGAGTGGACCGTGCTCGCCAAGGCCGGGATGATGAAAGACGCGTTCGGCCTCGACGTCCGGCTCGCGCCGCGCGTCGCGCCTTGATCCGGCGCGCGCGGTCGCGCTAAAGGAGGGCGCATGAAGAGCTCGTCGATCCTCGCCTTCGCCTTCGCCGCCGCCCTCGTCGGGTGCGGCTCCGCCGATCAACAAGCGGCCCATCACCCGGGCGATCATCACCCCGGCGATCACCCGCACCCGGGCAAGGCGACCGCGGGCGCGGCGATCAAGAAGAACGGCGAGGCGCAGATCGGCGATCGCACGAACTGCATGGTCTCGGGCGAAGAGTTCGTGGTGACCGCGGAGTCGCCCAAGGTCGAGCACGAGGGCAAGACGTATTACCTGTGCTGCCCCGGCTGCGCGAAGAGCTTCAAGGCGAACCCGGGCAAGTACATCGACAAGAAGCCCGCGGGCACCTGAGCGATCAGCCGCTCCGGTACGCGGCGACCACCTCGGCGGCCCTCTCACGAACGAGGTCGCGCGCGCGAAAAAATCGCGGATCGTCGCGGTACGATTCGAACAAAGGGCACCGCTCGAGCCACGCGCGATCGAGGAGCCCGATCTCGGCGGCGTGCGCGATCGCGTCGAGCGCGACGTCGCGCTCGCCGAAGTGCGCGGCGAGCTCGGCGGCGACTTGCAGGAAGAAGCAGCTCCTCCGCACGCTGCCGCCCGACATGCTCGCGAGCCGGAGCGGCTCGCGCGCGCGCTCGGGGATCGCGCCGGTCTCGATCGCCTCGCGCGCGAGGACCGCGGCGAACGCGGTAGCGCCCGTGATTTTGTCGAGGAAGCCGATGGCGTCGTCGCGCCTGCCGCGCCAGATCGCCATGCGCGCGCGCAGCGTCCAATAGCCCGCGGAGCCCTCGTCGCCCGGGTGATCGCGCGCGATCTCGTCGGCGCGCCGCCACTTGCCCGAGAGCCCGTACGCGCGCATCAGCTCGGGCCTCGCGAGCGGCGCCTCCGGGTCGAGCGCGAGCGCGGCTTCGAGCCTCGGGATCGCGAGGTCGAGCGCGTCGATCTCGGCGAGGATGCGGCCGAGCGACGCGTGCGCCTCGGCGAGGCCGGGGCCCATCGCGATCGCGCGGCGGAGCGATCGCACCGCGCCGCACGGATCCCCCGCTTGAAACAGCACGGATCCGAGCGCCAGGTGCGGCTCGCCCAAGTTCGGCGCGGCGACGACGGCGCGGTTCGCCGCCTCACGCGCCTCGGCGAGCCGCTCGTCGCCGCGGAAGAACACGAGCCTCGCGAGCGCGCTCGCGAGCCCCGCGAGGATCGCAGGATCACGCGGCGCGATCGCCGCGGCCCGATGAAAGAGCTCGATCGCGTGGTCGAGGTGCTCGGGCCAAAACTTGCGGTACTCGTGGCGCGCGCGCACGTAGAGGTCGATGGCGAGCGGGTCGCTCGGCGCGTCGCGCGACGCCGCCGCGTCGAGCGTGAGCGCGGCCGCGATGGCGTGCGCGACCTCGTCGTTGATGACGAGCACGTCCTTCATGGGCCGCTCGAAGCGCGCCGCCCAGAGCTGAAAGCCATCGCCCACGCTCACGAGGCGCGCGGTGATCTTCACCCGATCGCCCGCGCGCCGGACCGATCCGGTCACGATGACCTGGACGCCGAGATCCTTGCCCACCTCGCGCAGATCCGTGTCGTGGCCGAGGCTCCGCGCGACGGCGCCGCGCGATCGCACCTTGAGGCCGCGCGTCATCGAGAGCGCGTCGATGAGGTCGTCGGTGAGCTCCTCGGCGAGGTAGTCGCCTTCGGGATCGCCCGCGTTGCGGAAGGGCAGCACCGCGACGGTCTTGTCCCCCGGCATGGGGATGGGAGGCGTGATCGAGCGCGGCTCCTCCGACGCGTCGGGAGGGAGCGCGCGCACCGCCGACGCGCTCGGGCCGATCGCCTTTTGGGATGCGTCGACGGCCGCGAGCGCCTCGGCGACCTCGACGACGGATCGCGGCCGATCGTCGGGCTTTCGGGCCATGCACCGCACCGCGAGCGCCGCGAGCGCCGGAGGCAGATCGGGGCGGATCGCGAGCGGATCCGGCGGCGGCTCGAACAAGCGCGACGACGCGACCACGAACGGCGAGGAGCCCGGCCACGCGCGGCGCCCCGTGACGAGCTCGAAGAGCAGCGCGCCGAACGCGTACACGTCCGCGCGCGCGTCGATGTCGCGCTTGCCCTCGACCTGCTCGGGCGCCATGTACGCGGGCGTCCCGAGGAGCGCGCCCGCGGCGCTCGACATCGCGAGCGCGCCCGTGAACGCGCGCGCCACGCCGAAGTCCGTGATGACCGCGCGGCCATCTTTGGCGAGCAAGACGTTGTCGGGCTTGAGATCGCGGTGCACCACGCCCGCCGCGTGCGCCGCCGCGAGCCCCGCCGCCACGTCCGCGGCGATCGCGATCGCGCGTTCGAGCGGCTGCGGACCGCCGCGCGCGAGGGAGGTCGAGAGCGGCTCGCCGTCGATGAGCTCCATCGTCAAAAAGCGCTCGCCCTCGTGCTCGGTGATGTCGAAGACGCGCGCGACGTTCCGGTGGGTCACGCGCCGCGCGAGCTTGGCCTCGCTCCGAAAGCGCGCGACCATGCCGGGCGCGTCGAGCAGCTCGCGGCGCAGCACCTTGAGGGCGACGTGCTCGTCGAGCTCGACGTCGCGCGCGCGGTACACGGTCCCCATCCCGCCCGAGCCGAGCAGCGACAGGATCTCGTAGCGGCCCGCGACGAGGAGCGGCGCGTCCGCCTCGGCGCGCGCGTCGAACGCGCGCTCCACGACGCCGCTCTGTCCGGCGGCTTCGCCCGGACGCGCGACGCCCGGAGCGGCGAGGGTGTCGCTCTCGTGGTCCGAGTCGGGGGGGGCGTGGGCCATTCGCGACGAGGCTACACGAGCTTTTGCGCCGCGATTAGTCCTTGATCTCGACGCCGCACACGAACGCGAGCCCCACGTTCACGGCGCCGACCACCGCGACGACGAGCGCCGTGACGAGCGCGCCGATCACGAGCAGGAGCACGCTCCGCGCGATCGCGTAGGGGAGCGAGCGCGCGCGCCACGCGGGCCAGTCGCTCCGCGTGACCCAGCACCACGCGAGCATCGAGAGGAACGAGAACCCGTAGAGCGCCGAGCCCCAGCTCGCGGCGTTCCACGCGCGCGCGCGCTGCTCGGGCGAGAGCCTCCTCCTGTCCCACCATTGGATCGCGAAGGGCACGCCGATCGAGGCCGCGAAGAGGCCCAGGTAATAGAGGATGCGCAGCGCCGGTGTCATCCGCGGGAGAGGTGCACGGGACAGTAACACTTTACCGGGCGCACCGGGATTGATAGGAGGGGAGGACCATGACCGCTACCGCTTCGGGTGACATTCGGAACATCGCCCTCATCGGGCACAAAGGGTCGGGCAAGACGTCGCTCGCCGAGGCCATGCTCTTCGTGGCCAAGGCCACGCCGAAGCTCGGCAAGGTCGACGACAAGTCGAGCGTGCTCGACGACAAAGACGAGGAGCGGGACCACGCCTGCTCGCTCGAAGCGAGCGTCGCCCACCTGCACTGGAACGGTAAGAAGGTGAACGTGGTCGACACGCCCGGCGAGGGCAGCTTCCTCGCCGAGACGCGCCTCGCGCTCGGCGCGGTCGACGCGGCGGTCTTGGTCGTGAGCGGCAAAGACGGCGTCCAGCCCATCACCGAGCGCGTGTTCTCGTGGGCCAAGTCGCTCGGCTTGCCGACGATGGTCGTGGTCACCAAGGTCGACGCCGAGAACGCGAAGCCCGACGAGGTCGTGAGCGAGATCAAGACGCGCCTCAAGGCGGCGGTCGCGGTCATGGAGGTGCACGTCGGCGAGGGGCTCGAGTACCAAGGCGTCGTCGCGCTCCGCACGCAAAAGGCGTGGGTCGGCAAGCCCGAGGCGCCGAACGCCATGAACGCCGGCGAGATCCCCGCCGCCGTCGCGAAGGAGGTCGAGAACGGGCGCGCGAGGCTCGTCGACGACGTCGCGGGCTCGGACGATGATCTCACCGAGAAGTACCTCACCGACGGCGATCTCTCGCAGGAGGATCTCGACAAAGGCGCGCGCGAGGCCTTCAAAGCAGGCAAGATCGTGCCCGTGTACTTCGCGTCGGGCACGCGTCCGAGCGGCGTGGTGGCGCTCCTCAACGCGATCGTCGAGCTCGTGCCCTCGCCGGACACGCGCGCTCCGTTCAAGGGCGTCGTGCCGGGCAAGGGCGTCGAGGCGACGCGCGCGGCGTCCGCCGACGCGCCGGCCTCGGCGTTCGTCTTCAAGACGTCGATCGATCAGCACGCGGGCCGCACGTCGTTCGCGCGCGTGCTCTCCGGCGTGATCAAGCCCGACGCGACGGTCTACAACGCGTCGCTCGGGCAAACCGAGCGCCTCGGCAAGATCGCGAACGTCGTCGGCAAGGACGCGAAGCAGGTCGACGAGGCGCGCGCGGGCGACATCGTCGCGCTGCAAAAGCTCAAGGCCGCGCTCAGCGGCCACTCGCTCTGCGACGAGAAGCACCCGTTTTCGTACAACTCGCCCGAGCTGCCGCCTCCGCTCTTCTCGCGCGGCGTGAAGTTCGAGGCCGCGAAGGGCGCCGAGGAGAAGGTCGGCACCGCGCTGCACCGGCTCACCGAGGAGGATCCGGGCCTCATCGTGTCGGTCGATCAGTCGACACGCGAGCTCGTCGTGTCGGGCCTCGGCGCGCTGCACCTCGAGATCACGGTCGAGCGCATCCGCCGTCGCATCGGCGTCGACTGCCGCCTTGGCCCGCCGCACATCGCCTACAAAGAGACGATCAGCCGCAAGGTCACGGGCATCGAGGGCAAACACAAGAAGCAGTCGGGCGGCCACGGTCAGTTCGGTGTTTGCTACATCGACATGGAGCCGATGCCGCGGGGCACGGGCTTCGTGTTCGAGGACGCGATCGTCGGCGGCTCAATCCCGCGGCAGTTCATCCCGTCGGTCGAGAAGGGCATCGTCAAGGCGATGGCCAAGGGGTTCTTGGCGGGCTTCCCGCTCGTGGACTTCAAGGTGCGCGTCTACGACGGCAAGTACCACGACGTCGACTCGTCCGACGCGGCCTTCCAGCTCGCGGGCAGCAAGGCGTTCAAGGCCGCGTGCGCGCAGGCGCACCCGGTGCTCTTGGAGCCCATCGTCAAGATGCAGGTCGTCGTGCCCAGCGTGACCATGGGCGACATCATCGGCGACCTCAACAGCCGTCGTGGTCGCGTGAGCGGCACGGATTCGGTCGACGATCAGACCATCATCAACGCGTTCGTCCCGCTCGCCGAGGTGCTCGAATACGAGTCCAAGCTCAAGAGCATGACGCAGGGCAAAGGCACCTTCTCGATGGCGGTCGATCACCTCGAGGTGTGCCCGCCGATGGTGCAGGACAAGGTCGTCAAGGAGAGCGGCTTCAAGGTCGAGGCCGACGAGGAGTAGCCTTCTCGCGCGCCGGACAACGTTGTTCGGCGCGGGCGCTTGTGGATCAAAGCAGCTTCATCGTCGCGAGCGTACGCTTCACCTCATCGGGATCGACGTGCACCGCTGCGAGCGCGGCGAGAGCCGCGGTCGCGCGTTGTGCGCGGAGCGCATCGGCGTCGCGCATCGCGCGGCGGATCACCCAGGCGCACCGGCGGAGCACGTCTTCTGCCGGCGTGCCGGGAGGCCGATACCCGAAGAGGCAAAGGCCCACGCACTCCGCGGGGAGGTCTTCGAGCAGCGCGTCGACGCTGTGCTCCCACAGCCGGAGGATGCGGTAGCAGAGCCGCATCGAATAGTTGTCGAGGTCGAGGTCGATCGCGGGCACGAGCGCGTCGAGCGCTGCGTCGGTGATGCCCGCGTCGCCCATCAGCTCCCGGCGCCTCGCGGCCGCCTCGCGCCGGCCGTGAGCGACCTTCGTGTGCCAGTCGAGCCTCTCTTGATTGGACGCGCGCCGCCGCTTCTGCTCCTGCGCCTTCTCTCGTTCGCTCCGCGCCCCGAGCAGGGTGCCGAGGATGCCCGGGAGGGGGAGGTCGCCCTTCCAAACGGCGCATTCTTCTTGAGGATCGTGGAGGCCGGTGTTGGGCCAGAGGTAGATAGGCACCGTCTCGACGCTGGGCTTTGCGTCGGGGTCTTGAAAGAGGGAGCGGGAGGCGTTGAGTTGCCACGCGATCTTCTCGAGCACGCGCCAGCGCGTCTCGGCGCCGTCGTCGCCTTCGCCCGGCAGCAAGATACCGAGCATCGATGGGAACGGCTTGCCCTTCTTGGGCGCGACCCGCAAGAGCATCTCGATATCGCACCCGCCCTTTGCGATGGTCTGGCGAATCGTCTCTGCGAGATCGACGGTGGCCCACGTGGCTGTGCCGCCGGACTCCGCGTTCTCACGATCGATCGCGTCCGTGAGGACCTTTTTGACGAGCCCTTCGGGGGTGTCGATGGTCTCGGGCTCTTTGGGCGGGGGCACCACGTAAGCGGGCCCCTTGGGCGGCTGCTTGACGAAGGTCGCCTCCAGCATCCGAAACCCCTTGTGAACGGGCTCGGCCCGGGAGCACACCCACTGTGTGGCCTCGATGGGGGATAAGCGAAACAACAGCTCCACGGCGGCGACAGCGCGCTTGTGTCGCTCCGTGGGCGGCGGCGCCTGGGGCTCTCGTTCAGTCGTCATGTGTCTCCGCAACGGCCATAACCGGGATTCAGCATGGCATAAAAGAGAGGGTGAAGGAAGAAGCGTGTTTCGCAAATGAACCGGCGCGCACCGGCGCGGAGGGGTGCGCCAAGAGGGCACATCAAAGCATCCACGATGGGGGCGTGGGCTTGTCGTGTGCTCGGGGCTTGTCGTGTGCTCGGGGCTTGTCGTCAGCGTGGGCTTGTCGTTCGCTCAGGGGCTTGTCGTTCGCTCAGGGGCTCACCCCGTTATCGAAAAGGACGAATTTTTGCTGTCTAGGCATCGGCGTTGACGTTCGCGCCACGTCGGCAGCGGGTTTGCGGGGGGACCGAGCGGCGTGCGTCCTTCTTCATTTTTTAGGGGCGTTCGCGGCGGGCGATGTGGTAGGGAGCGCGCCATGAACGCAGCCGCTCCCGTCGTCGATGTCGCTTCCAAGACTGTCACCCACGAAGGCAAGACGTACACGATGCGCCCCCTCGCGGAGGACTCGTACACCGTGCTTGTCGCGGGCGTCCCGCTGGGGCGCGTCGTGTTCTCGTTCGGCGCGGCAAACGCCGTCGTCGAGAGCCCCGATGTGACCGAGGACCTGCTCTCCGCCATCGGCGAGGCCTGGTTCGCGGCGCTCGAAGGTTGACGCGCGGTCACGCTCCCTCGAAGAAGAGGTATCGTGCCATAGGACTCGCCAAAGCCCGCGGTAATCCCTCCTCAACCAACCTTCACGTACGCGCGCTTGCCGTCGAACACGGCCGCCATCTCGACGATGGGAGAGGCGCCCCGCTCCCGCAGCTCGGCGGCGTACTGCCGCTCTCGAATCTGCGCGAGCGCCGACGCCATCGCGATATCGACGGTCTCGTTCTCGTCCGGGTCGACCCGTTTGAGCTCCAGCACCACACCGGGCTTGCCCGGGGCTTTGGGGAGGATCATCACGTCGCAGCGGCCATAGCCGGACTCGCGGTTCGAGCGCACGTCGTGGCTCGTCATGAGCCCGGCGACGAGGCCCACCACGAGGCCATGATAAAACTTCTCGGGCTCGGGACCGGCCGTGTCGAAATACGAGAGGTTCACCTTGGCGAGGTGGCTCAGATACCGCTCCACGGTCTTGGCGTCGCCGCGGAGCAGGGCGGCGAGCATCGCGTTGAGCGCTTCGGATCCGCCTGTCTGCGCCTCCATCCAGGATTGCACCATGCCTTGGAGCGCGATCTCGACCTCGATGTTGGGCACGGCGAGCTCGGCCTGATATTTCCCCCGGACCATGGTGAGCGCGCGGGGCTTGAGATACCCCGTAAAGAGCAAGAAGCTCCACACGGCATCGGGATTGGCGGAGACCTCGCGAAGGACGATGTTCTCTTCGATGGACTTGTGGATGGCGCCGCCTGCGAGCAGCACCTCGAGCTCGGCGCGCACGCCCGCAGGCCCGGAGAGGAGCAGCTCGCGGACCAGATCGTTCGAGCTCGTGTCGATCCAATAGGGCAAGAGGTCGTGCCGGGTGTTGTGAAAGAAGCTGAGCACGGACCAGGGGTTGTAAATGGCGATCCCGCCGAACAGGTATCCATTGTAAAACGAGCGGATGTCGGCCATGAGCGCGGGCTCGCCCGCGGCGCCGCAGAGCGCCTCGACCTCGGGCTCGGTGAAGCCAAAGTAGGGTGCGTATTCGGGGCGGAGCAGGCCATACACGGTGACGTTGTTGAGGCCCGAGAACAAGCTCTCTTTGGCGACGCGCAGGATGCCTGTGAGCACGCCTTTGAAGAGATGGGTGTTGTCTTTGAGGCCGCCCGAGAGAAAGTCGCGGAAGAAGGCCACGACGTCGTCGTAATAGCCTTTGGTGTAACCGGCGTGGATGGGCGAGTCGTATTCGTCGATCAGGATCACCACCTTCTCGCGGTGGTGCTCGGCGAGCATGCGGGAGAGCACCTTGAGCGCGTCCACGGTGACGCCGAACCCGGCGCGCCGCTCGAGGATCTCGGTGAACAGCTTGGCATCCTCGGGCGTGAGGTTTCCTGCCTCCAAGAGGTACCGATGTTCGCCGTAGACGCCCGACAAGACGCCTAAAATCCCCTCGAAGCAGCGCTCCCACGAGGTGGGCTTGACGTCTTTGAAGGTCAAGAAGATGACCGGGTAACGCTGGAAATGCGGCTTCGCAACATCGGAGGACGCGACGGCGAGGCCCGTAAAGAGCGGGCTCAGGTCTTCCTCGCGCTTCTCGAAGAAGTACCGGAGCATCGAGAGGTTCAACGTCTTGCCGAAGCGGCGGGGCCGGGGCAGGAGCAAGGCTTCGGTCGTGTCGCGGAGGATGTCCTCGACGAGCGCGGTTTTGTCGACGTAGGTGTACCCTGACTCCCGCAGCTTTCGAAAGTCGGAGAGGCCGATGGGGACGCGGAGAGGAGAGGTGGTCATGATCGGGGCTCTACCTTCACGTACGCGCGCTTGCCGTCGAACACGGCCGCCATCTCGACGATGGGAG
>CAYTJL010000263.1:0-1727 GCA_964437785.1 uncultured Polyangiaceae bacterium
CGCTCACCCCTTCTTGGCCGGCGGCTCGGGGAGCCCGCGCGCGACGGCCAAGCCGCCGAGCGCGAAGGCGAAGGGCTCACCCTGATCCACGGCGGCGCGCACCTCGGCGAAGACCCTCGCGGGGAAGCGCGGATAGAGCGGCAGGTGATCCGAAGCTGCTTTGGGCAGATACACCAGCATGGCGCCCTTCTCGCCGTGGATCGTGGCGCGCACGTGGGGTGATCCGTCGATGACGCGCATCTGATACCGCCTTTGCTCCAGGAGCGCGCGATCGGTCTGCGCCTCCAGATACCCTTGGGGCACAGCGCGCTTGACGCGGCCAAACGCCTCTCGGATCCTCGTCGAGAACGCCTCGATCACCGCGGGGGACGCGGGCATCTCGGGCAGGGCCAAGAAGTCTTTGGCCGCGCTCACCGCCTCTTTCAAGGGCGGATCGCCGCCCAAAAAAGGCGTCGCGGTGGTGACGATGGCCGCGAGCGCCTTCACCTCGTCGAACGCAAACCGCAGCTCCCCCGCGACGACCACCAGCGGAGGCGCGAATTTGCCGTCGCCGCGCACCGCGGCCGTGAGCGCGGCGGCGACGCCCTCGGCGTCGAGCGGAGAGGCGTGGCTCAGCACAAAGGCCATGTCGCGCCGCTCGTTCGCGGGGCCCTCGCTCCCGACGAGCTTGGGCGCTTCGCTCTCGGGGCGCGGAGCGCTCGCCTCCGCCAAGGCGAGGATCGGTTTGAAGGTGGCCTGTGTCGCGGCGCGCGCCGCGCTCCCGTCCGCCATCCACACGAGCTCGAGCGGTTCGGTCATGGCCTATCGCCTCCCTTTGGCGTCCGGCGCGGGCTTCTTCTCTTCCGCAGGCAAGGGCGCGAGCATCGCGAGCGCCACGGGGCGAAGCGCGATGCGATGGGCCTCGTTCGCGTCGACCGCGGCGCGCACCTCGACCACGGCGCGGACGCGGAGGCGCTCGGTGACCGGCAGCGCGCGCGCGAGCGCTTCGCCGAGATAAACAGGGATCCCCGGGGGTGCAGGGGCGGAGGGGCCGCTCGCGGCGCCCGAGCCCCCACCGTGGACCGGCGCGAGGAGCGCGCGGAGGTGCGGCCCGCCAAAGACCTTCTTGATCACGTGATGACGGCCCCCGAGGAGCGCTTTTCCTGCGTGTTCGGCGATCGCGGCGGCGGGGAGCAATCCCCTCTTCTCGAACGTCTCGCGGATGCGTTTGGCGAGCCCTTCGGCCACGGGAGGCGCGCTGGGCGCGCCGGGCGAAGCGAGGTAATCGCGGGCGAGCGCCACGGACTCACGCGCTTCGGCGTCGGTGCCCATGTGGGCCGAGGCGGTCGAGACCGTGGCCTTCAACGTGGCGTGCTCGTCGAACGGCAAGAGCATGTCTCCCGCGACGAGCGCGAGCGGCGTCACCACGCGGCCGTCCGGGCGAATCGCGTGCTCCAAAAGGGCCAGCAAACCCTCCTCGGAGGTGGGCTCGCCGCGCGCCAACATCTCCGTGATCTCGCGGCGATCTTCGGCCGCGGCCACGTCCTCCCCGGGCCTCCGCGCGTCGAGCTCCGGGTCGGGCGGCGCGTCGTTCATGGCGTCCATGAGCGGAGAAAAGCGCGGATCGCGCCGCAGCTCGGGCAGCGCCGAGGCCTCGAATCCCAGGATCACGAGCGCGTGCGTCGGCTTGACCGCCGCCTCCGGCGCGACAGGCATGCTCGGTGCGACAGGCATGCTCGGCGCGACAG
>CAYTJL010000263.1:1827-12504 GCA_964437785.1 uncultured Polyangiaceae bacterium
CATGCTCGGTGCGACAGGCATGCTCGGCGCGACAGACATGCTCGGCGCGACAGGCATGCTCGGCACGACAGGCATGCTCGGCGCGACAGGCATGCTCGGCGCGACAGGCGCCGCAAAAGGCGCCGGCGAGAGCGAGCGTGGCTGTGAGGCAGACGGGGCAGACGGGACTGGCGCACCACCCGCGCTCGGGGGCGCGGGGGAAGACGTGACAGGCGCCCCGCGCGCCCAGGGAGAGGCGTCGGCCGGAGGAGGAGAGGAGGAGAACGGGAGCCCGCCTGTCGACGAGGGGGACGGCGCGGGAGGAGGGGTGAGCCCGAGCCGCTCGGCCACCTGCGCCTGCGAGAACGGAAGTGTCTTGTGTTTGGCGGAGCGCGGCGCGTCCACGGTTTTGTCGAGCGCGAGGCCCGACGCCGCGCTCGCTTGGAGCCCTCGGCGCGCCTCGGTGCGGAGCTTGTCGACGTCCTCCCAGGTGAGGGTTTGACCCGGCGCCTCGGTCGCGACGAGCACCTTGGTGGGCACGTTGGGATCAATCGGCGCTTGGCCCCGCCACGTGAGCGTGCAAATCCCACGTGTGGAGTCGATCCACAACGTGTCCGGGCGGAGCGCCATGGGGTGAACGGCCTTGTCCTCCAAGAAGGCTTTGGGACGGACGCCGGAGAGCCGCGTGACGAGCTCCGCGTGCTCGGGGTGCAGCCCTTCGAGCGTGATGGGCATGTCGTCACGGAGCGTCGCGAGCTGCTGATCCAAAGGAGCGGCGTTGAAGAAGGCGGGGTTGAGATCCGAAGGGAGGATTTGACCGCTGAAGTCCGAAGGGAGCTGGGCTGAGGCGCCATAGAGCGCTCGTCGCGACGGCCACGACGCAGCGATGGGGCCAAAACACGCGACCGCGATCTTGTGCTGTCGAGACGTGATCTCGACGCCGGCAGGCGTCAAGTTGGGGACCGCGCTGCGACCGTACATGTCGCGCGCGTCGTGGCGCACGCCAAGGGGGTTCTGCGTGTCGGGGCCGCCCGCGGCGCGCTCATAAACGAGGGGCATCGTGGTAAAGCGCGGTCCGCTCGCCAAATGGCCATCGAGGTCGAACCAGCGATCGACCGAGACCTCGACCCGTTTGTCGATCTCGCCCACCACGAGGCGCGTGACGAGCGTGTGCACAGGCCTTTGGCCCGGTGAATGGGCCTGCCCCACGAGGACCACGTCGGCGCGCGGCTTGAGCGGCGCGCGGTCGTTCGGCGCATAAACACCGCGGCTCGACCCGTCCGGGTACACCTGCTCGGATTGCGAGGCCGGCTCCTGCGACGGCGCGAGCTGCGAGACACCGGGCGAGAGCGTGAACGTGGCGCGGCACGCGAGCGTGAGCACCTCCGCGCTCGGCGGGCGCTTCCAGACGAGCCACGTCAGCGGCAGGTTCGAAAACGATAGGACCGATACGCTCCCCATGTCGTCTCTTCGATACATCGTTTGCGGCGCCGTGGCTATCACGATGGGAGGGCCGCGCGACGATCCGTGATAGAGTCGCGCTCCGATGCGCATGCGCACAAAGACCGCGGCCACCGTCCTCGCCCTCGTCCTCACGAGCGTCGCGGGCGTCGAAAGAGCGCGCGCGGACGGGCCGGGCTGGGCGACGGCGCAGGCCATCGAGCTCACGCGACAAGCGCGCGAGAACGAGGCGCGCGGCGATCGCGACACCGCGCGTGCTCGTTACGAAGAGGCGCTCCGGTTCGACGCTACGTACGGTCCCGCGTATCTCGGTCTCGCCGCCATGCACGAGGCCGCGGGCCGCGCGGACGACGCGGAGCGCACGTACGCGGTCGGGCTCGATCACGTGGTGGGCTTCGCCGACGGCTATGCCGCCCGCGCGCGGCTCCGTGTCAAGGTGCTCCGCCGCGCCGAGGCTGCTTTGGACTTCGAGGCGGCGTGCGCGCTGCGCCCCGCCGATCGCGGGCTTTTGCGCGAGCTCGGCGCCGCGTACGTGTCGATTGGCGCGCTCCCCGCGGCGCTCACCATCGAGCGTCGCACGTTCGCGCTCGCCGAGGCCGAGGGGGACGCGCGCGGGGCGGCGCAGGCCAAGGCCATGATGACCGCGCTCGCGCGGCTCGTCGCCGAGGTCGATCCCGTGCGCGCCGGAGAGCGCGATCGAGGCGCTGTTCGCCGCGCGATCGCGCTCGCGGATCGAAGGCGCTGACGCCCTGTTTGACGAGCGTTATCGCGTTTGGGCCAACCCCGGAGATGCCTTGTTGGCGGCGCTCACCGCGAGCGCCACGCCCGCGCCGACGACGAGGAGCGAGCCTGCGATTTGGGTCAGCACAGGGCGCTCGCCCAAAAAAACGATGCTCGCCACAAAGGTGGTGATCGTGCCGAGGTAGCTCACCGCGCCGAGGCGCGCGGCTTCGGTGAGCGCGTAGGCGCGCGTCATCGCGAGCTGCGCGAGCCCCCCTGTGAGCCCCGTGACGAGGAGCCAACCCATGTCGCGGAGGGTAGGCATTCGGAACGTGAAGAGCGCGAAGCACGCATGAGCGACCGTGCCCACGAGGGCGAAGTGAAGCGCGATCGCCTCCGCGCTGTCGGGCTCGTCACCGCTCCTCATCTTGCGGAGGAACATCATGGCGAGCGCCGAGAAGATCGCCGCGAGGAGCGCGGCCAGCGCCGGGAGGGAGGCGCCCGTGCGCGATCCCAAGCCCGATCCCAAGAACGTGAGCTTGGGGCCCGCGACGAGCGCGACGCCCGCGAACGCGACGAGGAGCACGCCCCAAAGGCCCTTGCTCGGCCGCTCGCCGAGGAGCCTGGGAGAGAAGATGGCGATGAAGATGGGCGCCATCGAGAAGATGGTGACCGCGTCGCCCACGGCCAGCGCCGACGCGCTGAGCGCATAAAACGTGGTGAGCATCGACAGCGTCCCGAGCAGCGAGCGCGCCCATGACATGCCTCGATGTTTGGTGCGGAGCGGCGTCCCCGCCTTGAGCGCGAACGAGAGCGCCACGAGCGCGCCGACGAGCGCCCGGCTCCCCCCGACGAGCGTCCAAGGCGCAGAGCGCGACGCGAGGCGAGCCGCGATGGTCATCACCGAGAAGAGCAGGTTGGCCACCGTCATCCACAGGAGACCGGCGACGGCGGGGCGCTCGGTGCCGAACAAGGACGACAAGAACGAAGAAGAGCGGCCCGAGCCGCCCTCGACCAACGAAGAACTTGGCACAGCGTTTTCTTAGAGACCGAGCCCCCAAAAATCCAGATCAAAACGATCACCGCCGGGCCAAACTTTGTCGGCGGGCGCGAGGGCGAGTGACGATTTTTGTCAGCGCGCGCGCTCCTCCCGGCCCGCGCGAAGAGGAGAATCCGCGCGTTCGTTGCGGGAAGAGAGGGGCTCCGCGCGTGGCACAATGTTTGTTTTGATCGGCCGAGGCGCTCCATCCTTGTTTCGTGGGTCCGAGGCAGATTCCCTCGTTCGACGCGAGAGGTTTTAGAATGAAGGTATTCCCTTATCTGGTGCTCGCCGGCGCATCGGCGTTCGTCGGTGTGGTCGTAGGCTGTGGCGGGGGCGAGAGCCCCGAGCCGTCTCCTCCTATTGGGACAGGGTCGTCCTCGACGTCCACGTCGACCTCGACCTCGACCTCCACCTCCACGTCGTCGACGTCCAGCTCCGGCGGGAACGGGTGCTCGAACGAGATGAAGGATGGTGATGAGTCGGACGTCGATTGCGGCGGATCGTGCCCTCCGTGCGACACGGACAAGATGTGTGGATCCGGCGCGGACTGCAAAACGATGTCGTGCCAAAACGGCACGTGCGTCGCGCCCTCGTGCACCGACGACGCCAAGAATGGGGACGAGACGGACGTCGATTGCGGCGGCTCGTGCCCGGTCAAGTGCGCTCCTCATCAGATGTGCTCGATGGGCGCGGACTGCGAATATCCTCAGTGCATCAACGGCATTTGCGCGGACCCCTCGTGCTCGGACGGCGTCACGAACGGGGACGAGACCGACCGTGACTGCGGCGGGAGCTGTCCTTTCTTGTGCAAGGTCGGACAGGACTGCATCGTCAACGCAGACTGCTTGAGCGACATCTGCTCGAACGGCATCTGTCAGGGGCCGGGCTGCACCGACGGCGCCAAGGACAACAACGAGACAGACGTCGACTGCGGCGGCCCGGACTGCGCGCCGTGCGGGCTTCAAAAGGCGTGCAAGATCGGCTCGGACTGCCTCTCGGTCTCCTGTCAAAACCTCGTCTGCGTCGCGCCCACCTGCATGGACAGCGCGCAGAACGGGAGCGAGACCGACCTCAACTGCGGCGGCGGGACGTGCCCCGCGTGCGGCGTCGGCAAGTTCTGCGTCGTGAACAGCGATTGCACGAGCGGTGTTTGCGTGGGCCTCGTCTGCCAGCAGTCCACGTGTACGGACGGCGTCAAGAACGGCAACGAGACCGACGTGGACTGCGGCGGCGCTTGCCCCAAGTGCGCGCTCAGCCAAACGTGCACCAGCGCGTCGGACTGCGCGAGCAACGCGTGCGCCGCCAACAAGTGCACGTGTCCGACCAAGATGGTGATCGTGCCCATCATGGGCGGCGGCATCGCCTGCATCGACGCCTACGAGACGACGTATTCAGACTACCTCGCGTTCTTCAACGCGAACCCCAGCACGGCGAACCAGCCGGCCGCGTGCTCGTGGAACACGAGCTACACGCCGTCGGGCGCGTGGCCCCCTGCGCCCGCCAACTTGAACGAGCCTGTTCGTTACGTGGATTGGTGCGACGCATCGGCGTATTGCGCCTACTTCGGCAAACACCTCTGCGGCGCGCTCACCGGCGGTCCCAACGCGCCGGCCGACTTCGCCGACCCGACCAAGAGCACGTGGTTCGACGCGTGCTCGGCGCAGGGGAACAACGATTATCCGTACGGCGACGCCTTCTTGCCGGCGGCGTGCAACGGCGCTCCGGCGCTCAACGTCGTGGTCGAGAGCGCTTTGGCCACGTGCCTCGGCGGCTCGCCCGGGCTCTATCACATGAGCGGGAACGTGGCCGAGTGGGAGGACTCGTGTACGGGCGCGGCGCTCCCCACCGACGATTGCCGCGTCCGCGGCGGGTCGTTCCAATCGAGCATGGGTGATCTGCGGTGCGACGCCAACGTGCTCCAGCAGCGCGCCTACGCCGGCCCGGACGTGGGGTTCCGCTGCTGCCTTTGACGGTCTTTTTTCTCTCCGGCGCTCAACACCCGATATCCAAACAACCAGGCTCGGCGCGCCGCGTGATGGTCGTCATGTGACCATCATAGACGGCGATGGCCCGCACGAAGCCCTCAGGGATCGGCTCCAAGAGGCGTTTGGTGGCGCGGAGCGCGTCCTCGGCCTCGAGCCCTTCGAGCGGCAGCGCGGCGATGGCGTCCGCCGCGTCGTGGAGCGCCACATAAACACCACGCTCCCGCGCCGCGGCCCGATCGGGCTCGCCGATGCGAGGGAGCTTGTCGAGGGCCGGATCATCGGGGGAGGTCACGATGAAGACCGTCCGCGGCCGCTGCGCCTCGGCCTCGGCGCGCGCGAGCACCACGGGCTCGGCGCGTTCGAAGAGATCCCCGATGCGAAGCACGCGGCGCATCTCGCGCTCGCGCTGCGCGAGGATGCGCGGGTCGGCGTGCGCGGTGATGGTCGCGACGCACCCGTCGAGCGACACGAGCACGTGCACTTGACCGTCGGGAGGAGGCAGGCACAAGCGACGCCGGATCTCGTCGAGGAGATCGGGATCGTGACCGTGCTCGGGCACGTGGCGGAGCAGCTCGTCGACGGTCGCGACGCCCGCGTAATAGCCGACCTCGCGCGCGACCGCGAGCGCGGCGGCCTCCTCCTCCGTCTCGGCGCCGAGCTCCTCCGGGACGCCTACGAACACCCCGTACGAAGGGCCTTTTTCGCGCGCTTCGATGGCACAACGGACGACGTCGAGCTCGGCTTCGTGCAAGAGGCCGTGGAGCGCTTGGCACGTGGGACAGTCAGGATCGAGCACGGTGGCCGCCTCCCCCACACCATACTCGCGAGCCCTTGGCCCCGCGACAAAATCGACGAAAAGCGCGGTAGGATGCGCGCGATGCGAATCCTCCACACCATGCTCCGTGTCGGCGACCTCGATCGATCCATCGCGTTTTATCGCGACGTCCTCGGCATGTCGCTCCTGCGCCGCAACGACTACCCCGAGGGCAAGTTCACGCTCGCGTTCCTCGGTTATGGCCAAAACCCCGAGCACGCCGAGATCGAGCTCACGCACAACTGGGGCGTCGACAAATACGAGCTCGGCAACGCGTATGGCCACATCGCGCTCGGCGTGGGCGACATCTACGCGACGTGCGACGCCATCCGCAGGGCGGGCGGCACCATCACGCGCGAGCCCGGCCCGATGAAGCACGGCACCACCGTGATCGCGTTCGTCCAAGATCCCGACGGCTACAAGGTCGAGCTCATCGAAGAGTCGTCGCGACAGAGGTCGTGAGCGATCCCCCGAGCCGCGCGCTCCTCGGGGACGCCTCGGTTCAACGCGTCGACGTGCGATCGACGATCGCCTTGGTGCGCTGTCGCGTGCAGGGCGCGACCCTCCACGTGCTCCTCGCGGCGACGTCGCGCGGCGCCTCGATCGGCCTGCTCCGCGAGCGTCCCTTCCGCGGCGTGACGCTGCCCGGCGCGGCGCTGCCGCCGCACGAGCTCCGGCGATGGCGCGCCGCGCTCGAAGGCGGCCGCGTGATCGACGTTCATCGCGATCGGCTCCGCGTACGCCGCGGCGAGCGCGCATGGACGCTGTGCGCCATCTCCGGCGCGATCGCGCTGCGCGAGGACGGGGGAGGGGAGGAGCACGGCGCGATCGCGATCGACGACGAAGACGCGCTCATCGCGGCGGGCGAGGCGCTCGCGGCCGACCTCGGCGCGAACGCGATCGAGGACGCGCGCCGCAACCTCGCGCGCGCGCTCGCCCGCGCCGAGGCCAAGATCACGCGGCGGATCGAGGCGATCCAAGGAGACCTCGGCCGCATCGACGAGGCCCGCGCGCGCGCCGATCGCGCGTCGCTCTTCGTCGCGGAGGCGTCACGCGCCCCGCGCGGCGCGCGATCGATCACGGTCACCGACTGGTCGAGCGGCGAGCCCACCGAGGTCACGTTGCCGCTCGATCCGGCGCGATCCGCGCGCGATCAGATCGACGCGATGTTCAAGCGCCACAAGCGCCTTCAGCTGGGCGCGTCGATCAGCCACGAGAGGCTCGCGGCCGCCGAGCGATCGCGCGCCGCCGTGCGCGAGGGATCGAAGGAGCTCGCAGGTGCGTCGACGCTGGCGGCCATCGTCGATCTCTCCGCGCGCACCAAGGCCGCGGCGCCGCGCGATTTCGCGCACGTCGCACATCTCCAAGGCCCGAGCGAGGGCGGCGCGAAGAGGCGCGCGAGCGAGAAGAGCTTGCCTTACCGCACGTTCACAGGAGCAGGCGGCGCGCTGATCTTCGTGGGCAAGGGCGCCGCGGGCAACGACGCGCTCACCTTCCACGCTGCGCGCCCGCACGATCATTGGCTCCACGCCAAAGGCCGAACGGGCGCGCACGTGATCGTGCCGCTCGACAAAGGCAAGCCGATCGCGCCCGCGTTGCTGCTCGAAGCGGCGCACTTGGCGGCTCATTTCTCGGAGGCGCGCGGCGAAGGTGTGGTCGAGGTCGAGCACACCGAGCGGCGTTATCTGCGCAAGCCCAAGGGATCCGCGCCGGGCTTCGTGGTGGTGAACCGCGAGAAGGTGATCGTGCTGCGCGTGTCCCAAGCCGTGATCACCGCGGCTCTCGCCACGGAGCAAACCCCCTGACCGTCACGTGCAAAAAGACACGTCGCTCGCCGCGCAGGATCTCCACCACGGCCTCTTTCCAAGGCATGTACGGGTACATCGAGAGCGCGTGCTCGGGGTCGGTCAACGCATGACCGTTCACCGCGAGGACCACGTCGCCCTCGCGGAGCCCCGCCATCGCGAACGCCGACATCGGCTTGATCCCCGTGATACGGAGCCCTCCAGGCGCGGGCTCCACGTGCACGATCCCGCCCTCGAACGAGCGATCGATCGACTCGCGCGAGAAGACGGCGCGGATCAAGACCGCGTCGAGGCCGGCCGCCCGGAGCTTCTCGGCCCTTCGCCACAGCTCGGGAGGCGCGTCCGTGGGCGCGCCGAGCGACGCGAGGAGCGATCCGTCGCGACGAGGAGCGAGCGGCGGCCTCGGCGAAGGCGCGCGCCACTGGCTCGCGCCGCAGGGCGCGGCCTCGCTGCGGATCGGCGCCTCGATGATCTTCACCTCGCGGGTGTGGGTGTGCTTCACCGTCGGATGGGTGGTGAGCAGCTTGAACATGATGAGGAAGATCGAGAGCGAGAAGGCCGCGAGGATCGGCCCGACGAGCCAGGACGTGAGCGAGCGCGGAGGGCGAGCGGTGTTTGCCCCGCACGAGCTCGCGAAGTGCTGAGGCTCCGGCGGGAAGGGGCCTTGTCCGGGACAAGGCTCCTTGGGCGAGGGGGCGGCGCACGGGGAGGAGGGGGCGGCGGCGATCGTCCGGTAGGGTCCGAGCATGCCGCCGCCCTAATCAAGCCCGGTGCCACGCGCGAATCCCCGCGAAATCGTGGGGTCGCCGAGCGCGCTTCACCCATGTTGGCACGAGGCGGCCGGGGAGATTGCCAATCTGGCAGCGCGGAACCTCAATTCGCGTTCTGCTGCGCGAGCTGCTCGAGCGCCGTGAAGTCGCCGCTGTACCCCTCTTCGATCGCGACGATGGTCATGGTCCTCGGGTCGACGAGGATGGACATCGGCAGCCCGTTCGAGCCCGGGTGCGCGAACGAGAACGCGGGATCGGCCGCGACCGCGACCTTGCTCAAGTTGAAATACCCCTTCCAATCGAGCGCGGTTTGCACCGTCGCGGGGCTCGAGTCGCTGTCCTCGATCATCAGCGTGAGCACGCGGATCCCGAGCCCCGCCCACCCCGCCACGTGGGCGTTCATCTGCGACGCCTCTTCTTGACAGACCGCGCACCACGTCGCCGATTGCACGATGAGGAGCGCGTTTTGCCCTTTGGACCCGTCGCAGTCGAAGTAGTCTTGAATCGAGATGGCCGAGGGAGATTGGCTGTTCTCTTTGAAGCCTTGCCAGGTAAAGCTCTGCGGCACCACCTTGCCCATCGACACACCCGTGCTGCCCTGCGGGTATTGGCACGAGACCGCGCCCGAGCTCGACGACGAGGCGCCCGACGTCGACGAGGACGAGGAGCCTTGTCCGCCGCTCGACGACGACGCGACGCTCGTCCCGCCCGCGCCGGAGGTCACCGGCGCTCCGCCTTGCCCGCTCCCCGTGGAGCTGCCCGCGCCCTCGCCCTCGCCGTCGTCGATGGTCAACCGATCCACGCCGGTCAGGCTGTTGCACCCGAGGAGCGCGAGCGACAGGGCCGCGAGGGCCGCGAGGAGCTTGCCATTCATGATTCCACCTCTCGCCACGAAGGCTGCCCCGCGCTCGGCAAGGAGCGTACCCGCGCCGCGCGCGCAGCCTCTTCGGAAAGCTCCGCGCCGGCGACAATCCACATGAGGTTCGAGCTTATTTTCTCGGCCGGAGCGGAACGCGCGGCGGATCGGCGATGGACCAGGTGGCGCGACGAAAGACCATCCCCGCGCGCATCTCTTGTGGTAGCGTCGGCGCCCGTGAGCATCTCGGACGAAGAGGCCGCCGCGGCATGGAAGAAGGCGCAAGGCCAGGTGAAGGGCAAGGACATGCTCAGGAACAGAGGATGATGGGGCGTGTGGGATAATGTGCTCTTTGTTTGACCCCGGTCTCCAACCACGGTAGGTAGCGTTCACCGAAGCGGCATCTGGAAACCACCACCCACCAGGGGAGCCCCCCATGAAGTCGATCTTTGCTCGCATCCTCTCGATCGCCATCGCCCTCGCTGTCCCGAGCGTGGCCTTCGCCGAGACGCCCGCGCCCAAGCCTTCCAAGGTGAAGGTGCAAAAGGCTAAGACCCCGAAGGTCCGCAAGGCCTCGAAGGGCAAGAAGCCCGCGCTCTCCAAGCCCGCTCACGGCATGAAGCCCATCGTCAAGAAGCCGGCGAAGCCCGCGGCCAAGGCCAAGAAGGCCGCCAAGCATCACTGACCTTCTCTTCGAGCGTCCTCCGAGGGCCGTCGGGGCGGGCCTCAAACGATCTCGTTCGGATGAAGAAAAGAGCCCACGATGCCGCACAAACGTGGGATGGGTGAAGCCATGATGAACCGCAAACGAACGCTCTCGATCACCTTTGCAGCGTTGTTCCCTGCCTTCGTGCTCTTCGCGACCAATGGGTGCAGCGGGTGCAACAAGAAGGATGACGAGGACAAGACCGCGGCGAGCGCCTCGGCCTCCGCGGCGCCTGCGCCCACGCCGACGCCCGTGACCACGGCCACCGTGATGCCCGAAGAGGACGCGGGCGCGAAGCCCACCGACGCGGGGACAGGCGACGCGGGCGACGGCGGCAAGCCGGCGGGCACCGGCGCCGCGACCAGCATCGCGAAGTGCTGCGCCGCGCTCCGGCAGAACGCGAACAACGCTCCTCTGGATCAAAAGGCCTATTACATGGCGGCCGCCGGCGCGTGCGAAGGGCAAAAGGGCAACCCGAGCGCGCAACAAGCCTTTGCCTCCATCCGCCAAACGCTCCAGGGCGCCAAGATGCCCGGCGC
>CAYTJL010000264.1:0-4775 GCA_964437785.1 uncultured Polyangiaceae bacterium
GCGTATTGCCATCTCCCGAGGGCGGTCAAGACCATCCCGCTCACGCCTTAAAAGCCCGTTGAATTATCGTCGCGAGCGCCCGGATCACACATCCGAGCGAGAACCGGAGCGGAGAATACTCCCGTATTTGAGCACCGGAAGCGCAGGGAGCGCCGAGCGCGCCGCGCCGAGGTGCCCGGTTCACTTCTTCTTGCGCGCCAAATAGAACTCCAGGTTCTTCTTCAAGCGAGGATCGTTTGGCATCGCGCGGACGGCCTTGCGCGCCGCCTCCTCGCCGAGCGCGTATTCGCCGACCCAATACGCCGACGTGCCCACGAGATCCGCGAGCTTCCACCGATAGACCTCCTCGTCGACGAAGAGCGTGTCCTTCGTGGGTAAAGGCATCTCGTAGCCGCGCCGCGCGAAGAGGAGAGAGAGCGCGTGCTCGCCGCGCGCGTTGTAGTGGAGCGCGATGGCGTGGAGCGGCTCGGCGCGGTGAGGGGCGAAGGCGTGCGCGTCGAGGTAGCGCGTGAGCACCTCCGAAAACGCATCTCCCCTCCGCGCGGCGACGTCGGCCAAACCCACCTTGGATTGATACACCTCCTCGGACCAGCCGCCGAGATCGACGCGGCGCCGAAAGGCCGCCTCGGCCTCGTCGAGCCGGCCGAGCCAAAGGAACGTCTGCGCGAGGTAAAAGGCGGATCGAGCGTCGTTGGGATCGCGCGCGATGGCCCCCGAGAGCAGGCCCACGTCGCGCTCCCACCGCGCGCGCGAGCGCTCGCCCGAGACCTGATCGGCGAAGTGATCGATCATCGCGTCGGGCACGCGGTGCGACGGCGGCGGCCGGTCCGGGCCCATCAAGACCTCATGAACGGCGCCGCGGAAGCGCCAGCCCGCGCTGGTGCGCGCGATGCGCGCGGAGTCGAAGCGGATCCCCACGTCGACGCGCACGTAATACGCCTCGCGGTCCGGGCCCGACAAACGCCGCTCGCGCGCGAGGAACCTGCGAATCGCGTCGCCGCCCCGCAAAACGTCGTCGGCGTCGAGCCAAAGGAAGAACTCGGTCCGATCGCCGAGCAGCTCGATGGCGTGGTTGCGCGTGGTCGAAAAGTCGATGAACGGCGCCTCGCGCACCTCGCCGGGGACACCCTCCATCGCGCGCTTCACCACCTCACGCGTGTCGTCGGTCGATCCGGTGTCGAGGATGAGCCACGCGTCGATGTGGGGTTTGACCGAGGCGAGCGTGCGCTCGATCGTCCTCGCCTCGTCTTTGACGATCATCGTGAGCCCGAGGAGGCCTTTGTCTGCGCTCATGGCATCTTGGGGTGGTCGAGGAAGAACTGCATCGCGAGCGATCCATAGACGAAGGTGCCTTGCGCCGCGCACCCGAACTGGAAGACGCCCGGGCCCACGTCGGTGCCGCCCGGGAAGCAATGGCCGCCCAAGATCAAATTGCCCGCTTGATAATCGTGCTCCCACAGCTCGAACGTCACGGGGCCGGGGCCTGGCGAAGTGAAGCGCGTGGCCTTGTGCGCGCCGTCGTCCTCCACGACCATGCCCGCGTCGAAGCCCCAATAGTTGAGCGCCGCGTCGCGCTGCGGGAGCGCGATGAGGTTGAAGCTCACGACGTTGTCGGCGCGGCCGTGAACCATCACGATCGAGACAGGCTCGCTCGGCACGTTCGCGCCCGAGAACTCACACCCTCCGAGCCCGCCGATGGGCGCCGCCGAGGCGAAGAGATCCGCGCGGAGGCAGACGAGGCGCCACGTCATGCCGCCGCCTTGGGAGAAGCCCATCACGTGAGCGCGCTTGGGATCGATGCCAAACGAGGCCATGGCGTCTTCGACAAAGGCGATGACGAGCGGCGCGTGCGCGAATTGATCCCAGCTCGGAGGGAGGCCGGGCGCGGTGGGCTGCACGACGACATAACCATGTTGCTGCCCGAGGGCCCGCATGCTCGTGCCCTTGTCCTCCAGCTCCGCGGTCATGGTGAAGCCGTGCATGTCGAGGACGAGGCCGCAGCCTCCCGCCGTGCACGCGGCGGGCACCTCGACATCATACGTGATGCCGTTGCAGCCCATCACGTGATGCCCCGCGTCCGTGGTCGTGACGCACCCCACTGGGCCTCCGGTCGATGACGACGCGCTGCTCGACGCGCTCGACCCTCCCCCGCTCGACGTGCTCGACGTGCTCGATGCGCTCGACCCTCCCCCGCTCGACGTGCTCGATGCGCTCGACGATCCTCCGGTGCCCGCGCTGCTCGTTGTCGCGCTCTCCACGCCCCCGCAGCCAAGCTTCGCCGACGCCGAGACGAGCAATAAAAGAGAGAAGACAAGCCCCGATCGGCCCGAGCGTACGAATCGCATGAAGGCCGAGCTTACCTACCTTGCTCTACCACGTGAAGTGGACAAACTCCGCGCACCCAAAACACCTACATAAGCCCTCACATGCTCCGCATAACCACGTTGCCCTTCGTCAGAATTCCGTCCTTCGAAGAGTTTTTTTGGGTAGACGGGGGCGCTATTGCCATAGTAAAAGGGATGATCGTGACCTGTTGAAGGTTACGCGATCATCCTTCGGCCTCCTTCTGGAGAGCCTTTCGCTCATGACCCCAAGCGCTCCGAGACGCGGCGAGGCCCGTGCCGCAAGGGGGGTGGTGTGCGCTCGACAGGGCCTTTTCCGTTGCCAGGAGGCAATCTTTCATGAAGCGAATCAAGCACCCGATCACCTCGGCGCTCACTCTCCTCGGGCTCTCCGCGTTCGCGTCGCCCGCGAGCGCCAACGCGAAGCTCGACGTCAACCTCATCACGAACGACATGCCCGCCACGGGCGTCTGTTCGTCGATCAAGAACGGGTACCGGTCGGGGCGCATCACGGTGACGGACGCGAGCTCCAACGTGGTCTACACGGAGGAGAGCGTGCAGATGCTCGTGCGCCAGTGCACCACGCGCTTCGAGCTCGCGTTCACGCCCGCGCTGCTCGATCTCTTCCTGTCCCAAGATCTGTTCGTCACCGTCGAGCAGTGCAAAGTCGGACAAACCACCTGTACCTTCAGCCCTGCTCCCGACCCGCTGCCCGAGATCATCGCCGGGCCCACGCCGCTCAACACCCTGCTCGACGACATGATGGATAAGATCAAGTCCGAGATGGTGAGCTGTGTCACGGCCGACGGCCCCATCGTCTCGACGGGCGGTACGTGTCCCAATCTGAGCCTCACGTTGTGCGGCCCGGGCGAGGTCCTGCGCGTGAACGCGGCGGGGACGGCGTATGAGTGTGATCTCTCGGTTGGTCCCACGGGTCCTGCCGGCCCGCAGGGCCCGCAGGGGCCTCAAGGCATTCAAGGCCCGCAGGGGGATCAGGGCATCCAAGGCCCCACAGGCCCTCAAGGCGCGCAAGGCATCCAGGGCATCCAAGGCCCCACAGGCCCGCAGGGTGATCAAGGCGCGCAAGGCATTCAAGGCCCCACCGGCGCGCAGGGTCCTCAAGGCATCCAAGGCCCCACAGGCGCGCAAGGCATCCAGGGCATTCAAGGCCCCACAGGCCCCCAGGGCGCGCAAGGCATCCAAGGTGCGACCGGCGCCACAGGCGCGCAAGGCATCCAGGGCATTCAAGGCCCCACAGGCCCCCAAGGTCCGCAGGGGAATCAGGGTGCGACCGGCGCTCAAGGCGCGACCGGCGCACAAGGCATTCAAGGCCCCACGGGTCCGCAGGGCGCGCAAGGCGCTCAAGGCATCCAAGGCCCCACGGGTCCGCAGGGCGCACAAGGTGCTCAAGGCATCCAAGGCCCCACAGGCCCCCAGGGCGCGCAAGGTGCTCAAGGCATCCAAGGCCCCACAGGCCCGCAAGGCGCGCAAGGTGCTCAAGGCATCCAAGGCCCCACCGGCCCGCAAGGCCCGCAGGGCATTCAAGGCATTCAAGGTGTCAAGGGTGCGACCGGCTCTACGGGCGCGACCGGCGCCACCGGCGCGCAAGGCATCCAGGGCATTCAAGGCATCCAGGGCATTCAAGGCATCCAGGGCCCGCCCGGCCCGGCGTCCGGCATCATCGCGAGCGTCAACATGCAGTTCAGCCAAGACGACAGGAGCGGTTGGACGCACGTCGAGGACATGGGCGACGACAACTGCTTCACGAACCTCCCGCTCGGCTTCACGTACAACGGCTTTGGCGCCAATACCACGGTCGTGAGCCTCTCGTCGAACGGCGTGCTCTTCTTCGGCAACGGGTGCAGCTCGTCGTTCAGCAACGGCTCGCTCCCGAGCGGCCTCACCAACGACGCAGCGCTGTTCTTCTTCTGGGATGATCTCAAAGACTTCGGGAGCGGCGAATACTTCGAATACACGACGCTCGGCTCCGTCGGAGGCCGGGTGTTCAACCTCTATTTCCGCAACCGCCTCTTCTCCAGCGTGTGCGGCTCGGACCCGCAGAACATCATGATCAGCGTGCACGAGGGCTCGAACCTCGTCAAAGTGTCGTACTCCGGCTTCTCGGGCTGCACCAACATCCGCGGCGCCGGCGCGACGATCGGGTTCCAGACCACGGGCGGGTTCTCCGCTACAGCGTTCCTCGTCGGGCAAGACTCGCCGGTCCTCGACGACAACGCCAATCGCCAGACCCTCTCGTTCCACCCGCCCAACTGATTCCCACCTAACACCCATGAGCCCCGCTCCCACGATGAGCGGGGCTCACACCTCCCCCTCTCTTAGCGCCTTTGCGTCTTTGCGTTCCTTCTCCTCTCCTCTCCTCTCCTCTCCTCTCTACTCCCTCTTCCGAGCGTCGAATTTGGCGGCGACCGCCTG
>CAYTJL010000264.1:4875-7281 GCA_964437785.1 uncultured Polyangiaceae bacterium
TCTCCTCTCCTCTCTACTCCCTCTTCCGAGCGTCGAATTTGGCGGCGACCGCCTGCAAATCGCGCCCTTTGAGCACGGCTTCGAGCATTTGAGGCAAGAGCTTGGGCGTGCACGCGAAGCTCGGCACACCCACGTTCGCGAGCTTCTTGGCGAGGTTCGCGTCGTAGCTCGGGACACCCGAGTCCGAGAGCGCGAGCAGGCACAAACCGCGCACGCCGCTCGACGCCATCTCGCCCATCCGCCGCACGAGCTCGGCTTCGTTGCCGCCCTCATAAAGATCGGTGAGCAGGATGAAGAGCGTCTTTTGCGGGGTCTTGATGAACCCTTGGCAATACTTGACCGCGCGGTTGATGTCGGTCCCGCCGCCGAGCTGGATGCCAAAGAGCAAATCGACAGGATCGGTGAGCTGCGCGGTGAGATCCACGACCTCGGTGTCGAACGCGACCACGTGCGTCTCGAGCGCGGGCAAGCTCGCGAAGATGGATCCCATCACCGATCCATAGACCACGCTGTCGGCCATCGATCCTGATTGGTCCATGCACACGATGACGTTCCACTCTTTCCTGCGGTGCTGGCGCGCATAAAAGAAGAACTTGTCGGGGATGATGGTGCGCCTCTCGGGGATGTAGTTCTTGAGGTTCCGGCCGATGGTGCGCTTCCAATCCATGTTGGGCAGGCTCGGGATCGGCTGGTGGCGCGACCTGTCGAGCGCGCCGCGGATCGCCCGCTCGATCTCGGCCGTCATGCGCTTCTTGATCTCCTCGACGACGGCGCGGATCACCTCGCGCGCGGCCTCTTTGGCCTTGTCCGGGATCATGCCTTTGAGCGACATGAGCGTGCCCACGAGCTCGACCGAGGGCGTCACCTGGCTCAACGACTCGGGCTCGAAGAGGAGCTGTTGCCACCCCTTCTTCTCGATGGCGTCCTGTTGGATCACCGCCACCACGTCGCGCTCGAAATATTTGCGGACGTCGCCGAGCCACGTCGAGACCTTGGGCCTACTGCCGCCGAGCCCCGCGCCCCGTTTGCCCTTCTCTTCGGGCTTCTCCTCTTCGATGTCGTAGATGGCGCCGAGCGCGTTGTCCATCTCGCCCATCTCGCGTGAGAGCGTGGACTCGCCCTTTCCGCAGAGCCCCGCCGCGGCGCGCCCGCCCGACGTTTGATCTTCGACGCGCTTGCCCAAGATGAGCCGCCAGCGCTGGAATTTATCGAACGTGAGCGGGCCCGAAGAGGCTTGCTCCGCAGGATCGGAGGTGCCCTGTGCGGCCGCGCCTTTTTTGGTCTTGGTAGAGGCCATGATCACAAATCCAAATCTTCGAGGCCTTCGAGATCGCTTTGGAGCGCGGCGATCTCGGCGTCATCCACCTTGGTCTCGATCGCTTGGAGCAGCGCCGCGCCGCCGCCCTGCCACACGTCGCTCAAGATGGTCGCGATCTTGCGCGCCTCGCCCGACTCGAACGCCGCAAACGCGCGCCTGAGCGCCACGACCGCGCGGCGGAACGCGTCGTCGTCGAGGCTCTCGATGAACTCGCTCATCTTGGTCCAAAGCGTCTTGCGCGAGAGGAGCGCGTAGCGGTTGCGCGTCGCGAGCCCCTCGAAGAAGCCCGCGCCCTGCCCCGGATCCGCGCCGGGCGAGATGCGTTTGGCCACGCGCCGGTCGAGCACCTCGTCGGTGATGAGCCCGCGCTCCAACAAGAGCGCGCACGCGACGCCCGCCACGTGCGCGCTCGCGACCTCGTCATCGGCGATGACGTCGAGCGCGCGCGCCCAACGGCTCATCTCGATCTCGCCGCCGCCGTCGTCGCCGAGCGCGGCCACCTCTTGCACGTGCGAGAGCGCTTTGCCGATCGCCTTGCTCGCGTCGTCGGCGCACCGCGCGCTCTCGGGCGCCATCAGCGTGGCGCGCAAAAAGAGCTGCGCGATGAGCGGCTTGAGCGGGGCCAGGTCGATCTTGCGGACGTCTTTGTAGCGCGCCAAATGCGTGAGCTCGAGCGCGGCGCCCGCCACGCCGACAAAGTCGTTGTCGTCGACCGCGAGCGTTTGCACCTTGGCGAGCGCCGCAGCGGTCGCGTCGGGCAAATCGCACACGACCGAACGTTTGGCCATCTCCGCGGCTTGGCCCACGCCCGTCACCGCGTCGATCTCCTCGCCGAGCTTGCGCGCCGCCGCCATCTCGATCGAGTCGCCGCGGAGCGCGTTCTCGACGAGCTCAATTTCGCTGCTCGGCGTCCAGCGCGCCTTCCACACCTCTTTGTACGTGCTCTGCGATCGATCATCGTCGCTCGTCTCTTCTCTCGCGAAGCTCACGCCGAGCGCGACGAGGCGGTGCAAGAAGATGGATCGGTTGTGATCGCGGAAGGCCGCTTCGTTCGACTTTCGATCGCGTTTCTCGCGCAGATCGAGCCA
>CAYTJL010000264.1:7381-12454 GCA_964437785.1 uncultured Polyangiaceae bacterium
GATGGTCTGCTCTTTGTCTTTGAGGTAGTCCTCCAAACGCAGATCCTTGATGAGCCGATAAAAGTCGTCTTGGATGGCGGTGCGGAGCACGCCCGGAGGCACCTTGCCGAGCGCGTCGCCGATGGCCACGTCGCTCAAGAAGCGCTCGATCGACGGCGCGTCGCCTTGGCCCAAACACGTGACCGCCGCGTCGTGCAGATCGCGCAGCGTGGGCGCTGTCGCGTCGCCCGAGAGCGCCGCCATCGCGTTCGCGAGCCGCACGGCCTCGATGACCTCCGCGCTCGAACGCACGTTGCCCGCTTTGCGCAAGCGGCCCGCGACCTCGGCCAAGTACCGCGCCGCGAGCCTGTCGAGCCCGCCTTGCCCGAGCTCCTCAATCTCCTCCCAGAGCGCTTGAAAATAGCCGGGCGCGCGGTTGCCCGCGCCGTAGCCCGACTGCGCGCTCAACCGATAATAGCTGTATGGCATGAGCGTGTGCGTGGTGCCGGCGCGCGGGAGCTTCTTCGCCTCGTCGTCGGTCATCGCGTGCTCTTCGGCGGTGAGCACGGGCGCGTGGTAAGCGCCGCACACGACCACGATTTTGTCGGGCGAATGGCCCTCGGCGATAGCCCTCTTGATCTCGCGGCGCATGAACGCTTCGCGCATCAAGGTCTCGGCGCGGCGCTTGGGACCTTCGTAGTCGACGCCGCGGAGCCCCGCGCCGAACGCGAAGATGGCGCGGCGATACGCGTCGTCGCTGGTCGTGTGCTCGAAGTGCTTCTCCCACCACGTGTCGTGATCGGGCTCGCCCGTGAGCTTGGCGATGGCCTCATAAGGATCGCTCAAATACGCCTGCGTGTCCGTGGGCGGAGGGCCGGCGGGGGCCGCGGGCTCCTCTGCTTCCTCCCCTTCGGGAGCGGCCTTTTGCGCCTCTTCGGCCGCGCGCTCCAGCGCCAAGAAGGTCTCCGACGGGAGATCGATGAAGCGCGCGAGACGCTTGTTTTTAAGGGCCCACGTGAGCGCAACCCACTCGGGCGAATAGGCCGCGAGCGGGAACAAGATGGACCGGACCGGACGCTCCTTGGTGAAGGCCAAGACGGCGACAGGCGGTTTGGTCTTCTTGTCGATCAGGTGCTCGATGTGGGCCGAGGCGTCGCTCGGCCCCTCGACGAGCACCGCCGAAGGGCTCTCTTGATCGAGGTAGCGGCGCAGGTGATACGCCCCCATCGGCGAGAGGTGGCGCACGCCGAACACCTTGCACAAAAGACCGCTCGCGGGCGCCTCCGCCGCGCTCTCCGCCTTCTTGGGAGATGCCTTTGCCTTGGCCATGAGGCTACACGAGCTCTTTGCAGGCTTTGTAGAGGTCGCTCCAGTCCGAGCCGCGCTTCTTCATCACGTTCTCGAGGTACTCGACGAACACGGCCTCATCTTTGCTATCCTCTTTGACGACCGCGCCCAAGAGCCCCGCCGCGAGGTCGCGCTCCGAGACCTTGCCATTGCCGAAGTGGCCGGCGAGCGCCATCCCGTTGCCGAGCACGCTGATGGCTTCGGCCGTCGAGAGCACGCCCGAAGGGGACTTGAGCTTCTGTTTGCCGTCGAGCGTTTGGCCTTTGCGCAGCTCTTGAAAGATGGTGACGACGCGGCGCACGGCCTCTTGGGCGGGGGGCGAGGCGGGCAGGCGCAGGCTCGTGCCGATCTCGCGCACGCGCTTTTGCACGATGGAGACCTCGGTGTCGAGGTCGGTCGGGACCGGGAGCACCACGATGTTGAAGCGGCGCTTGAGCGCGGCGGACATGTCGTTGACGCCGCGATCACGCGTGTTGGCCGTGGCGATCATGTTGAAGCCGCGTTTGGCCTGGATGTGAATCCCGAGCTCGGGCACGGTGAGCACCTTCTCGGAGAGGAGCGTGATGAGCGCGTCTTGGACCTCGGACGGGCAGCGCGTGATCTCTTCGAAGCGCACGAGGCTGCCGTGCTGGAGCCCGCGATACACGGGCGAAGGCACGAGCGCGCGCGGCGAGGGGCCTTCGGCGAGGAGCAGCGCGTAGTTCCACGAGTAGCGGATCTGCTCTTCGGTGGTGCCCGAGGTGCCTTGGACGAGGAGCTGTGAATCGCCCGTGATCGCCGCGGCGAGGTGCTCGGAGAGCCAGCTCTTGGCCGTGCCCGGCTCGCCGATGAGCATCAGCGCGCGATCGGTCGCGAGCGTCGCGACGGCGATCTCGACGAGGCGCGGCGCGCCCACGTATTTGGGGCTCACCTCGACGTCACCGGCCTTGCCGCCGAGGATGTACGTGAGCACGGCGCGCGGCGAGAGCCTCCAGCCCGCCGGGCGCTCGTGGGTGTCTTTGGCGGCGAGCGCCTCGATCTCGTGGGCAAAGAGCTTCTCGGCCGGCTCGCGGAGCACGTCCGGCGAGGTGGCGTTCTTGCCGTCGTCGTTGGATGCGTCTTTCTTCGTGGCCATCGTGGCGAGCATGCGAGCACGATCGGGCTCGTTTGCCAAGACGCTTCCAAAGGGGCCCTCACCTCGCGCATGATGCGCGGCCATGCGCGTCCCCATCCCGCTCCTCAAGCGCCCGATCGACCTCGTGTTCGTGGGCTTCTTCGCCGTGAACCTCCTCGTCGTCACGTACTTCATCGACATCGAGCAGCTCACCGTGACGAGCCCCGGCTCCGGGCAATACCCGATCTGGCCCCCGGCCCCGTTCGTCGACATGATGCATTGGTGGGGCAAGAACTTCGATCCTCCGCTCATCGCCCGCGAGCCCTGGTGGCGGGCCACCATCTGGATCGACGCGCTCTTCTTCGGGCCTTATTACGCGGTCGCGCTCTACGCCTTCGTCAAGTGCAAAGAGTGGATCCGAATCCCGAGCTTCATGTGGGCGAGCGTGATGATGACGAACGTCACCGTCATCCTCTTCGAAGAGCTGCTCGGCGCCCACAAGTCCCCTCGTCCGGGCGTGATCTTGGCCGCCAACGCGTCGTGGTTCCTTATCCCCATCCTGATGATCGTCCGTATGGCGATGAGCCCTCACCCCTTCACGCGGGAGGCGAGCGAGGCGCCCGCCAAAGAGGCGCCCGCCAAAGAGGCGCCCGCGGAGGAGGCCAAAGCGTCATGAGCCAAAGCTTCCAGCATCGTTATGGCCCTTGGGCGCTCGTCGCGGGCGCGTCCGAGGGGCTCGGCGCCGCGTTCGCGGAGGCTGTCGCCGCGCGCGGGCTCAACGTGCTCCTCGTCTCGCGGCGGCGGGACGCGCTCGATCGCTTGGCGAGCGATCTGCGCGCGAAGCACAACGTCGAGGCGCGCGCCGCCGCGATCGATCTCGGGAGCCCCGATCTCCTCGGCGCCGTCCGCGAGGCCGCGCGCGATCTCACGATCGGGCTCATGGTGTACAACGCGGCGTACTCCAAGATCGGCCCCTTCCTCGATCACCCGCTCGACGACGCGCTCCGCACGGTCGACGTCAACGCCAAAGGCCCTTTGATTTTGGCCCACGAATTCGGCCGCGGGATGGCCGCGCGCGGGCGCGGCGGCGTCCTCCTCATGTCGTCGCTCACCGCGTCGCAGGGATCCGCGCTCATCGCCGCGTACGCGGCGACCAAAGCCTTCAACCTGGTGCTCGCCGAGGGCCTTTGGGACGAGCTCCGCGAGCGCGGCGTCGACGTGCTCGCGTGCCGCGCGGGCGCGACGCGCACACCAGCCTTCGAAGCGTCGAAGCCGCGCGTCGAAGCAGGGCCGATGATGGAGCCCGCGGAGGTCGCCGAGGAGGCGCTCCGCGCGCTCGGCAAAGGCCCGAGCATGGTGCCCGGCTGGCTCAACGCCGCGGCGGCGACGGTGATGGGTCGCTTGTTGCCGAAGCGCACGGCGATTCACATCATGGGCAGCGCGACGCGCAAGATGTACGGGTGAGTCACTCCGAGAGGGGCGCGCGATCCACCGCGCAGGCCGCATAACCAAGCACCTTCTCGCCCGAGACGAGCCCTGTCGCCGTGGGCGTCCAGCCCGCGGCGAGGCGCGTGGCGAGCAGCTCCTCGGCGGTGGGGAGGTGGTCCCAGACGGCGACCGCCGTCAAGCCACCGAGTCAGGTGGTGTCATAAACGAGGTACACCCCCTCTCCATAACGGAGGACGACATCATGGGTGTACTCGTCTTGAATGACGACGCGCTCGATGGACCGCCGGCTCGCGATGCCCATCTTGACCACGTCCTCCAACGTCTTTTGGCGCGACAAGAACGCGCGCACGCTGTCCATGACGTCGGGCGGAGGGGGGTTTTGCCCCCACGAGGTTACATGCACGCTCCGGCTCCATCGCAGTTGGGCGTGGGGTCGTTGCACTCGTTGTCCGGGTCGGTCCCCATGGGGACGTTGGCGCAGGTGCCTTCGCTCCCCACGACGTTGCACGCCTTGCAGGTGCCGATGCACGCGGACGCGCAGCAGACGCCGTCGACGCATTGATCGCTCACGCACTCGTTCGCGCCGCCGCACGACAGGCCGTCGGCCTTTTTGGCTACACACGCCTGCGCGCCGCAATAAAAGCCGCCCGCGCAGTCTCCGTCGTTCGCGCACGTCGAGGGGCAGCCCGCTTGATCGTCGCACGTGTACTCCATGCAATCGACCGGGGCTTGATCGACGCAGTCGCCCGCGGCGTCGCACGCGCTCGACAAGAAGCTGTTGGTGGCGCCGTCGCAGCTCGTGCCGCCGCACTGCGCGCCGACGCTCTTGGGCGTGTGGATGGTTTGGCCGTTCTCGCACGTCTCGGTGGTGCACGGGTTACCGTCGCCGTCGGCGTCGTCGGGGTCGTCGACCGAGACCGACACCCCTGCTTGGCAAAGCACCTTCTTGCAGTCGCGATCGGTCTGCACCTTGTCGGGCGCGTCGCCGTCGGGGAGCGGATCGTTGCGGCAGCTGCCGTCGCTGTCGCAGGCGTCGATGGTGCAAGGCTCGTTGTCGTTGCAGTCCGCCGTCTCGACGCACTCGCCCGGCGGGTGGCCGCCCCCGCCGCCGCTCCCTCCGCTGCCTCCGCAGTGGGTGGTCGCGCTGAGGAGGAGCGCCGCGAGCGCGGCAGAGGCGAAGAACGGAAGATAACGTGAGGCCATAG
>CAYTJL010000265.1:0-3408 GCA_964437785.1 uncultured Polyangiaceae bacterium
CGCCCGCGCACTCGTTCGCCGGGTCTTGGCCCGCGGGGATGGGCGTGCACGTGCCGAGGCTGCCCGCGAGGTTGCACGCTTGGCAGAGGCCTGTGCACGACGTGTTGCAGCAGACGCCGTCGATGCAGTTGCCGGTCTGGCACTCGGCGCCCGCGCTGCACGAGGAGCCGAGCCCCTTGATGCACGCGCCCGCGCCGTTGCACACGTCGGGGCCCGCGCACTCGGCGTCGGGATCGGTGTTCGCCGTGATGTTGCCGCAGGTGCCGTTGGCGCCGCCGGTCTTGGCGTTGGAGCACGCGAGGCAGAGGCCCACGCACGCGTTGTTGCAGCAGACGCCGTCGACGCAGTTGCCGCTCAAGCACTGCGCGCCGGCCGAGCACGCGCTGCCGAGGGGCTTGGCGCACGCGCCCGCGCCGTTGCACACGTCGGTGCCTGCGCACTCGCTATCGGGATCGGTGTTCGACGCGACGTTGCCGCACACGCCGTTGGCGCCGCCGGTCTTCGCCGCGGAGCACGCTTGGCAGACGTTGGAGCACGCGTTGTTGCAGCAGAAGCCGTCGACGCAGAGGCCGCTCGTGCACTGCCCGGCGGCGGAGCACACCGAGCCGTTCGAGAGCTTGGGCGTGCACGTGCCCGCGGAGCAGTAGTTGCCGAGCGCGCAGTCGGTGTCGAGCGAGCACATGGTCAGGCACGCGGTGCCCGCCGCGTTGCACGCGTACGCGCCGCAGCTCGCGCCGCCCGAGTCGACGCAGGTGCCCGCGCCGTTGCAGAGATCCGCGTTCGACTGGACGCCGAGCGAGCACGACTGCGGCGCGCAGATCGTGCCCGCGACGTAGAGCTGGCAGCTGCCCGCGCCGTTGCACGAGCCGTTCTTTTGGCAGGTCGAGGTGGGGTCGAGCGCGCACTCGTTGTCGGGATCGCTCCCGACCGCGATGGGCCCGCAGACGCCGTCGAGCCCTTGGCCCTTCTTGGCGCCCGTGCACGCGTTGCAGACGCCGGTGCAGGCCGTGTCGCAGCAGACGCCGTCGGCGCAGAAGCCGCTCACGCAGTCGGTGCCGGTGGAGCACGCTTGGCCGTTCTGGTTGTCGGGCGTGCACACGCCGTTTTGACAGTGATCGGCCGCGGCGCAGTTCGCGTTGATGGTGCAGGGCGCGCACACCATGGCGTTGCAGAAGCCGCTCTGGCAGTCGCTCGCGCCGGCGCACACCTTGGTGTTGGGACAAGGCGCGCAGCTCGGTCCGCCGCAGTCCACGTCGGTCTCGGTGCCGTTCTTGACGGCGTCCATGCAGCTCACCGAGACGCAGAGGTTGCTCCCGGAGGGATCGCACACGAGCGGCGGCGCGCAGTCCGCGTCCTCGTTGCACTCGACGCACGTGCCCGCCTTGGGGCCCATGGGGTCGGCGCACACGGTGCCGCCGTTCTGCGCGCACGCGCCGATGGTGGGCGTGTGCTGGTTCATGCCGCTCGCGCACGTGTCGATCGTGCAGTCGTTCATGTCGTCGGTCGGGTCGTTGTCGTCGCTCGCGACCTTGGTGTTGCCCGCGCCGTCGCAGACCTGGACCTTGCAATCGCCGTCGATTTGGCCGGTCGTCGTGGGCGTGCCGTCGGCTTCGTTCATCACGCCGCACACGTGGTTCGTACACGTCGCGGTCGCGCACACGCCCGGCGGATCGGGACACTGCCCCGCGCCGTTGCACGCGACGCACGCGCCGTTGCCGTCGCAGACGACGCCGCCGCTCTCGGAGCAGACCGTGTCGAGCGGCGCGTTCGCCGTCGCGCACGCGCCCATCGCGCACGTCGCGACGATGCACGCGGTGCCGGTCGGCGGGCAATCCTTGGCCGGATCGCTACAGGATCCGCCTGACCCTCCAGAGCCGCCCGAGGCGCCGGATCCTCCGACGCCGGTGCCGTTCCCCGCGGCGCAGCTAAACACGGTGGATCCGGCGAAAACGAGCGCGAAGAGCGAAACGGAGAGCCACTTCATGCGCCACCTCAGAGCTGGAAAAGGACAACGAAGCTTCAACTTAGGAGGAGACAGAAGCGGGCGGCGCTTCGTCAAGGGATAAAGGTGCCTTTCGGGCTTTGTGCGCAGGCCACGATCGGGGGGCAAAAAAGCGAGAGCCCCCCGCGGGATCCGCGGGGGGCTCATCGGTGCTGGTGCGGATGTCGCGCGACTACTTGCCGATGGTGAGCGTCACCACGTCGATCGTGCCGGTGTCGCCCGAGCCGCCGTCACCGATGCAGAGCTGCCAGGTGCCTGCCGCGGGCTTGCCGTTGAACGAGTTGAGGTCGCCCGGGGCGGCGGCGCCGTTCGCGGGTGCGAAGGTGCAGATGCTGTCGTTCTGGCAGACGTTGCCGGACGACGTGATGGTGTTGCCCATGTTCTCCGCGCTCACCGCCGCGCCCATCTGGAAGGTGATCGGGTGGGTCTTCACCAGGTTCGACGAGTCGCCGACGCCCGCGGTGTCGTTGCCGTCGTCCGCGGTCTCGACAACGCCCGGACGGCTCATCAGGGTCACGACGGTGTTGTCCGGGTGGATCAACTTGATGACCAAGTCGCCGACCCACGTGTGCGCCATGCCGAGCGTGACGCTGAGCGAGGTGACGTTCGCAGGGCAGCCCGTCACCGTGGGGACGACGACCGGCACGCACCCCATCGTCGCGATGGTGCCGACGTAGACGTTGTCGGGGATGGTCGTGTCCGGGCTCGGGTTCGCGGTCACGATCTGCGTCGCCTCGCACTGGCAGACCGAGCTGCAGCCGTCGCCGTTGGTGCCGTTGTTGTCGTCGCACGTCTCGCCGCTCTCGATGACGCCGTTCGGGCACACCGCCGCCGGGGGCTGGCAGACGTTGAGCACGCAGTTGTTGCTCGTGCAGTCGCTGTTCGCGATGCACGTGTCGCCGTTCGCGCACGTGCCGCACGCGCCGCCGCCGCCGCAGTCCGTGTCGGTCTCGTTGCCGTTCATGACGCCGTCGCTGCAGGTCTGGCACGACGAGGCGCCGCCGCACTCGTACGGAGCCGCGCACTCGTTCGCCGGGTCCAGGCCCGCCGTGATCGGCGTGCAGGTCCCGGTGAAGCCCGCGAGGTTGCACGCGTCGCAGGTGCCGCCGCACGCGGTGTTGCAGCAGACGCCGTCGACGCAGTTGCCGCTCGTGCAATCGGCCGGCGCGGAGCAAGCGGTGCCGTCCGCCAGCGTGGTGCACGCGCCCGCGCCGTTGCAGACCTGCCCGCCCGCGCACTCGAACGCCGGGTCTTGCCCGTTCGGTACGTTGGTGCACGTGCCGACCGAGCCGGCGACGTTGCACGCTTGGCAGAGCCCGCCGCACGTGGTGTTGCAGCAGACGCCGTCAATGCAGTTGCCGCTCATGCAATCGGTGCCCAGGAGGCACGCCGAGCCGTCGGCGAGG
>CAYTJL010000265.1:3508-12368 GCA_964437785.1 uncultured Polyangiaceae bacterium
GCAAGCGCCGACGTTGCCGGCCACGTTGCACGCTTGGCACGTCGCGCCGCACGCGGTGTTGCAGCACACGCCGTCGACGCAGTTGCCGCTCCCGCACTCGGCGGCGAGCGTACACGCGGCGCCGTTGACGAGGCTCGTGCACGCGCCCGAGCCGTTGCAGTCGGTCGTGCCCACGCACTCGTTCGCGGGGTCCGTGCCGTTCGGGATGCTGGTGCACGCGCCCAGGCTGCCGGCCACGTTGCACGCTTGGCAGAGGCCGCCGCACGCGCTGTTGCAGCAGACGCCGTCGACGCAGTTGGCGCTCGAGCACTGGTTACCGCCCGTGCACGCGCTGCCGTTGCCGAGCTTGGCGACGCACTGAGCGAGACCGTTGCAGAAGTTGCCCGTCGCGCAGTCCACGTCGCCGGTGCAGGTGGTGAGGCACGTGGTGCCGGCCGCGTTGCAGTTGAAGGTGCCGCACGGGACGGTGCCGCCGTCGACGCAGGTGCCCGTGCCGTTGCACGTGTCCTGGTTCGACTGCACGCCGCCCACGCACGACTGCGCCGCGCACACGGTGCCCAACGGGTGGAGCGCGCATGCGCTCATGCCGTTGCAGACGCCGGTCATCTGGCAGCTCGACGCGGCATCTTGCGCGCAGTCGTTGTCCGGGTCTTGGCCGTTCGCGACGGGCCCACACACGCCGTCGAGGCCTTGGCCCTTCTTGGTGGCCGAGCAAGCGTCGCAGGTGCCGGAGCACGCGGTGTCGCAGCAGAAGCCGTCGACGCAGTTGCCGCTCGTGCACTGGCTCGTCGCCGTGCACGCGCTGCCGTCGCCGAGATCATCGGTGCAGACGCCGTTGGTGCCCACGGTCGCGGTGCCGCAGAACTGGGTCGCGCCGCAGTTCGCGTCCGCGGTGCACGCCTCACACACACCGGCGTTGCAGAACCCGCTCTGGCAGTCGCCCGCCGCGAGGCAGAGCTTGGTGTTCGGGCAAGGAGCGCACGAGCCGCCGCAGTCGACGTCGGTCTCGTCGCCGTTCTTGGCTGTGTCGGTGCAGGCCGCGTTCACGCAGGTGTTGGTCCCGAACTGCGGGTCACACACCTCGCCCATCACGGTACAGTCCGCGTCCACGTTGCACGCGACGCAGGTGCCCGCCTTCGGGCCCAACGGATCGGCGCAGACCGATCCGCCGTTCTGCGTGCAAGCGCCCGAGATGGGCGTGTGAACGTTCACACCGACGCTGCACGTGTCCGCCGTGCAGTCGTTCATGTCGTCGTTCGGATCCATGTCATCGTCGATGACCTTGGTCCCGCCGCTGCCGTCGCAGACCTGCTGCTTGCAGTCGCCCGTGATTTGGCCTGCGACCGTCGCGGTGCCGTCCGCCACGTTCGAGGTGCCGCACGAGCCCATGTCGCACGTGGCGAGCACACACTCGTTCATCGGGTCGGGGCACTGCGCGCCGGAGTTACACGTGACGCAGTTGCCGTTGCCGTCGCAGAAGGCGCCGCCGTTGTCGTTGCACACGGTGTCGACGGTCGCGTTCGTCGTGCTGCACGCGCCCATGTCGCACGCGGCGATTACGCACGTCGTGCCGGGATCTGGGCAGTCTTTCGAGGGATCCGTACACGGAGCCCCACCCGTTCCACCTTGTCCACCCATGCCGGCGACACCACCGGTTCCGCCGGTTCCTCCGCCTGCTCCCCCAACATTTTCGGGAATCTTCGAGCGATCGATCTGCGCGATCAGCTCACATCCGAACAGGCTCGCGCCTGCCGTGAAGAGCGCGATCAACGGCGCTGCAAGTCGTTTCATACAACCACCTTCGAGGTGATGATTTGGATTGAAGAAACAGAGATTTTCAGCTCACCCCAAACGGGCTGGGGGCGTCAAGGCAAAAGGTGCCGCTAGGGCATTCCATCCTCCCCTGCCTGTTTTCGGCCTTTTTGCTGACGCTTGTCGAAGGAGCAAGATGGGACTATCGGTCTCACGGGAAGGGGGCAAAGCGAGGGTGGATATTGACCCTCGCGCCCACGCCTTTGCGCGACAAAACGGAGACCCCCAGGATGCTCGGTAGCTCCGGTCGGGCTCGAACCGACACGCCTTGCGGCCGCGGATTTTAAATCCGCTGCGTATACCTGTTCCGCCACGGAGCCGTTGGAGAGCGCTGGATAGGCTACGCCGAGCGTTGAGCTCCGCAAAGGGGGAAAAACCTGAGCGGAAACGGGAGCGGGCTTTAGTTGCCGAGGCCGATGCCCCGGGCTTGGAGCACGTCGCGCACGGCGGCGCGAGCCGAGGTCGAGAGCTCTTTGGCCTGCTCGCGCGCGAGCTCGACGAAGCGTGTGCCGCGCGCACGCTTCAGCGCCTCGACCGCGGCGCCGCGCTCTTCGCTGCCGTCGTGCTGGAGGACGCCGAGGAGCATCTCGGCCGCTTCGAGGGTGTCGATCTTGGAGAGCGCGCGGATGGCGGCGGCGCGGACAGCGCCGCTCTGCGACTCGCGGTAGATGCGCGCGATGGGGTCGAAGGCGTGAGGGAAGCGCATCTCTTCGAGCGACTTCGACGCCTCGTGGACCACGGCGGCCTCTTCGTCGCCGAGCGCGAAGCGGAGCGTGGTGAACGTGCGCTTGTACAAGAAGCGCGAGAGCGCGCGCACGACGCCGAGGCGCACGTCGCGCTCGGGACGTTGGAACAACACCTCGAGCGGCGAGAGGATGGTGTAGAGCTCGACCTGCGCGAGCTGCTCGGTGAGCCGGACGAGCGCGTCTTTGTGCACGGGGCGGGGGCCGACGCGCGGATCGATCTCGACCGTGAGGGCCGTGAGGCGCGCGAGCATGGCGCGGCGCCTCGTGACCTCGGAGTACTCCTCGGGCGAGAGGATGATGTCGGCCGCGGCCTGCGCGGCGCTCCCGCCTTGCTCCCACTCGACCAAGTCGACGTGCCACACCTCGGGGAAGCCGACCTCGTGGCGCAGGTGCGCGGGGAGGGGAGCCGCCTCCACGTCGAGATCGGCCGCCTCGCGGTAACGGCCCTTGGCCCGGTCGTAGTGCTTGGCGCGCGCCTCTTCGAGCGGGAGCGCGGAGAGCTTGCCGTACACGTCGCCGACGCGGCCGTATTGGCCCGCTTCGCCGAGCGCGATGACCGCGGCGAGGAGGGCGTTCTCGGCGATCTCGGGGGGCGCCTTGCGCCGCTGCGAGAGCGCGGCGACCTCCTGCCAGAGCCTCGCCTGCGTGAGCGTCGCGAAGCTCGCGACCGCGGGGAGGCCCTCTTTGCGCGCGTACGCGCTCATCTCGCGCGCGAGCGTGGCCGCGGCCGAGACCTCGCCCTGCTTCTCGGCCGCACCGACCGCCTCCTCGTACGATTGGAGCGCGTAGTAGCGCAGGTGATCTTCGCGAAGGATGCGGATCACGTTCACGTACCCTTCGAGCACGTGCTCGAATTCGCCGCTCTCGCGCCCGATCGCGACGAGCACCTGGTAGCAGTCGAACGCGCGCTCGCGCTGGCCGATGGTCTCGTAGCGATCGGCGGCCTCTTCGAGCAGGTGCACCGACGCGACCACCGCCTCGCGCGCGGCGGCGGCGTCGCCCGTGCGCAGCGACGTGCGGGCCAGGTTGAACCGCGCGAGCCCGGCGGCGTAGAGGTCGGCGCTCGACCCGCCGAGGAGCTGTGACAGGCGTGACCAGAGCGCGCGCGCCCGTGAAAAATCTTCGCCGCGCTCGCGCGCGATGGCGGCCTGCGCGACGAGGCCCGCGGCCTCGTATTCGTCGGCGGCCTTGGCGTACAGGCCGCGCGCGCGATCGCGGTCGGTCGATCGATCGGCCCACGCGAGCATCGTGCGCGCGCGATCGATCGGCGGCACGTGTTGGATGAGCGCGCGCTGCGTCCGCTCGCTGCCCGCGTACCAGTCGAGCGTGAGCGCGGAGCGCGCGTCGCCGGCCTTGAAGATCACGTCGCGCAGCTCGTTGGTCGCGCCGACGTAGTCGTCCTCGCGCGCGACCGTGTGCTCGAGCGCGGCGTAGAGCGCGACCTGCGCGCGCGCGAGGTCGCCGCGGCTCGCCGCGGACTTGGCCTCGTCGCGCAGCTCGTAGATCGGCCTCGAGCTCATCGGCCGCGGCTATGGCCGTGATGAGAGGCGTGCCCGGTGGATCCGTATCCGCCTTCGCCGCGTGCCGTGCCTTCGAGGTGCGTGACCTCGACGAGCTCGGCCCGCGCGACGGGGCACACCACGAGCTGGGCGATGCGATCGCCCGGGCACACGAGGAAGGGCTCGTGGCCGAAGTTGACGAGCAGCACCTTGAGCTCGCCGCGGTAGTCCGCGTCGATGGTGCCGGGCGCGTTGAGCACCGTGACGCCGTGCTTGAGCGCGAGGCCCGATCGGGGCCGCACCTGCCCTTCGTAGCCTTCGGGGATGGCCACGGCGAACCCTGTGGGGACGAGCGCGCGTCCGTTCGGCGGCAAGGTGAGCGGCGCGCCGAGCGCGGCCGGCAGATCCATGCCCGCCGCGGCCTCGGTCTCGTACCGGGGCAGCGGCATCTCGAAGGGGCCGACGCGTTGAATCGGGACGTGTACGCGGGTCATGGTCACGGCCTCGGGAGCAGCGCGGCGAGACGGTCGCCTTGGTGGAGCACCTTGAGCGCGGTGTCGGACCACGCGCGTTGCGCGTCCGAGAAGCCCGCGGCGACCGCCTTTTCGAGCGCGGTGAGCGCTTTGTCGGGCCTGTCGTCCTGCGCCCACGCGCGCGCCGCTTGAAACGCGTCCTCGGCGGATCGCGTGCGATCGAAGACCAGCTCGTAGAGGTGCGCCGCGCGGTCGAAGGCCCTGCCTTCGAGCGTGATTTGAGCCATCTTGGTGAGGTCCTCGTCGGAGAGCTGCTCGGCGATGCCGATCGCGGCCTCGGCTGCGCGGCCCGTCTCGCCGAGCTCCAGGAGGATTTGGATGAGCGGCCCGACGATCTCTTTGCGTTGGTCGCCGCGAGCGCGCGCGGCTTCGAGCACCTTGCGCGCCTCTTTGAGCTCGCGCCGCGCGAAGAGCACCGCGCCGATGAGCGCCGGATCGACGTCGCCTGCGCCGCCGACGGTCATGGCGTGGGTGAGGACCTCGTTGGCGGCGGGGATCCTGCCCGCGAGGAGGTGCGCCCACGCGGTCACTTCGAGCGCGCCGAGCACCGCGCGCGGCGTGACCTCGACAGCGCCGCCGTCGCCTTCGAGCACGCGCTGCGCGAGCGCGAGCGCGCGGTCGAGATCGTCGGCGGCGAGCGCGTGCCGGGCGCTCTGGAGGAGCACGGAGAGCTCGATGGGCATCTCTTCGTTGGGCGGCGGCGCGGCGGACGACGAGGCGCGCGCGGGGCGGCTACTCCCCTCGGCCTCGAAGCGCTGGTAGCTCTGGATCGCGAACAGGCCGAAGAACATGGCGCCCCAGAGCTGGCGGACAACGATGGCGAAGAACGAGGCCGCGAGCGCCGCGGCGATGAGCGAGATGAGCGCGGAGGCGCGCGCGCGGGTCGGGCCGAGGATGGAGGCGAGGGCTTGCCCGCCGTCGAGCGGCCAGATGGGCAGGAGGTTCACGAGGCCCCACTGCACGTTGACCCAGATGAGGTCGTCGACCGCGAGCTTTCCCCATGCGGGCAAGCCCGCGTAGAACCCAGCGATGTAGACCTTGGCGGCGAGGGCTGCGCCGCCCAGCACGAAGCCCGCGAACGGTCCGGCCAGGCTGATGATGACCTCGTCCCGCCGGCGGAGCGGCACGACGGCGCGGTAGCGGCAGAGCCCGAAGAGACCTTGGAGCACGATCTCGGGCTGGATCTTGTGGCGCATCACGGCGAACGCGTGGCCGAACTCGTGGACGAGGATGGAGACCAGCACGACGGGCACCCACACCGCGAGGCGGATGGCCGCCACCTTGCCGGGGACGGACGGGTCCCACCCGAGCAGCAGCGTGGTGATCCAGAACCAGGTCTGAATCTCGACCGGGACGCCAAAGAGTCGAAACGTCATACAGAGCTCTTGCGACCATGCCATAAACTCGGCGCGGGCGCATGGATCTCGCTTCGCCTCGGGAGCGCCTCGGGGGGCGCGAAAGGCGCTCGCCCCCAGACCATGTGCCTTGGTCCGGGGGCGACGTTCTCTCTTTGTGTGCTGCGGGAGGCGTGCGGCTCAGGCCGGCTGGGCGGGGGACGCGGGGGCGACGGGCGCCTCGACGTCTGCGTCTTTGGCGACGGCGGCCGCGCCCGTCTTTTTGAAGAAGCGCGAGGGCCACGCCTTCGGCAGCTTCTCGCGGGCGCCGCGTTGGATGAGCTCGCCGAGGATCATCCTGCGCGTGAGGTTCACCTCATCGATGAAGGCGTCGATCGCGCGGACCCGATGGTCTTTGGTGCGACCGCGCGCGCTCCTTCGTCGAGGTCGCCGTCTTTCTCGTCGACGCCGGCCTGCGCCGCGATCTCGGCGCGCCAGCAGCCGAGCTGTCCGGTGTTGATCTTCTCCCACGCGGCGAGGTGGTTGGTGATGCCTTCGGCGAGGTCGGCGGTGAGCTTGTTTTGGAGCAGGCATGCCTCGGTGTACACGAGCTCCTCCCAAACCGTGATGAGGGGCTCTTGGTGCGAGGCGAGTTGGGGAGCCCGAGGACGATGGTCTTGCCAAACGCGTTGTCGATCCCTCCGGCGCCGTCGGGGTAGGTGTATGCGTCCGCGCAAGTCCGTTACCTATTTGTCATACAGAATTTTGACGCAAAGACGCAAAGGCGCAAAGGCGCAAAGAGAGGGGCACTTGCCGCGGAGAGCCCACCCCCTCTTTCTCTTAGCGTCTTTGCGCCTTTGCGCCCTTGCGTCCCTTTCTCCTCTCCGTGCACCTCTTGATTGGCGAGCGCCGCGATCCCCGTCCATCGCATCGTCATGGTGCCCATGCTCCATCCCTACCACAAAGAACGAAATGGCATGAAGCGATTACGGAACGTCATTCAAAAGAAAAGAGCGTGATTCGAAAATATCGCCTTGCGCGGGGCGGGGCCGGGGGGGATGGTGACTTTGCCGTTGGGCCGCGAGGGCGCGACGCGCGTTTTGCAAAGGGGAGGTCACCATGAGAAGATGGGCGATGGGGCGTTTGCTCTTGGGCGTGCTCCTAGCGGGGTTGTCGCTCGCGTTCGGAGCCGGCTGCGGGAACACGTGCGGTGATGGGGTCATCGCCGACGCCGAGGCGTGCGACGATGAGAACACCGCCGGCGGGGATGGTTGCTCCGCGGCGTGCGTCGTCGAGGAGGGATATGCCTGTGAGGGCTGGCCGAGCGTCTGTACGCCGCTCTTTCCATTCGCGCACGACACGACGGTCGCGGACCTCACAGGCAACAACACGAGCGCGGCGGACACGTTCGCGGCGCAGTCGAACGGCAACGCCGCGGCTGGTCCGGTGAGCAAGGTCTCTGTCAAGAGCCTGCTCCCGTTCGACAGCGCGACCAAGGTCTATGCGCACTTCATGCCTTGGTTCGGCGGCGTCGCTCCTTGCTCTGTCCACGCGGACGTGGGCTACACGTCGAACGATCCAGCGCAGGTGAAGAAGCAGGTCACCGACATGCGGAGCCGCGGGATCGACGGCATGATCATCGATTGGTATGGGGACAATGATTGTATCGAGGACCAAACGGTCCAAGTCATCAAGGCCGAGGTCGAGGACCCGGCGTACGGCAATGGCTTTCAGTTCGCGTTGATGGTCGACAAGGGCGCTGTCGAGGGGGCGCCGGACCCTACGCTGAAGCTCATCGAAACGCTTCAATATGCGTGGGACCATTACCTGCAATCGCCGGCGTACCTCACGCACGACGGCAGGCCGGTGGTGTTCTTCTTTGGGCTGGAGCTGCTCCCTATCGATTGGCAAACGGTGCTCACCGGCGCGCCGGGGAATCCCCACTTGATCGGTCAAGGCGACTTTGGTCTCGGGGCGTCCCAGCTCGACGGCGCGTTCGCGTGGGTTTGGCCCAAGCCCGGAGCCCCTTACGACTGGTCACAAGATTACCTCAATGGCTTTTACACGGGGGCGAAGAACAACGGTAAAGCCGTCTTCGGCGCGGCGTATCCGGGCTTCAACGACGCGCTCGCTCCTTGGGGGAGTAACAGGCTCATGCACCAAGCGTGCGGGAAGGTGTGGCTCTCCACCTTCGCCGAGATCGCCGCGCAGGCGTGGCCCACATCGCAGCTCTGGGGCGTGCAAATCGTCACGTGGAACGATTACGAAGAGGGCACCGAGACCGAGACCGGGATCGAGAACCACGTCGCAGTGAGCGCCTCGCTGAACGGCTCCACGCTGAGCTGGACGATCGACCTCGCCGCGGACGCGTCGAAGGACTGCTCGCAGGCGGTGGCCGACGGGTTTCCTCTCCTGAGCACCCTCGATCACCTCGAGCTCTACGTCGCGCCGCCCGGCGGCGGTGAGGTCCTCACGCGGCTCGGAGGCGACCTCAGCCCGGCGACCACGAGCTACGATCTCCAAACCCCGCTCGCCGCAGGCTCGACCCTTTATGTGTATGCCGTAGGGAAACCCTCGATTCACAATCACCTCTCCAACGCGGTCACGGTCGGCCCTTGATCACCGCTCGGAGATGGCGAAGGGGGTTATCGCTGCCCGGTGGAGCGAGCCCGCTCGCTCGAAGGGGGGCGCGATCCACGCGGAGAAACACAAGCGCGATCCCCCTTCTCGCTCACCCCCACTCCACCGGACAGCGATAACCCCCTTCGCCACTCCTCACGAACTTTACCCGCTGCCATGGACCCGCATCACCTGGAGAGGCCCCCCTGGCATGATCCTGCCTTGGAACGGACGCCCCCATCGCGACACCGCTCGACGGCCAGGCGCCGCGCCGCTATGCAGCGCACCCATGGGGCTTGCCGTCGATCCAGGGACAC
>CAYTJL010000266.1:0-12362 GCA_964437785.1 uncultured Polyangiaceae bacterium
CGAGCCGAAGGGCGAAGTGCTCGAGGCCTCCGTGTCCGAGCGTAGGCACGACGTGCGTGATCCGCAGTCGCCGTCCGCCCGGGGGCGCGCGGCCGGCGCTCATCGGTTCCTCCGCGTTGGGTCCGCGCGGGAGGCGAGCACCCGCAGGTTGGCGCGGGCCCCGCGCAGGAGCAGCAGCGCGCGCTCGATCGCCGGCAGATCCAGATATCCGGTCAGCGGCGACGTCGAGAGTCGCCATCCGACCCACGATCCGTGTGACGCGACGAAGCTCGCAGCGTCGTGAAAGTAGGCCGCCAGCGTGCGGCGGAAGGCACCGGCAACGTAGCGCCTTTGCGCGCGGTTCTGCGCTTCGAGGCGGATGAGCCAGCGCTCGACCGCGGCGAGGTACGCCGCGCCGGGCCGGAACCGCTGGCTGCCGATGGATCCGTGCAGCGCTGCTTCTTCGCGGGTGGGCTCGATCCCCAGCGCCACGAGCTGGCGCGCGCGCACGAGGTCCGCGGCCGCGGTCTGCGCGTCGGTGTGTACGATGGAGATGTTGGCGGCGTGGACCCGATAGCGGAGGAGGGGCTCGGGGAGGTTTTCAAGGCGGGTGTGCTCCGCGCACCGGACCCAGAGGTCGTAATCTTCGACGTGGATCTGCCGCGCGTCATAGCGCAGGCCGTGCCGGCGGAGCACCGCGGCGCGCAGCATGACCGTGGGGTGGGCGAGGGCGTTGCCGAACAGCAGGTGGCAACGAATGGATGCGTGATCGGCGGGCACGTCCCAGACCCCGTCGCTCTGCCCGAAGAAGCGGATCCGCGTGCCGAGGACACCCACGTCGCGGTGCGCCTCCAGGAAGGCGACCTGTCTTTCGAGCCGCTCGGGGAGGCTGACGTCGTCGGCGTCCATGCGCGCCACATACTCGCTCTCCGCGGCGTCGAGCCCCCGGTTCAAGCTCGCGATGACCCCGAGGTTCGTCGGGTTCCGAAGCACGCGCACGCGCGGATCGCGGAAGCCTTCAACCACGGCGGCGCTCTGATCCGACGACCCGTCGTCGATGACCAGGAGCTCGAAGTCACGAAGGGTTTGCCGGAGGATGCTCGCGACGGCCTCGGCGACGTGCGCTTCGCCGTTGAGCACGGGCATGACCACGGTGACGCGATTCATGCCACCTCACCATCGCCTCGAACGAGGCGCCTCATGACGCCTCCGCGGCGGCGGCGCGGCTCGCGCCGATCTGCTGCGTCTCGTACAGCTTGCGGTACACCTCGCAGCCGCGGAGCAGCTCCGCGTGCGGGCCGAAGCCCACCACCCTGCCGCGATCGAGCACCAGCAGCCGATCGGCGTTGCGCAGGGTGGAGAGCCGGTGGGCGACGATGAAGCTGGTGCGGCCCTTCATGAGCCGATCGATGGCGCGCTGCACCTCGGCCTCCGCGATCGAGTCGAGGCTCGACGTCGCTTCATCGAGCACGAGGATGGGCGCGTCGCGCAACAGCGCGCGGGCGACGCTGATCCGCTGCCGCTGCCCGCCCGAGAGCTCGCGCCCGCCGATGCCGATCGGCGTCTCGTAGCCCTCCGGCAGCGCGAGGATCTCCTCGTGGATGAAGGCCGCTCGCGCGGCCTCTTCCACCTCCGCGTCGGTCGCGCTGGGGCGCCCAGCGCGGATGTTCTCGCGCGCGGTGTCCGAGAAGAGAAAAGGCTCTTGGGTGACGAGCGCCATCTTGTCGAGCACGTCGGTGAGCCGCAGATCGCGCGCGTCGTGATCGTCGAAGAGGACCCGCCCCGAGGTCGGGTCGTAGAAGCGCATCAAGAGGCAGAGCAGCGTAGATTTGCCCGTGCCGGAGGGGCCGACGATGCCGATGGTCTCGCCCGCGTGGAACTCGGCGCTCACCTCGCGCAGCACCGGCGCGTCGCCGTAGCCGAAGGAGACGTTGTCGAGGCGGATGCGCGCGGGGGCGCGCGGCAAGGGCTTCGCGTCGGGCCGATCGGCGATCGTGGGCTCGGCCGCGAGGATGCGCGCGACCCGCTCCAGCGAGGCGCCCTGCGATTGGAGATCGAGGTAGTAGTGGGTCAGGTTGTTGAGCGGGCCATACATGTTGCGCACGCCCATCACGAACGCGAGCAGCGCCGGCCAGGTGAGCCGGCCTTCGATCACCTCCCGGCCGCCGAAGAGGATCACCACCACGAGGACGAGGCCCACCAGCGTGTCGTTGGTCACCCCGCCGAGCGATCGCGCGGAGACCTCCTCCGTCACCGCGCGAAAGAAGGCCTTGCCGAGCACGACGCTGCGATCGGCCTGCGCCGTCTCGGCTCGGTAGGCCTTGATCACGCGGATCCCTCGGAGGATTTGCAGGATGATGTCCGACAGCGCGTAGCCCGTCGATCGCATCGCGTACGAGTTCTTGAGCAGGCGGTTGGCGATGATCAGGATCGGCAGCACCGCGACGGGGATGGCGAAGAGCGTCCAGGCCGCGAGGCGCGGTGAGAGCGAGACGATGCCCGCGAGCAGCGCCGCGGCGATGCTCGCGTCGACGAGCCCGAGGCAAATGGTGCGCACCGTCATCCGAATCTCGCGGACGTCGTGGCGGACCGCTTGGATGATGTCGCTGTGGCTCTGAGCGTCGAAGAACGAGACGCTGAGGGTGAGCATGTGGCGGATGACCCGCTCGGCGAGGCTCAGCTCCACCACCTCGCCGATGCGGAGCTGCAACATCGTGTTCGCGTAGTTGAGCCCGCTCGCGGTGAGCTGCACGGCGAGGAAGATCGCGCCCATGCCCCCGAGCACCGCGCCGTGCCCGTGCGCGGCGACGAGGCGAGCGATGAGGCCGTCGCCGCGGCCGTCGAGCACGCCCGAGAGGAAGCGCTGGATGAGCAGGATGGTCGCCATCTGCGCGACCGCGCGGCCGAAGGCGGTGACGAAGAAGAGCGCCACCAGGAGCTTGCGCGTGCGGAAGAGCGCCGCGACGTGCTGCCACCCGGCGATCAGCGGATCGACCCACCGCCGCACCGGCTCCGCGCTCTCGGCTGATTGTTCGGGGTCGCTCATCCCTTCTCCTCGCGGCGCAGGCTCAGCGTTTGGGGGCGCCCATCAGCGCGCGCAGCTCGGCCGCTACGTCGGCCACGAAGGGCTCGTCGAGCACGCGCTCGTGATCGCCGGGGATCATCCGCACGACGAGCCCGCGCTGCGCGAGGCGGCTCCACACCAAGCGAGCATCGTAGAAGCCACGGAACGGCTCGTCGTGGCAGAGCAGCATGGTGATCTGCCCGGGGTAAGCGCGGGGAACGTACCGCGCGAGCGCGCGGCGGTTCGCGTGCAGCACCTCCTGGAGCACCGCGGTGGGCGGCCGCTCGGGAGGGGGTCGGCCGAGCAGGTGACGCGCCTTGTCCTGCGCGCGCTCGAGCACGTACGCGGGCCACATCGAGGTCGGTTTGACCAAGAGCTGTCCGAGGTGCCAGTCGGCGAGCATCGCGATCCGCCGAGCTCGCGAAGGCGGCCCTGCGCCGAGCGGCAGCGGCGCGTTGTCGGTGAGCGTGGTGTCGATGAGCGCGAGGAGGGCGACCTCTTCCCCCTGCGCCGTGAGCTGCTGCGCCATCTCGAACGCGAGCACCCCGCCCGACGAGGTCCCGCCCACGTGGTAAGGCCCGCGTGGCTGCACGGTGCGCACCTCGCGGATGTAATGCGCCGCGGCCTCCTCCACCGTCTCGTGCGGCGGGTGCAGGCTGTCGAGCCCCTGCGATTGCAGCGCATAAAACGGCTGCTCGGGGCCCAGGTGGCGAGCGAGCAGGCGATAGTTGAGGATGTTCCCGCCCACCGCATGGACGCAGAAGAGCGGCGGCAGATGCCCCTCCGGCTGCAGAGCGACGAGCGACGACCACGACGGCGACCACCCCTCGCGGCTCAGCACCGCGGCGAGCTGCTCGATCGTCGGCGCTTGAAAGAGGATGGCGATCGGCAATCGCTTCCCCATGCGCTTCTCGATTCGATCGAAGAGGCGCGCCGCGAGCAGCGAGTGCCCACCGAGCGCGAAGAAATCATCGCGAACGCCCACGGGCCGCACCGCGAGGATCTCCTCCCACATCGCGGCGAGATCGGCCTCGACCTCGTTGCCGGGCGCGACGCGTGCGAGCCGCGAAGGCGCGACGCGTGGCGGCGTGACGCGTGGAGGCGCGACGCGCGCGGTGCGCGAGGTCTGGGCCTCGGCGAGCAGCGCGCTCACGGGCGCGCCGGGTCGATCGACGGCGGCGCGCAGCAGGGCATCGAGCTGCGCGAGCATGCGATCGATGGTCGCGGGCACGAAGAGATCGGTGCTGTATTCGAGCAGCGCGTGCAGCCCGCCCTCGTGCTCGCGCATCCACAGGGTGAGATCGACCTTGGCGACGCCGGTGTCGACGTCGATCGGCGAGAGCGTGAGGCCGCGCAGCGCGCGCGGCCGGCGATCGGCGTTTTGGAGAACGAACATCACCTGGAAGAGCGGCGCGTGGCGCGTGGCGCGCTTCGGCGCGAGCTCCTCCACCAAGCGCTCGAAGGGGACGTCTTGGTGCGCGCAGGCCGCGAGCGTGGCCTCACGCACCCGGGCGGTGAGAGCGAGGAACGAGGGATCGCCGGAGAGGTCACCGCGGATCACCAGCGTGCTCACGAAGGGACCGATGAGATCCTCGAGCTCGACGCGCGTGCGCCCCGCGACAGGCGTGCCAACGTTCACGTCGTCCTGCCCCGACAGACCGTGGAGCAGGGCCTGAAACCCTGCGAGCAACGTGACGAAGAGCGTGGTGCCTGCGCGGCGACCGAAGGCGTGCAGCGCGTCGAGCAGCTCGCGCGACAGCTCCAGAGACCGGGTGGCGCCGCGCGTGGAGAGCACCTCGGGCCGCGGGTGATCGAGCGGCAGATCGAGCAAATCAGGCGCGCCCGCGAGCGTTTGCTTCCAGAAGGCGAGCTGCGCGTCGAGCACCCCGCTGGCGAGCAGGCGCCGCTGCCACACGGCAAAATCGGCGTGCTGGAGGCGCAGGGGCGGCAGCGCGGGGGCCGGCTTCCCTTCGGTGAACGCGTCGTAAAAGAGAGCGAGCTCGCGGAAGAAGACGTCGAGCGACCAGCCGTCGACGGCGACGTGGTGGAAGAGGAAGAGGATCGCGTGATCGTCCGCGGCGAGGGAGATCACCGTCACCCGCAGCGTCATCCCCGCCGCGAGATCGAAGGGGACGCGCGCGCGCTCCGCGAGGAGGTGCCGCGCCTCGGGCCAGGCGAGGCCGGTCCGCGTGAGGATCTCCACCGGCACGGCGCGCGCGGGCATGAGCGCGGGGGCGCCGCCTTCGTCGGTCGAGACGAGCGCGGTGCGCAGCACCTCATGGCGGGCCACCACGGCGTCGAGCGCGCGGGAGAGCGCGCCCATATCGAGCCGGCCGCGCGCGCGCATCGCCGCGGGGCTGTGGTAGAGCGCGCTCCCCGGTTCGAAGCGCTCCAAGAACCAGAAGCGCTCCTGCGCGAAGGAGAGCGCCGCGGGCGCGTCGCCGCGGGGCCCGAGGGGGAGCGCGTCGGGCGCGGCGGTCAAGCCCTCGAGATGCCGGGCGAGCGCGCGCACGTTGGGCGCTTGGAAGAGGCTCTGTAAGCTCGGGTCGAGCTTGAAGGCGTCGCGCACCCGCGCGAGCACGCGCATCGCGAGCAGCGAATGCCCGCCGAGCGCGAAGAAATCGTCCGTGGCCCCGATCCGATCGGCGCCGAGCACATCGGCCCAGATCGCAGCGAGCTGTTGCTCGAACAGCGTGGCGGGCGCCTCGTACACGCGCGCCGTCGGCGCTCCGGGCGCGGGGAGCGCGCGGCGATCGAGCTTGCCGTTGGGCGTGCGCGGGAGGCGATCGAGGACCACGAAGGCCGAAGGGATCATGTACGCGGGCAACGTCGCTTCGAGCGCCCGGCGCAGCTCGGCCGGGGGCGGAGGATCGGCGCTCACGACGTACGCGATGAGCCGCACGTCGCCGGGCGCGACCTCGCGGGCCACCACCGCGGCTTCGCGCACGCGCGGATCGCGGCAGAGCGCGGCCTCGATCTCGCCCGGCTCGATGCGGTGCCCGCGCAGCTTGAGCTGATCGTCGATCCTACCGAGGTGCTCGAGCGCGCCGTCTGCGCGGTAGCGCGCCAGATCTCCCGTGCGATAAAGGCGCGCGCCCGGCGGGCCGAAGGGATCAGCGAGGAAGCGATCGTGGGTGAGCTCGGGCCGGTTGCGGTAACCGAGCGCGACCCCGGCGCCGCCGATGTAGAGCTCGCCGGGCACGCCGATTGGCGTGGGGGCGAGGTGCCGATCGAGCACGTAAACCCGGGTGTTGGCGATGGGCCGGCCAATGGAGATGGGGCCGCCGTCGAGCCTCTGCGCGGTGGACCAGATGGTGGTCTCGGTCGGCCCATAGAGGTTCCAGGCGCTGCCCGCGCGCGCGACCAAGGCGTCCGCCAGATCGGGAGGCAGCGCCTCGCCGCCGCACAGCGCCTTGAAGCGCGCGCCGCCCTGCCAACCAGCTTCGATCAAGAGCCGCCACGTCGCGGGCGTCGCTTGCATCACGGTGGCTCCTGTCCGATCGAGGAGCGCGCGCAGCGCTGCGCCGTCTGCGGCGGTGCGCCGATCGCAGATCTCCACCCGCGCGCCGGTGACGAGGGGCAACCACAGCTCCAAGCCCGCGATGTCGAACGAGAGCGTCGTCACCGCGAGGAGCACGTCGGCTGCGGTGAGGCCCGGGCTCCCTCGCATGTGGGTGAGAAAATTGACCACGCTCCGGTGCGCGATCTCCACGCCCTTGGGGCGCCCCGTGGATCCCGAGGTGTAGATCACGTACGCGAGATCCAAAGCCGATCCCACGGGCGCCGGCACGTCCGATCGATCGCGAACCGCAGCGTCGTCGAGGATCAGCGGGCGCGCGTCGCTCACCGGCAGCGTGGCGGCGAGGCGGCGCTCGGTGATCACCGCCGCGATCCCCGCATCGGCGAGCACGAACGCGGTGCGCTCCGCGGGGTAATCGGGATCGAGCGGCACGTATGCGCAGCCGGCGCAGAGCACGCCGAGCAGCGCGGTCACCATCGCCGGCGATCGATCGACGTAGATCCCGACCAACGCGCCCGGGCCGGCGCCGATCGCGCGGAGGCGCGCCGCGATCTCGCGCGCCTCTGCGACGAGCGCGCGGTAGGTGAGGGCCTCGTCCCCGGCGCTCACCGCGATGGCCTCCGGCGTGCGCTCGGCCTGCGCGCACACCAGCGCGTCGAGGCGCTGATCGTCGGGGTAAGCCGCGTCCGTCTGGTTCCACGTCACGAGGAGCGCCTCGCGCTCCGTGGTCGAGAGCAAGCCGAGCCGCGAGATGGGCGTCGCGGGATCCTTCACGGCCGCCTCCAGGATCGCTTGGTAGCGCGCGAGCAAGCGCTCCGCCGTGGCGGGGTCGAAGAGGGCCGCGTCGTAGCGCAGCGTGCCGGTGAGCCCACGCGGGCCCGCCACGATCTCGAAGGCCAGATCGAGATCGATGGTGCCGTTGTCGAAGGGCAACGTGGTCACCGACGCGCCCTCGAGATCGAGCGCGCCTGTCGCCTCGTCCTGGAGGATGAACGCCGCTTGGAACAGCGGCGCCACCCCCAGGCTCCGCGCCGGCCGCAGCTCCGAAACCAGCCGCGCGAACGGCAGCTCTTGGTGGGTGAACGCCTCGATCACCCGCGCGCGAACCCGGGAGAGGTGCGCGCCGAAGCTGGGATCGCCCGAGAGATCCGCGCGCAGCACCACCGTGTTGATGAAGAGCCCGATCAGGCCCTCCGTGTCGGTGTGCGCGCGCCCCGCGACGGGGCAGCCCACGAGGAGGTCGTCTTGCCCCGAGCTCCGGGAGAGGAGCGCGAAGAAGCCCGCGAGCAACGTCATGAACAGCGTCGCGCCGTGGGCCTTGCCAAGCGCGACGATCGCCTCGTGAAGCGGCGCGGGGATCGCGAGGCGCACGAACCCCGATCGCAGCGAGGGCAGCGCCGGGCGGGGGCGATCGTGCGGGAGATCGAGCACCGGCAGCGGCCCCGCGAGGCGCTCGCGGAGGTGCGCGAGAGAAGGTTGCAGCGCGCCGCCCGCGACCCGCGCGCGCTCCCATGCAGCGAAGTCCGCGTATTGAATGGGCAGCGCCGGGAGGGGCGGGGGCTCGCCGCGGGTGAAGGCGCGGTAGAGCGTCGAGACCTCGCGCGCGAGGATGCCCATCGACCAACCGTCGGCCGCGATGTGATGGACGGTGAGCAACAAGAGGTGCGCGCCTTCGCCGAGGTGGATCAGCGTCGCGTGGAGCAGCGGATCGCGCGACAGGTCGAAGAGGCGGCGCGACGCGCGCGCGACGATGGTCGCGACCTCGCGATCGCGATCGCGCACATCGAGCGCCTCCACGTCGATCTGCTCCAGCGCCCAGCCGTCGGCTGGACCGATCTCCTGCACCGGCTCGCCGTTCACCTCGACGATCCGCGTGCGCAGCGCCTCGTGACGATCGAGCACCGTGACCAGGCTCCGGCCGAGCGCGGCGACGTCAACAGGGCCCTCGACGCGGTAGTGCGCGCCGTAGGTGTACATCGCGCTCCCCGGCGTGAGCCGATCGAGGAAGAAGAACCGCTCCTGCGCCGAGGAGAGCGGCCGGCGATCGAGATCGACCCGCCGCGGGATGCGCGCGGGCCTCGCCGCCGAGCGCTCGCGGAGCATCGCCTCGAGCAGCGCGCGCTGCTCGGGCGTCAACCGTTCGAGCCGCGCATCGACGTCGCTCACGATCGCGGCCCTTCAATCCGCACCGCCGGCCGGATCTCCCGCGCTCGCAGGGAGCGCGCCTCGCCCACGAGATCCGGCCAGCACGCGAGCAGCTCGCCGAACTGCGCCACCGCCTCCCATGTCCGGGCGCGCGCGGTCTCCAGATCTCCGCCGTCCGCAAGGTCGAGCGCGACCGCTCGATCGGCCGCACCCGCGAGGCCCGCGAGGTAGCGTCGTACGTCCGCCGCCCACCACACCGGCGCGCCGCCCGCCGCGTCGAGCTCGGCCTCCAGGAACGCGGCGAGCGCTGCATCGGCGCGCGCGATCCGATCGTGGATGATCGCGTCGAGCTCGCGCGGCCGGACCGCGAGATCGACGAGGTGCTCGCCGATCGCCCGGAGGCGCGTCTCCTTGTCGGTCGCCTCCGGTCCGATCGCGAAAGCTCGAACCAGCGCGATGACGATGCGTCCAAGATCGACGCTCCCGGCGGTGCGCGCCATCTCGCCGGCCCAAAAGCGCCGCGGCTCGGCCGGCGCGTGCACGAGCGTCCACGGCAGGTGCCCCACGTACGCGTCGGGCAGAGAGGCCGCGAGCGCCGCGCCGAAGACGTTGTCCTCACCGCGTCCGATTGGGCAAAACGGTGGCAACAGCTCGCGGTTGTCGAGCCCCGCAAAGCCCATCATCGAGAACGCCGGATCGGCGATCGTGAGCCTGCGCACCGCGCGCACGATCTCGCGGCTCTCGATCGCCGCCCGGTACGACGGCTCAGAAGCGCACAGCCTCCCGCGCGAAAGCCCGCGCATCGCTAGATACCCCATCGGCGCGAGCCATGCGCCGAACGGCGCTCCCCAACCCGAGTCACCCAAAAGCCCGTTGAAGGTCGCGAGCACGCGCCCGCCGCGCGCGCTCTCGCCGAGCACCGCGCGCGCGTCTCGTCCCAAGAGCGCCTCGTGGCCGCCGAGGATGTCGCGATCCACGAACGACACCGCGCCCATCGCCGCCTCGCGATCGGGAAAGAACCAGTGCTCCGCCGGATCTTGCCCCGAGGTGATCAGGAGCGCATCCTCCGCACCTTCGTCCCTGCCCGGCGGCAACGCGCAGCGGCCGATCGTGTCGTCATCCGCGGTGAACAGCGCCTCTCCCACCGCGTGGAGCAAGAGCGCGTTGCGGTTTGCGCCCGCCGTCGAGCTGCGCTCCGGCGCGAGCGCGAAGCGCACCACGTGGGGCGGCAGCCCGCGCGCGATCAGCGCCTCCGCGAACGCCGCTTTCTCGGCCGGGCCTGCGTACCATCCGCTCACCCCGCGCGCACGGCACAGCGCCGCCGCGACCTCACGCGACGCGGCCCGGTTCGCCGCGCTCCGCGAGTCGTCGAGGATCACCACGTCCACCGAGCGCCCATGTCGCGCGCAGTTGTCGAGGTAGCTCTCCAGCGATCGCGACAGCGCCGCGGGGCGATCGCAGGTCACGATCGCGAGCGTGCGGATCAGCCCGCGCGCGGACGCCATCGCCGGCCGCGCTGGGCTCCCCGCCATCCTCGCTGCGACCTCCTCCGCGGGCATCCGCTCGACGAGATCGAGCAGCGCCGCGATCTCGTCCGGCGCAGCCGCGCTCGCCGTAAGCTCCGCGATCGCGCGCGAGAGCCCTCCGATCGTAGGCGCTGCGAAGAACACCTGCGGCGAGACGTCGACCCCGAAGGCCTCGCGCACCCGCGAGATCACCCGCACCATGGCGATCGACTGGCCGCCGATCTCGAAGAAGTTGTCGCCCGCGCCGATCCCCTCGATGTGAAGCACCTCTGCCCAGATCGCCGCGAGCTTCTCCTCCACCGATCCCGCGGTGAACGCCGCCGCGCCCCGCGAGCGCCGCTTGCTCTGCGCCACGAGCTCGGCCACACGCCGCGGATCCGAGAGCTCTGCAGCGATCCGGTTCAGCAGCTCGGATCGCCCTGCATGTTCGGTCTCGATCGGTGCGGCGCTCGGGCTTGGCTCCACGCGCTCCTCGGCGACGGGCGCCTCGCGCCGCGGTAGCCGGCGTAGGCGCGCGAGGTGCGCCGCCGGGAAGCGGTACACAACCCCCGCGCCTTCCGGCTCGGCCGTCGCGCCTCCGATCGCGTCGAGGAGCCGCTGCGCCGGCCCGTTCTTCGAGGTCGCGACGAAGGGCACCTCGACCCGCGCGAGCCCGCGATCCAACGAGAGCCGCCCTAGGTGCGCCAAGATCCGCTCCTCGACCCCGCGCCCGAGCGCGCGACAGCTCACCAAGAGGGTGTCGACGGCGAGCGCGCCGCCCCTGCACGCGAACAAGACCAGCCCGCTGATGCCGTACGCGCCGAAGCGATCGCGCACGTCCACCACCAGCGCCTCGAGCGCGCCTTGCTCCCATAGCGCGCGCAGCTCCGCTTCCGTGCGCCGTCGCGTGGTGACGTTGAGCTGGTTGGTCCGCTGCGTGAGCTGCGCCGCCCTCGGCAGCTCCGCGAGCGAGAGCGGCGTCATCGTCACGACGAGCCCCAACCCGTCGAGGAACGCCTCCAAATCGCCTGCACTGCGCCGCGCCTCCTCGCGCCGCTGCTCCGTTTGGTAGAGCGCGGTGCGGCGCTGATCTTCCCCCGTGCTCCGCGCCCGATCGAGCGCCCAAAAGTGCCGCAGAAAGCCGGGCACCGCGGCGGGATCGCGCGGCAGCTCCGCGGTGATCACCTCCGGGCAGCCGGCGCGCACCTCGGCCCGCTCCAGGGGATCATCGTCGAGGAACACGAAGCTGTCGAGCGACACTCCGAGCTCCGCCGCGAGCGATCGCAGGCTCTCCGACTTCGGCCGCCAGCTCACGCGGCGGGCGATCACGTGCGCCGGCTGGAGCGGCATCTCCGGGTGCGCTTGCCACACCGCCTCCACGTCGGCCTCGTCGTTCTTGCTGCAAAGGCCGATGAGCGCGCCCGCGTCGTGCTGCGCCACGAGCAGCTCTTGCAGCGCGCGCCGCGGCGGGTCGAGCACCACCCCACGCGGCCCGTCCTCTCCCGCGACCCCGGCCCACAGCGTGTTGTCGCAGTCGGCGATGACGACCTTGCAAGGCGGGCTCATCAGCGCATACAAACGGCGCGCGACGAGCGTCCCCAGCGCCGCGAAGAGCGCCGGCGTGTACGGCAGGTGCCCCAGCCGGTCGCTGTGTGGATCACAAAAATCGGCGACAGGGTACAGGTCGAGCAGCTCCGCGCTCGTCACCACCTCTGCTGCGCCCGCGATCTCCGCCTGCGCCGCGCGCTCATCCTCCGAGGAATCCGCGCCCCCTGACGCCGGGCAAAAGCACACCAAAAACGGTGCGCTCGTCCTCGCCGCAGCGGCCTGGAGCGCCCGCACGAAGTCACGCACCCCGGATCCAATCGGCGCCTCGCCGCGACTCCAGTCCTCCAATCGAGCGAGGACAACGTTGAGCCCCTTTGCGTTGCGCCCGATCAGGCCCGCCGGATCCAACAGCTCCTGGTGGACTTGGTGATAAGGCCCGACCAAGACCCGTAGGTCGAGCCCCAGCTCCCGCGCCCAAAGGTCGATGACCTCGACGATTGGCTCACACGTGAACGTCGCGACGATGGCCACCGCCGTACTCTGCGACATAAGAAGGCTCTCCTCGTACACCGAGGCTTCGAAAATTGCAAACGAAGCCGGG
>CAYTJL010000267.1:0-12331 GCA_964437785.1 uncultured Polyangiaceae bacterium
TCCACGTGAGCGAGATGAGCTGGACCAAGAAGGTCAAGCACCCGTCGAAGCTCCTGGAGGTCGGCCAAGAGATCGAGTGCCAGGTGCTCGAGGTGGACGCGCGGGCCAAGCGTATCAGCTTGGGTCTCAAGCAGCTCGAGCCGGATCCCTGGATGCTCTTCACGGACAAGTACCACCCCGGCGACAAGATCGGGGGCAAGGTCCGTTCTCTCACCGATTACGGCGTCTTCGTCGGCATCGAAGAGGGCGTGGACGGCATGGTCCACAAGAGCGATCTCTCGTGGTCGGTGCGGGTCAACAACCCCTCTGATCTCTACAAGAAGGGCGATGACGTCGAGGCGATCATCCTCTCGATCAACCATGACGAGAAGAAGGTCAGCCTGGGCATCAAGCAGCTCTGGGACGATCCGTGGCCCACGATGCTCGGTGAGCTGCCGCCTGGCAAGGTCATCGAGGAGGCCAAGGTGCTCAGCGTGGTCGATTACGGCGTGTTCGTATGGCTGCGTGACGGTATCGAAGGGCTCGTGTCGTCGTCCGAGGTGGTCGAGTCGGAGGGCAACAAGATCAAGCCCGGCGACAAGATCAAGGTCGAGGTCTCGTCGCTCGATACCGTCGATCGCCGCCTGTTCCTCACCATGAAGAACATCGGCGTCGAGAAGCCTGCTGCGCCCGAGCGCCCGCAGAAGCAGAAGAAGAAGGTCGACGAAGAGGACAAGCCCATGGCGGGCACGATCGGCGACCTCATCAAAGAGAAGCTCGGCGCCAAGCTGGGCGAGCTCAAAAAAGAGAAGGGCGAGTAGGAGTGACGCTCGTCGCTCCGTAAGAGAGGGTGTTCCACAACGGACTGTGGAACACCCCTCTACGCTCCCCGAAGTATCTCCCCCCAATCACCAATCACGGCTTCGCCCCTCCCCCGAACCGGGAGAGGGGTTGCTGCTAGCTTGTTGAAGTCAACCAGGCTTGCTGGCTCACTCCACCTCGGGAGCCGCCTCGCCGCGCCGGCAGGGCCCGTGGATCTGGTACGGCTCGCCGCGCACGCGCTTCATCACCGTGCTGCCGCGCCACGCCATGTACGCCTTGTTGAACCGCACGAGCTCGGTCGGGGACAGGTAAGGATTGTTGGTCTTGGCCAACGTCACGAGCACGAGCACCTGCTCGGCCACGCTCACCGGACAACCCTCCAGCCGAATGGGCTCACCCTCTTTGGCCCGCGCGAGCTTGGCCGTCACCGAGGCCATCTTGGCGTAGATGTCGTCGTGCTTGGCGGTGTACGGGTCTTTGGTGCTGCGGTCTTTGTAAAGGCTCTCGATGCGAACCAGCTTGTCGCCGATCTTGTCGTTGTACGTGCCGCAGTCGCCGATGAAGATGACCTTCTCGCCGGGCTTCGCGTCGATCTTGCCCTTGTACGCGCCGAAGACCACGTGCATGCGCGGCATCTTCGTGTCGCACTCCTTGTCATACAATCGCAGGATCTCGATCGCCTCTTCGATGGCGCCCGGGCAGCCGCCCCAGCAATAATCGGTGTGCTCCGCCTCGGGCGGCGGGCCCGCGTAGGCCGTGATGTGCGTCCCCTCGAAGTATTTTTCGACCCGGATGAGCCCCACCAAGAAGCCTTTGGCCTTGGCCTGCGCCTCCTCCAAGGTGACGTCGCCCGTGATCTCGATCTGCGACAGATCCACCGGCCCAAACCCGCGCTCGTGCGCCATGCGGATGTGATCGACGCTCATCGGATCGACGCCGATGATGTGGCAACACACGGCGTCGAACGCGGTTTGGCAATTGCCCATCACCACGAGGCCCAAGTCGCGCGGGATGGGCGTGAGCATCCGGCCCTCACCGGCGATGACGCCGTCGATGGCGATGAACTGCGGTTGGATGATGTATTGGAGATCCGCGATCTTCTCGTTGAGGCGGTGATCGTGGTCGATGAGGCGGTGCCGGTCGTCCTGAATCCCGATGTAGTTCTTCATCGAGAAGGTGACCGTGGTCCACGGATGAGACTTGAACTTGGGGCAGTTGACGAAGAAATCGGCCTTGGCCACGGGCTCCGGCGTAAATACGTAATCACGGAGCCGGCCTTCGTGGGTGTACCGGATCTCGACCTGCGACGACTCCTCGAAGTGATAGTGCTTGACGCCCGTGCGCTTGAACATCGGGTAATAACCCGCGCCGTCGAACGCCGCGCGCGTCGGCACGGTGATGCCGCACCGCTCGCCCACCGCCAGCTCGCGCATACGGCCGTTGTCCCGGTCGCGCAGCGCGAGGATCATCGCCTCGACGAACTCGGGCCGCGTGTAGGCGTCTTGAAAGACAGGCCCGGACGCGACCACGTTGGGCTTGATGAGCGTGCGGCCGTGCGGGCGCAGATCGAGCTCCTCCATGCCGCCACGGAGGATGGACCGGAGGTGCTCCACATCGTACTTGGGAGCGCGACGGATGATGACCTTGGGACGCGCCGGGATCTTCATGATCCCGAGGGTAGACCAGGCGTGCTCTCAGTGCTCGTGTTTCTTGGTCGGGTCCACGAACTCTTTGGGCAAGGCCGAGCCCTCGCCCCAGAAGAAGCGCTCGAGCTCCGTCATCCACACGCGCTGCCCGGCCTCCGACATGAGGTCGAGCCGGTACTCGTTGATGAGGATCTTCGAGTGCTCGAGCCACATGCGCCAGCCCTCCTTCGAGACGTTCTCGAAGACCTTCTGTCCGAGCGGGCCTTTGATCGGCGGCTTGGGCAGCGCCTCGGCCTCACGGCCGAGCTTCACGCAATTCACCATCTTGATCTCGCTCATGGTCGCGCTCCCGTCTCTTACAAAAGGCTCTTCAGCGTGGCGCCCATCTCGGCCGGCGTGGGCGAGACCTTGATCCCGGCCGCTTCGAGCGCCGCGATCTTCTCGGCCGCGGTGCCTTTGCCGCCCGAGATGATCGCGCCTGCGTGGCCCATGCGCTTGCCCGGAGGCGCGGCGCGACCCGCGATGAACGCGGCGACGGGCTTCTTCATGTTGGCCTTGATCCACTCGGCCGCGCGCTGCTCCGCGGAGCCGCCGATCTCGCCGATCATGATCACGCCCTCGGTCGCAGGATCGTCGTTGAAGAGCGAGAGCACGTCGATGAAGTCGAGGCCCGCGACGGGATCGCCGCCGATGCCCACGCAGCTCGATTGACCGATGCCGAGCGCGCTGAGCTGACCGACCGCCTCGTACGTGAGCGTGCCCGATTTGGAGAGCACGCCGATGGGGCCCTTCTTGTGGATCGCGCCCGGCATGATGCCGATCTTGCACTCCTCGGGCGTGATGATCCCAGGGCAGTTCGGGCCGATGAGCTTCGTGGGTTTGCCCTCCATGTAGCGTCGCACGCGCACCATATCGAGCACCGGAATGCCCTCGGTGATGCACACGACGAGGCGGCAGCCCGCGTCGATCGCCTCGACGATCGCGTCGGCCGCGAGCGGAGGCGGCACGAAGATGCACGAGACCTCCGCGCCCTCTTTTTGCACGGCCTCTTCGACCGTGTCGAAGATCGGCACTTTGTCGTCGAAGCGCTGCCCGCCGCGGCCCGGCGTGACGCCCGCGACGACCTTGGTGCCGTACGCGATGCACGCGCGCGCGTGGAGCGAGCCGAACTCGCCCGTGATGCCTTGGAAGACGACCTTGGTGTCTTTGTTGACGAGGATGCTCATGAGATCACCTTCTCCGGCTCACGCCTGCGCGGATGCGCGCTTGACCGCGGCGACGATCTTCTGCGCGCCGTCGCCCATCGAGGACGCGGGCTCGATCGCGAGGCCGCTCTCCGCGAGGATCTTCTTGCCCTCTTCGACGTTGGTGCCTTCGAGGCGCACGACGAGCGGCACCTTGAGGCCGAGCTCTTTGGTGGCCGCGACGACGCCGCTCGCGACCACGTCGCAGCGCATGATGCCGCCGAAGATGTTGACGAAGATGCCCCTCACCTTCTCGCTGCGAAGGATGATTTGGAACGCGGTCTTGACCTGCTCCTTGGAGGCGCCGCCGCCGACGTCGAGGAAGTTCGCGGGCGATCCGCCGTAGTGGAGGATGATGTCCATCGTCGACATCGCGAGGCCCGCGCCGTTGACGAGGCAGCCGATGTCGCCGTCGAGCGACACGTACGAGAGGCCCGCGCGCTTGGCGGTGAGCTCGATGGGATCCTCTTCGTCGTTGTCGCGCAGCTCGTTCCAGTTCGCGTGGCGGCTCTCGGCGTTCTCGTCAAACGTCATCTTGCCGTCGAGCGCGACGATCTCGTTCGCCTTGGTGACGACGAGCGGGTTGATCTCGACGAGCGAGCAGTCCTCGGCGATGAAGCACTTGTAGAGGCCGTCGAGCAATTTGCCGAACGCGCGCATCGTGTCTTTGTGGCCGAGCCCGAGCGCGTAGCCGAGCTTGCGCACCTGGAACGGCGCGAGGCCGAGCACCGGATCGACGTGCACGGTGAGGATCTTCTCGGGCGACTTTTCGGCCACCTCTTCGATGTCCATGCCGCCTTCGGTCGACGCGATCACGGCCACGCGGCGCTTCTCGCGATCGACGAGCAGCGCGAGGTAGAGCTCGCGCCAGATGTCGAGCCCTTGCTCGACGTAGAGGCGGCGCACCTGTTGGCCTTTGGGGCCCGTCTGTTTGGTGACGAGCTGCATGCCGAGCATCTTCTCGGCGACCGCGGTCGCCTCGGCGGGGCCGCCTTTGACGACCTTCACGCCGCCGCCTTTTCCGCGGCCACCGGCGTGGATCTGCGCCTTGACGACGACGACGGGGTTCTTGGTCTCGGAGATGAGGCGCTCCGCGATGGGCCCGACCTCGGCCACGGTGAACGCGGGCTCGCCTTTGGGCACGGGCACGCCGTACCGAGCGAAGATCTGCTTGGCTTGATATTCGTGGATTTTCATGGGAAGGGCCCGATCGAAGGCCGGCGTTGGGCCGGCTCGGGCCCTGCCCTTACAGCGGTTCTCATCGAGATGGAACGGCACGTTACCTTTTGCGCGATCCTCGGCCTTTTTGTGCTCTCTCTGCCCGCGTGCGGAGGTGAGGCCACGCCGCGCCCAACGCCCGCGCCCCCGCCGAGCCCAACGCCCGCTCCTCCGCCGAGCGCGCTCGTCCCCATCGTGTCCGACGTGGGCGATGCGGGCGCGCAGGACGCGGGGGATTTGCCGATGACGCCCGCGGACAAGCCCCCTTCGGCGTGCCCTTCGGGCATGGCGCTCGTGGACACCACGTATTGCCCCAAGCCCAAGCTCCGTTGTCTCAAGTCCGAATACGACAAGTCCAATCACATCACCATCTGTCATTCGTTCTCGACCGCGCCCCAGACCTGTTTGGTCGAGGAGCGGAGGCAGCGTTATTGCATCGACAAGTACGAATATCCCAACAAGGAGGGCGGCCACCCTCCGGTGATGGTGAGCTGGTATGACGCGCTCGCCGCGTGTGAGGGCGAGGGCAAGCGCCTCTGCTTTCAGAGCGAGTGGGAGGCCGCGTGTGAGGGGCCCGAGAAGCTGCCTTTCCCCTACGGCCACAAGCGCGACCCGGAGAAGTGCAACATCGACAACGCCTATGTAAAACCCTTCTTGGATAGGGTCTATTCGAGCGACAAGGCCGTTCAAGGAGCGGAGTTGTTGCGGCTCGACCGGAGCGTGCCGAGCGGCAGCAAGGCGGGGTGCGTGAGCGGGTTCGGCGTCCACGATCTGACGGGCAACGTGGATGAGTGGGTCAACTCCGAGGAGAACCGGGGCAAGTCCAAGTGGGCTGGGCTCAAGGGCGGGGCGTGGGGCCATGTTCGCAACGCGTGCAGGCCCATGACGGTGAGCCACCCCGCGGACTTCACGTATTACTTTATCTCGTTCCGCTGCTGCAAAGACGCTTTGTCCGACCCGAACGACAAGGGCGCCAAGATTTGGAGCCAACCTCAGCCCAAGCACTCTTCGGCGACGCCCATCAGCAAGGGATGGGCGCCTGCCGGGAGGTGAGCGGTCGTCAGTTGCAACCGGGGATGTGGACGTCGACGTCGAGGACGGCGTTGGCCTCGACGGTGGTGTCTTGGTCGGGCCGTTTGCCTTGGATTTCGGCCTTGAGCGTCATGGATGGCGCGACGACATAGGGTTTGAGATCGACCTCGGTGTTGACCACCAAATCGAGCTTGGAGGACGTGCCCGGCACCTCGGCGAGCGAGGCCACTTGGACCTTCTCGAGCCCGCTCGCCTCGGCGAAGAAGACGACCGAGTCGAGGAAGTCGAAGGACGCGCCGGACGGCGAGGTGATCTCGAGCGTCATGCTCTTGAGCTTGACCGAGTCGACCTGATCTTTAGAGACCCCTTGATTGGCGAAGCTCTTGCTGAGGTCGATGTCGTTGAACCCCAAGAAATCGAGCGAGCCGAGCACCTGATCGATGAGGGTGGCCTTGGGGATGGTGGCCTTGGCGCCGACCGGCACGTCGAAGTTGTCGATGTCCGCGCACGTGGCGAGGGCCACGAGGCCGAGCGCGGCGGTGGCCTTTCGGAGCGAGGGGGCGAGGCGATCCAGCATGGCAACTTACCTCCTTGGGAGTAGGGGAAGAAGGAACGGCGTGTCTATAGCACACGGTGTCCAGCGGGCCCGCGCGGGTGGCGGAGGCTTTCTTGGCGGAGATCCCTTGCCCATGTAGGGGCGCTGCGCCCGAGCGCGCCGTGCCCGCGGGCTGAAAATCGTTTCGCCGCACGCGCCTCTCGGGGTAAGGTGGGAGCCGTTGAAGAATAGGTGTGCTCATGGGTTGGCGAGGCGTCGTTCGGAGCATAGCAGCGGAGCAACGGAGAGCGGAGCGTGAGGCGCGCAGGCGCGAGCGGGAGCTGCAAGCGGCCCAGCGCGATCTGTCGCGCATGGAGGAGCGTCAACGAGCGGCATTCGAAGTGGCGATGTACGAGAACCAGATAGAGGTCCTCAAGTCGCTCCATAAGGATGTCTCGTATTGGTACGACTGGAGCGCGATCGTCGCCGCGCCGCCTCCTCAACAGCCACCCTTCTACCGGACCCACGAGCAGGCCGCCGCCGCTCAGCTGCAAAGCTACCGGCCGGGGCTCATGGATACGATCCTCGGTGAGCATCAGAGCAATCGTCAAAGGCTGGAGCTGGCTGTCGAGCAGGCCAGGCAACAGGACGCTTGGCTCTATCAGCGCGCGATGGAGGAGCACCAGCGGGCGCTCGAGCGATGGCAGTGGTTTCAGAATATGGGGCGAGGCATCTTGCGCGGCGACATCGAAGCTTGCCGCGCCGCCTTCGCCTACCTGACGCCCTTCTCGGAGCTCAACGAGCTCGGCATCAAGGTCGAAGGTGGGATCGAGCGGCTCGATCGGCCGGAGATCACCGTCAAGCTGCGCGACCAAAGCATCCTTCCGTCCATCGAAAAACAGCTCCTCGCCAGCGGGAAGCTCTCCTCGAAGCAGATGACTGCGGCGCGCCTCAACGATCTTTATCAAGACCACGTTTGCAGCGCGGTCTTACGGATAGCGGGGGAGATGTTCGCTTTGTTGCCGGTCACGTTGGTGGTCATCCACGCGGAGGCGCCGCTCTTGAGCACGGCGACGGGGAGGCGCAGCTACGAGAACATACTCTCGGTGGCCGTCGCTCGTGAGACGTTCGAGTCGATTGATCTGGACGCGATCGACTGCTCCGATTCCATGCGCAATTTTTTGCACCACATGGATTTCAAAAAGAACCGCGGTTTCGCGGCCGTAGCGCGCTTGAGCCTCAAGGAGATGCGCCCGTCGTGAGCGCGCCTGTGCGGGGCGTCCCTCGAAGATCATGCTCGTCGCTTCCTATCTCGGAGTCATATCATGCAGCATCACGATGAGATAGCCATCCCTCACACGGTGACCAACGTGGAGGGCCGGCGCGCCGTCTGGATCGCAGGCCCAACCTGCGTTCGTCACGAGGTGGTTGGAGAGGTTCGTCATCCAGAGCAGATGCAGCGTGTCGTCGCCTGGGTTCAGGGGCGGACCGACACCGTCATGACGGGCTGGCTGATGCCCGAGCCGGAGAGCGGCTTTGACGCGTACGCGGTCGCTATATGGGTGCTGGGTGGAAAGGTCGGTTACCTCCCGCGCGATCTCTCCGCACGGTGGCAGTCGCTCCTCGTGCGGCTGAGCGCTCGCCATAGCGCCGCGGTCGCTTGCCTGGCGACGCTCGATCCCCCTTCCAGCGCGAATCACGGCGGCCATGGCATCGTCTTGTGGCTCCCGGTCTTACCTGCGTTGCACGCGATTCCATGGGAGCCCATGTCGCCGCCGGTGAGCCAACGACCCCGCGTCGAGGTGCCGCCATCGTCACGACACGTGCCGTTGCCGTTGCCGTCCACGCCCGTCGCGCCGCAGCCCCCAAAGGAGCCGCCCGTCGCGGTCGTCGCGCCGCAGCCCCCAAAGGAGCTGCCCGTCGCGGTCGTCGCGCTGCCCAAGGAGCCGATTCCATCGCCCGAGCAGCTCGCCAAGCTCCGCGCGGACATCGAGGCTGCGCAGCGCGAGCTGTCCTCTGTCGAGGAGGCGCTCGAGATCCAGTCCTTCGGCTTCTACAAGCCGAGGTATGGATTCGAGTCGTCCGCTCAGTACGTCTCGCGTCTCGCGTCGATTCGTGACGACCAGAAGCGGATGATCAGCGAGGACAAGGCTGCTCCTTGTGACACCAAGTGGACCGTCGGGGGGAGCGCCGCCGAGGGGAAGAAGATGGTCAAGCAGCAGGCCAAGCTGATGTTGCGGGCCTTCAACGGTGAGTGCGACGCCGCGATCGAGAAGGTGAAATACGACAACGTCGTGACGCTCGAAAATCGTATCACCAAGGCGTATGAGGCCATCAACAAGCTAGGTGAGGTGCAACGCGTGTTCATCTCCCGCCGATACCTCGACGTGAAGCTCGCGGAGCTCCACCTCGTTCACGAGCACCGCGAGAAGATCCAGCAGGAGAGGGAGGAGCAGAAGCGCATTCGAGAGCAGATGCGCGAGGAGCAGAAGGCCCAGGCCGAGATCGATCGGGCGAAGGCCGAGGCCGAGCGCGAGGAGGAGGTCTCTCAAAAAGCCCTCGAAAAGGCGCGCGCCGAGCTCGCGGTCACGGTGTCGAACGAGAAGCAGCACGAGAAGCTGGAGGCGCTCGTAACGCGCCTGGAGAACGAGCTGAAGGAGGCGCTCGACCGAAAAGCGAAGGCGATCGCGCGTGCTCAGCTCACCAAGTCGGGCCACGTCTACGTGTTGTCGAACATTGGGTCTTTTGGTGAAGGGATCTATAAGATTGGGATGACCCGTCGCTTGGACCCGCTGGAGCGCGTCGATGAGCTGGGGGACGCGTCCGTTCCGTTCCCGTTCGACGTGCACGCGATCATCTATTCTGCGGACGCGCCCGGGCTGGAGAACAAGCTCCATCGTGTCTTTGCCGAGCGCCGTGTCAATTTGGTGAACGCACGTAAAGAGTACTTTCGTGTGACGCTCGAAGAGATTCGGATCGAGGTCGAGAAGCTGCACGGTCTCATCACCTTCGTGCTCGTGCCGCCTGCGGAGGAATATCGCAAGACGCTCGCCGCCGAGGCGGTCCCGCCCGCCGAGAGGGGCTTTGCTCCTGCGCCCCCTGATGCGGCCGCGACGGTGGCCGAGCAAGACTGAGCTTGGATTCTGGAACGGCAAGGCTGCGTGTCCGGCACCTCTCCGAACCTCCGAGGTGCGTAAACACAATCGTCTTTCGTCGTATGGTTACAGATTGACACTCATCCCATCGCGCGCTCACGCTCGAAGGTGAGCGGCTCGCCTCCTGGCTGCTCGACCCAAACGCTGCTTGAGCTTCCTTCTCGACCTTTGACGCTACCAGGCCCCGCGCGCGCCGATCATGGCTCTTCCGGGCCCGAGGGACGACACGTCGAGCGTGATCCAGCTCCGTTTCCGGCGTGAGCCAACCAACTGCCTCGTTGGAGGCTTATCGGTCACGAGCAGCGCGATCCCCGTCCCGAGCCCCGCGATCCCCACCACCGCCGCTATCGTGCTCGCGAGCCCGAACATCTTGGCGCGTTGGACCGCGACGAGCCCCGCGAGATCACATTGCGTCTCCGGTGCCTTGATCGCGGCGCCGCAATGGTCGTTGATGCTGCCCCTCTCGAAGAGCGCCATGCCCCCCATGATACCGCTCATCGCAAGCCCAGCGAGGCCAACGCCGCCCATGGCATACGCTGCCTCGCGCTGTTCGCTCGCACCCTGCGGGGCGGGAGGCTTTGCGCGCCGAGGTGGCGACACTGCTTTGGCGGGGATCTCCTTTGCCTTCTGCGGCGGTTTGGTCTCGATGACTTGAGGTGGCTTGACCTCGAGCACGACCCTCTTTTTATCGCCTTTGCCGAGCGTAATCCTTTGCTCCCAGACCGGGCCGTTGGGCACCTGCGTCGTGATCGTATATTTCCCCGGATCGACGGCGAGCGCGGTGCCGAGCGCCGCTGCGGCCACCACCTCGCCATCGCGCTTTACGAGGGTTGTGTCCGGCGCGTCCGGCGGGAGCACGAGCGTCAGCTCCGGCGCCTCGACCTTGAGCTTGTCTCGCTGCCGCGCTGCGACCTTGGGACGCTCGCCCTGGCGTGCTTTGCGCTCGTCCGGGAGCGCCTCATACACCGTCAGATAGTCGCCGTACAACGCCGCCGCCGTCGCGACGAGGCCCCAACGGTCCATACAAGTGGCCAGGGAGAACAGCGTGCCGGGCAGCGGCTCGACGCGTTGGCTCTCCACGATATCCATGCAGCCCGACGCATAGTCCCCGGCGTTCATCCGCTCGACACCACGTTTGAACAGGGCCTCTGCGGAGGTGGGCGCCTCTGCGAGCGCGGGGCCCTCGAACGCGACGACGCCGAGGAGCGAAAGAAGGAGCGTGGCTTTGCCGAAGAGAGGTTTCATGCTCGATGATATCTCCGTCACTCACGACCAATCAGTGGAGCCAAGGTGGCGACGGGCGCGACCTTTGGTTTGGGGGGTAACGGGCGGGCCGCCACGCTCGCCGAGGAGCTCGGGGGAGCGACGGGCGTGATGACCGCGCCGCCATTGGTGCTCACGGCTGTTGCGCTCGGTGTTGCGCCGGTGGGATCGATAGGAGGGGTGATGTCCGCCTTCGGCGTGGGCGCGGCCATGATTTCGCCATCGAGCGGGATAAGCGCGCTCGCGGCGGCCTCCACCGCGGCGCCGGCTGCGCCCTCGCTCGGAGCGCGAAGCCCGAGCCACACGGTACATGTCGCCGCCGCGATGCCCAGCGGGGGAATCAAAGAGAGAGGAAAATGCCAATGGGATGGCTTGGTTCGGACGAGCGTCACTTCGGAGGACGTCACCGTGGGCCCCTCTGCCATGACGACCTTCGGTGACGAGACGATAAAGGGCGCTGTCGCGCTCGCGATGCTCTCCGCCCCGAGCGCGTCAACGAGCATGTCTACAGCCTCCGTCGCGGTCTGGAATCGATAGGCCGGATGAAACGCCGTGACCTTGGCAAACCATGGGTCGAAACGCGGAGACAGCGTCACGCCAACCATCGCCGCGCGTGCCGTCGCCGGCTCGCGGGGCCCCTGCATCACGGCTAACGAAAGCGCGAGCACGTCCGGCGAGGCTTTGGCCTCTTTGCTCCAATACGCACGTCCCACGAGGAGCGTATAGGCCAACATCCCGAGGGCGTAGATGTCGACCGCTGGAGTGAGCCGGGTGAAGCGGAACTGCTCCGGCGCCATGTAGGTCGGCGTCCCAAAGCCCTGTGTCGCCTCCGCCGCGGTGACCCCGTCGCGGACCACCTTGGCGATCCCAAAGTCAAGGATCTTGAGCCGCGGTGTTCCGTCTTCCCGGTGGGTCAGGAAGAGGTTTTGCGGCTTGAGATCGCGGTGGATGATGCCGCTCGCGTGGGTCTTGTCGAGCGCAGACGCCATTTGCCGGAGGTGCATCACCACCTCGGCCTGCGGCCTGCGCCCCAAGCGCTTGAGCCGCTCGCGGAGATCTTCGCCGCGGAGCAGCTCCATCACCATGAATGGCATCTTGGTGATCTCGTCGACCCCCGCGTCCGAGACGTCGACGATGTGCTCACTCTCGACGTGCGCGGCGATGCGCGCCTCGCGCTTGAAGCGGTCGCACATCTCGTCGCTCTGGAAGAGGTGTGCGTGCATGACCTTGAGCGCGCGACGGCGCTCGGTCTCGGCGTGGACCGCTTCGTAGACGACCCCCATGCCGCCGACCGCGATTCGCCGGATCAAGCGATAGCGGCCGGCGAAGAGGGCGCCTTCTGTGAGCTGGGCTAACATGGGTCCGCCGTTTTGGGGGTCAGAGGCAGGTGGTCAGGAGGATGGTCATGGTGTTTACTGCGTTTGTGACGACGAGATC
>CAYTJL010000268.1:0-2469 GCA_964437785.1 uncultured Polyangiaceae bacterium
TCGAGCTTCTTGGCCGGAGGCTCCTTGGCCTCCGCGGCGGGAGGAGGCAAGTCGACCACGAACGGCAGGGCCGCGCCCAAAGGCACCTCGACCGCGAGCGACGTCCCGCCGAAATCGAGCCGTTTTACAGGAGGGGACGCGGAGGCGGTGGAGATCTCTTTGGGCGCCTCGCCGGCCAAAAAAGGGAGCGCCTGATCGGCGGGGATGGGGATGACCATCCCGAGCGACGTGCTCGCGAGCACGGGCTTGGGCCGGACCAGCATCGGTGTTGCTTGGTTGGGCTCGGCGCGCTCGCGCGGGGCCGCCGCGCTCGGGGCCGATCCGACCCGCGCGAGCCTCGTTTGGTGGTGCGCGTAGAGCAGCCGAAAGTCCCGCTCCATGGCTGGATCCGAGGCGAACAGCGCTTGATACCGGGCCTCGGCCTCGGCGAGCGCCGATCGCGAGAGGCCATGGCGGGCGAGCACCTCCTCCGAGCGCGAAGGTGCTTTGGCCAGCTCGGCGCAGATGGAGGCGTAGTGATCGAGCGGGAGATCGTCGTGCGCCGCGGGCGACGCCCGATCGGCCGAAGCACCTTGGCCCGGCGCGCCGGAAGCAGCCTTTTTGGACCACGGGAAGGGCCGGAGCGCCGCGGCCGAGGCGTTGATCGCGGGCATCGTGGTGGGCTTTTTGGCGGCCCACGCGGAGAGCGTCTTGGCGACCTCCCCGTCCTCCGCGGCCTTCTCCTGCCAGCGGCGTTGGAGGCGCGCGAGGTCGCTCATGCGGAGCCCGGCGCTCGCGAGCGCGCTCATGGGGTCTTTGCTCGCGGCGAACGCGCCCAGGAAACACGCCCACGCCGAAGCGTCGTTGTCGATGGGAGAGACCTTGCGCGCGAGCCAATCTTCGGCGAAGGCGAGCTTGTCGCGATACGCGGTGAAGAGCGGGCCGCTCGGCCCGTCGCCCGCGAGCGCGGCGAGCCACCCGGCTTTGGCCGGCGCCCACGCGGGGGCGTCGAGCCCTTCGAGCGCGAGCACGTCGGGCTCGGGGAACCCTTCGGCGAGGGCGGCTTGGATGCCTGCGTAGCCTTCGATCGAGAGGCCTTCGATGAGCGTGGGCTCGGGGCTCGTTGGTTCGGTCTGGGTCGCCACGACGAACGCGAGTATAAGAGAGGCATGGGTGTGCCGGGAGCAAAACAAGACGACACGGTCGTGGGGGTCGACACCCACGTGATCATGATCCCTTCGCCGGGCGGGCCGGTGCCCACGCCCACACCCATGCCCTTCAACGGCAAGCTCGACGGCGATTTGAGCAGCACCGTGTGCATCGACAACAAGGCGGCCGCGGTCAAGGGCAGCACCGCGACGAACCAACCTTCGCACGTGCCCGCGGGCGGGCCGTTTCAAAAGGAGCCCTCCAACAAAGCCACGGTCGACGCGGGGAGCAGCACCGTGTTCTTCGACGACAAAGAGGCCGCGCGCCTCGGTGATCAAGCCAAGACGTGCAACGACCCAGAGGACGCGCCGAACGGCGTCGTCGTGGCGTCGGGCACCGTGATCATCGGGTGAGCGGGCGGATGGCCGAGCTGCGTGGCCCTTGTACGTATCGCGACGCGGACCCCGGCGAGGGAGGGAGCACCGCCGGTGAAGGAGCCAAGCTAGGGTGTAAACAAGAGGGCTTTCAACACGAGCCGAGTGTTTACAAAGAAAACATATTGGACCTTCTTTTTCTTGTTGGCCAAGCGTCCTTGTGCGCACTATATCGCTTCACCGATGCCGACGCTCGAGCACAACGCCCTTGTGGAGATGTTCCGCGAGAACACCGACCTTGCGCCTCACCTCCTCACAACCCTGTTCCACATCGAGGTCCCGCCTTATGATGTTGCGCGAGCGGTCGAGTCGTCGCTCGAGCAGCTCATCCCTGTCGAGTTTCGCGCCGATCTCGTGCTCGAGCTGTACAATGCTGCGGGCGTCGTGGTGCTGGCCATCGTCCTCGAGGTTCAGCGCGCCGAAGATCTGGACAAGAAGTACTCCTGGCCTGTTTACGTCTCGGTGGTTCGAGCCCGCAAGCGCGCTGACACGGTGGTGTTGGTGGTCGCGCCGGACGCCGAGGTGGCCGGCTGGGCTGGGGAGAACATCGACCTTGGTCTTGGGCGAGCGAACGTCCAGCCCATCGTCCTTGGGCCTTCGGCTGTTCCCGAGATCACGGACGCACGCACCGCCGAGGGCGAGGTCGAGCTGGCCATCCTTTCGGCGCTCGTTCACGGCAATGGCCCTCATGGGCTCGCGGTCGTGCAAGTGGCGCTCAGCGCGCTCGGGCGGCTGGACCAAGAGCACGCGGCCGTGTACTTTCAGATCGTCTACGAAGCATTGCGCGAGCCCATGAGGCGGGCTCTGGAGGCGCTGGTCATGGAGCGGCAATCCCAAGGTAAAGCGACCTTTCCCCCGTTCGCACAGCAGCTCATCGACCGCGGCAAGACAGAAGGACGCGCAGAAG
>CAYTJL010000268.1:2569-12327 GCA_964437785.1 uncultured Polyangiaceae bacterium
GAAGAGGCCGCCCGCGCCGTGCTCACTGCGCTCCGGGTTCGGGGCATCCCCGTGTCGGACGCTGCGCGCGAGCGCATCATGGCCGAACGCGATCCAACGCGGCTCGAACGGTGGCACGAGCGCGCGATCGTCGCCGCCTCGGTCGCCGAGGTGATCGATCCATAGCCGCCCCAAATCGTGATACGGTGCGGCGGCCATGGATACTCAGGGGAGCGAAGTTTACCGGCTAACGATCGAGGGGTTCGGCGAGGAGCGCTTCCGCGTTCACGCGTTCTCCGGGCGCGAACGAATGAGCGAGGTCTATTCGTTCACCATCACCGTGAGCGCAGAGGCAGGCGCCGACGAAGACGTCGAACGAGCGGCCTTGGGCAGAAGCGCCAGGTTCGTGTGGCTCGTCGGCGGGGTGGAGCGGGCGTTTTATGGCACCATCGCGGCGGTCAAAGCGCGCGGCGTCCACGAGACGCGCGAGGCGCTCTCGTTCGAGATGCGGTTCGTTCCGCGGATGTGGCTGCTCAAACGGCGTAAGCGGACACGCATCTTCCAGAACATGCGCGTTCACGAGATCGCGTCTGCGGTCCTGTCCGAGATGAGGATTGGCTCCCGCTTCGATCTCGTGCGCGAGCACCCGCCGCGTGAATATTGCACCCAATACGAGGAGACGGACGATGCCTTCATTCGCCGCATTTTGGCCGAGGCGGGCATCGCCTTCACGTTCGCGACGGGCCCGACGATCGACGAAGCGTTGCTCGCCGGCGCCAAGAGCGTCTCTGTCCCGGGCGACACGATCCTCGGTTATGACGACGCCTCGTTTTATCCACCGTTGGGAGGAGACGACGCGAAGGCCGGCGCCGCGCCGGCGTTGCACTACCAACGCGCGCTGGAGACGTCGGGCTCGTACGCCGAGAAGGTGATGAATTTCGGCGTCCGCGCCGAGGTGCGCTCCACGTCGGCCATGTACAGCGATTATGACCCGGAGCGGCCTTTGGCCCGGCTCACCCGCACCGCCGTGTCCAATCAACCCTTCGCCGAGCCGACAGAGGACGAGGCCAAGAGGGGCCCAGGCGCGCTGGAGCTCTACGAGCACCACGGCCCCTTCTTGTTCCCCAAATGGGCCTACGCGAACGACGAGGCGCCGCTCATGCTCAAACAAGACAGGCGAAGGGCCCTCGCCGCCGAGGGCGAGAGCGGCGCTCACACCATGTCGCCGGGCCATCGCTTCGCGCTCGACGAGCACCCCTCCGCGCACCACAACCGCGCATACGTGATCACCGAGGTGACCCATCACGGGGAGTCCCGGCCCAATGCGGGCGACAAAGAGGCGAGGGTGTACAAGAACCACTTCGCCTGCGTGCCCGCCGAGGTCACCTTCGTGCCCAAACGGCCCAAGCGAAAGAGCGTGCAAGTCGCGCTCACCGCGACGGTGGTCGGCCCGCCGGGCGAGGAGATCCACACGGACGCGCTCGGCCAAATCAAGGTGCAGTTCCACTGGGATCGCGAGGGCGGCTACACCGACAAGAGCTCTTGCTGGATCCGCACCATGCACCCTTGGGCGGGCGCGGGCTGGGGCGCGCAGTTCATCCCTCGTGTCGGGATGGAGGTCGTGGTGGTGTTCGAGGGCGGCGACCCCGATAAACCCATGGTGCTCGGCGCGCTCTACAATGGCACGCACCCGCCGCCCTTCATGCTCCCTCAAAACAAGACACGGAGCGGCCTGCGCACCCAATCCACGCCGGGCGGCGGCGGCTTCAACGAGCTGTCGTTCGAGGACGCGACGGCGAACGAGCAGATTTACCTGCACGCGCAGCGCGACCTCGACGAGGTCGTGGAGCGCGATCACACGCTCCTCGTCCGGGGCGCCGAGCGAATCCAAATCAACGGCAGCCGCTCGGACGGGGTCGACGGCGACGCGCGCGGGCTCGTCAAAGGCAACGACGATGAGCACGTGATGGGCAATCAATCGCGCCGCGTCGACGGCGACCGCATCGACGTGGTCACCGGCAATTCGGACGAGCGGGTGAGCGGCGCGCTCACCTCACGCGTCGAAGGGCGCGAGCGGCGCGACGTGACGGGGCAAACCGATCACGAATATGCCGACGATCTCACGCTCCGCGTGAAGGGTTGTTATACGACGCTCGTCGGCAAGCACGATCAAAAGCGATCGTACCTGGTCCACGCCGAGGGGAGCGCCAAGCTGTCGAGCCTCGACAGCACCGAGGTCTCGTCCGAAAAAGAGCTCGTGCTCCGCGTGGGCAAGAGCATGATCCGCATCACCGAGGACGCGATCGAGCTGACGTCGCAGAGCATCACGGTCAAAGGCGCGGGCGCGGGCATGAGCGTCGCCGAGGAGGGGCTCGCCCTCAATTCCAAGGGCGACGCCGAGCTCTTGGTCGACAAGAAGATCCTCATCAAGACCAAAGACGCCTCGCTCGCCATGGAGAAAGAGGTCAAGATCGACGGCAAACAGATCTTGCTCAACTCCCCCGAGAAGGCCAAAGACCCGAAGCCCAAAGACCCGGAGCCGCCCACCAACGTCGAATTGGTCGACGACGAGGGCGCCCCGCTCGCGTATCAACGCTTCCTCATCACCCTCGACGACGGCACCGAGATCTCGGGCGTCACCGACAAAGACGGCAAGAGCGAGCTCTTGAATTTGCAGGGCGACGGCAAGGTCACGTTCCCCGATTTGAGCGAAGCCGAAGCGGGCTGAGGCGAGGAGCACGAGGAGACAGCCATGGGCGACGTAACCGCAGTCATGATGGATGTCATCACCGCGAAGAGCGGACACACCATTACCCCCATGGCCGTCAGCGTGTGCACCACGCCCGCCGCGCCGAGCCCGCTCCCCATCCCTTATCCGGTGGTCGGAAACTCCGTCGAAGGCATCATCGACGAGCCGCTCCGCACCAAGATCAACGGCGAGAAGATCGCGACCACGGGATCGGTGCTCAAGACGTGTCATGGCAACGAGCCAGGCACGTTGAAAGAGGTGGTGAGCCTCAACACCACAGGGCCCTGCTTCATCATCGTAGGAGCGCCCGTGGTGCTCGTGGAGCTCGGGATGATGGGCATCACCGGGAGCCCTTGTATGTCGAACAAGGCACCTACCGCGGGCGCCGGGGGCAACGCGAGCCAAGCCAGCGGGACGGGCGGCGCGGGGGGCGGCGGCGGCGACGGCGGAGCCGGGGGCGGCGGTCCGAACGGACCACAAGGCCCTTCGAACGGTGGTGGCGGCGGGGGCGGCGGCAGCAACTCCGGCGCTGCGGGTCCGGGCGGCGCCTCGGGCGCGGCGAGCGGGGATCAATCCCAAGGCGGGCACCCCATCGATCTGGTGACGGGTTACGTGGTCGATCAAGCGATTGATCTCGAGATCCCCGGCGCCTTCCCGTTCGTGTGGAGGCGCCTTTATTCGTCCGCGCGGAGGAGCGACAAAACCGCGACGCTCGGCCCGGGCTGGGTGCACCCCTTCGAACAACGTATCACGGAGACGGACCGGCTCACCGTGCTGCGCGACGCCGAGGGGCGCGAGATCTATTTTGCGCGCGTTCGCCCGGGCGAGAGCACCTTCCATCGCCGCGAGCGGATGACGCTCACCAACGAAGGGGACGGCCGTTATCGCATCGAGAGCCACGCCGCGCGCCGCACGATGACCTTCGCGACGGCCGCGGCGGGCGGCCCATCGCTCCTCCAATCGATCCGTGACGCGTGGGACAACGCGATCACGCTCGCGTACGAAGGTCAAAGGCTCATGTCGATCACCGACACGGTGGGGCGCGAGATCCGCCTCACGTGGAGCCAGAGCCGAATTACGAGGGTGGAGGTGCGCGCGGAGGGCCAGCTCCAACAATGGGTCGATTACGCCTACTCCGCCGCAGGGTGCTTGACCCGCGTCACCGACGCGTTGGGGGGCATCGAGGACTTCGCCTATGACCGCTTTCACCGGATGATCGCGGCGACGCTGAAGACAGGCGTCGAGTTCCGATACGAATACGAGGCGAGCACCGGAAGGTGCAAGAAGACGTGGGGCCCCGACGGCCTCTATGCCATCGAGCTCGACTATGACAAGGCCGCCAGGACGACGCACGTCCACGGCGAAGAGCCGCGCGTCATCACCTGGAACGATCAGGGCGTGGCGACGCGGATCGCCGTGCCGGACGGGCGCGTCCTCGAAGAGAGGGCCTATGACGACGACGGGTATCTGATCGCGAAGACCAACGGCGAAGGCGAGGGCGAGCAGCGTTGGTACGACGCGCGCGGCAACCTGTGCAGGCTCGTCGACGCGCGGGGGAACGCGACGACCTGGGACTACGATGAGCGCGATCGGCCCGCGCGCCGCCGCTCTCAAGACGGGCTCGTCACCGAATATTCGCACGATGATCGCGGGGCGCTCACCTTCGCGCGGCTGCCCTCTGGAGATGCCTTTGCGCTGTCGTACGACGCGCGCGGGAGGCTCACGTCGGTGACCGACGCGCGGGGCGTCATCCGCGCTTATGAATACGACGGCCGGGGCGACGCCGTCGCCGACGTCGACGCGCGCGGCGCGCGGCGCACGTACACCTATGACGCGATGGGGAGGCCGCTCTCACGCACCGACGCGCTCGGGAGGACGGTGCGCGTCAACTACGATCGTTTGGGCCGGCGGGTCTCGATTCGAATGCCCGACGGCGCGACGCGATCCTTCGGATACGACGCCCGGGGCGGCCTCGTCCGCGACGTCGACGCGTCGGGCAAAGTCACCTCGTATGAGCGGAGCGGCATGGGCACGCTCAGCAAAATCACGTTGCCTGACGGGCGCGCGTGGTCGCTCACCTACACGAGCGAAGAGCTCCTCGCGTCGGTCAAGAACGATCGCGGCGAGGTCTATTCGATTGGCTATGACGCCTCGGGCGCGATCGCCCACGAGACGGCGTTCGACGGGCGAACGATTCACTACACCACCTCGGCGAGCGGTCGTATCGCGCGCATCGACTACCCCGACGGCGCGCACCGATCGTTCACCTACGATCGCGGCGGGCGCCTGCTCTCGGATCAAGCGAGCGACGGGAGCCTCATCGCATATCGCCGAGATACGTTTGGGAGGCTCACCGGCGCTGTCCTCGAAGAGCGCGGGGCCCACGTCGCGACGCAGATCGAGCGCGACGCGCTCGGCAGGATCGTCGCGGAGCGCCAAGGGGATCGCGCGGTCCGCTACGACTACGACGCTCGCGGCAAGCGCGTCGGACGCACCATGCCGAACGGCGCGGTGACGCGTTATGCGTACGACGCGGCGGGCGCGCTGGCCGAGGTCAACCATCAAGGCCACGTCCTGTCGTTCCAGCGCGACGCGGCGGGGCGCGAGATCGAGCGGAGGAGCGGCGAGGCCGTCGCGATCCGAAGCGACTACGACGCCGTTGATCGCTTGGTGGATCAGCGGGCGAGCGTCTCTTCGCCGGGCGGGGCGGTGGCCGCCGTGCTCACGCAGAGGCGATGGCAATACGACCGCTCGGGCCGCGTGAGCCGCATTGACGACGCGCGTTGGGGCGCGACATCGTATCACCACGACGCCGCGGGCCAGCTCACCTCGATGAAGAGCGGCGCGCTCGACGAGGCCTTCGAATACGACGCAGGCGGCGCGTTGGTGAGCGCGCTCGACGGGCTCTCGGGGGGTGCGCGGTGGGAGATCCTGCCCGGCAACCTGCTCAAGAGCACCGAGAAGGCCCGCTACACCTACGACGCGCGCGGCCGGCGCACGGGCAAGATGCTCGTCCAAGGCGATCAGATCACACGGTATGTGTGGGACGTCCGCGATCGGCTGCGCGAGGTGCACCTGCCCGACGGATCGCGCGTGATCATGACGTATGACGCGCTCGGACGGCGGGTCTCCAAAGAGATCACGCGGTCGGACGGCGCGCAGCGGCGCGTCGAGATGGTGTGGGACGGCAACACCGTAGCCGCCGATCTCGACTCCGCGCGGGGCGCGCGCTGCTTCGTCCACGTCCCCGGGACGCACGTGCCGCTCCTTCAAGAAGAGCGCGGCGAGGTCTTCACCTACGTCAATGACCATCTCGGCACGCCTCGTGAGCTGATTGACCCGTCCGGGAAGGTCGCTTGGGCCGCCGCGCTCTCGGCGTGGGGACGTGTGGTGTCGTCCTCGTCGGACGCCGCCGCCGAGGCGCAGCGCGGCCGATCCGTGGACACGCCCTTTCGCATGCTCGGCCACTACGCCGACGAGGAGACGGGCCTCTCTCAAACACGGTTCCGGTCGTTCGATCACGAGGTCGGGCGCTGGCTCAGCGCAGACCCGTTGGGCATCGACGGCGGGCTCGATCTCTTCGCGTTCGACGGGAGCCCGGCGAGCTCCGTCGATCCGTATGGGCTCTGCAACAACGGAGGAGGAGGCGGCGGCGGAGGGGGAGGCGGCGGCGACGGCAGCGCGCGCAACCCCTATGGCCCCATTACGATGGATCAAGCCGTCGAGATGGGCGCGAACCACGCGAACCAAGGCCCGAACGCGCAGATGGTGGAGACGGGGCGGCCGGGCACGGAGCGCAACTACATGTTCATGTCCCACGAGACGGACGCGAACGGCGACCGCATCACGCGCATCGGCCGCTTCGACGTGAACCCCAACAACTCACACGTGCAGGGCGTCGGGTATCAGCATCTCAACATCGAGACGCAGCGCAACGGCAACATCATTCAAAACGATCATTATCGGATCGAGCCATCGACCATCCGACCGGGCGACTATCCATGAGCCAGATTGTCACTCTCCCGCTCACCGTCCGTTACACCACGTACGAGGCCGAGATCCGCGGCGACGCCGCGGCCCTGGAGGCGCTCGCGGGCCTCGTCCGCGGCGGCGCTCCCTCGCGCGTCGCGCTGCGCTCGGCCGCGAAGGCCGCCCCTTACGAGGCGGTCGCGGCCGCCCTCGTCATCGCTCCTTCGGAGGGGCCGATTGTGGTCTCACCGAACGGCGACGAGATCTCCCTCCGAGGCGGCGCGAAGGAGCGCGGAACGCTGGCCGGAAACGTGGAGGCTGCCTATCGGATCCACGGCCCGGCCAGCGGCGACCACGTTCACATCGAATATTACGACGACCACCCGTACCTCGCCGCAGAGTCCATGTCGCTCGTCATCGTGCTCGACGTTCCTTCGTCTTCATGAGGAGCGCCATCAGCTCTCCGCGGCTCCGCGCCCCGAAGCGCCGGTGAAGCTCCTTTACATAATCATGAACGGTGTGCTGCGAGAGGCCGAGATCCGCCGCGATCTCCTTCTCGCTGAGCCCCTTCGAGAGACCGGCGAGCGTGTCGCGGAGGCGCTTCGGCAAGGCCTCGGTGATGGATGGGCGCGGCTCTTCGTGGAGGAACTCGCACTCACGATAAAACAGGTCGACGAGGAGCCGCTCCCCTTCGGAGAAGGGCCTGTCGCGCCAAGGCCGGTGGAGCGATAGGCACTGTGCCGGCGCGCCGGAGGCGCCGAGGTGCGCGCCATAAATGAAGCTGTCGACCCCGGCGGAGCGCCGGTACTCCTGCACGTGCTCGGAGCCATACCACTCCTGGTCACTCACGATCTGGTCACGGGTGAGCACAGTCACCGGAGGTGTAAGGAGGGATGGCAGGCGAGGGAGCGTGGGATCGAGCGAGCGCGCTTGCTCTCCGTTCAAGTAGGCGAGGAACGTCCTGCGCTCCTGATCCCCGGCGAACCCCACGTCGAGCGCGCCGCGGATGGCGGGGTTCGGCCCGGTCAGGCCATCGATGGTCAGCCAAAGCGCCACCTGCGCGCCCACGAGCCCGGCGATGCCCGCGAGCGCCGTTCGCCGCTGCGCCTCGGATCCATCGGGCAAATCGCGAAGATCAGCGACGAGCCGGATCAGGCTCCTCACCTCGTGCGCTTGGACCATGAAGCGATCGCGCATCGCGGCTCCTTTTGGCTGTCCCTCTCATCATGCCCGACTTTCAACCATCTTTCTAGACGGCCCCCCTGTTTCGGGGGGTTGAAAGGTGGCGCGCCCTCGACATAGCCTCGAAGCAGGGTATCTCTGCTCGCTGGGGCGGAACGTGCCCTGGTCAACGTAGGTCGCGACTCTGCGCCTGCGGTTCGCTCGTCACTGCTCGGGAGGGTCAAACACATGAAACGTACTTGGTTGGGCCACGCGCTGGCCCTGGGGATGAGTTTGTCCTTGATCTCGGCCGCCGCGGAGGCCGGGCCCAAACGCACCATCCTTCATCATGGCAAGGTCTTCACCGCGGACGAATCCAAGCCGTGGGCGCAGGCGGTCGCCATCAAAGGCGACACCATCGTCGCCGTGGGCAACAACGCGGAGGTGCTCGCGCTCGCGAGCCCTTCCACGGAGCTCATCGACCTGGGCGGGCGCGCCGTCATCCCCGGTCTCAACGATGCTCACGTCCACGTGCTCGGGGATCCTGGGGTATATCTCAACACACCGGACTTCATCCCCGGCCCCGGGCCCACCACGGACGATGTCCTCGATCTCATCGAACAAGGCACCTCGGCGTATCCGCCTGGGACGTGGCTCGTCCTCCTGGTCGGGTCCAACGTGCTCGAAGATCCCTCGATGGATCGGCTGCTCCTCGATACGGTGTCTCCCGATCACCCCGTCAAGCTGGAGTCGTGGACGGGACACGGCACCTTCGTCAACACGACGGCGCTCGACGAGCTTGGCATCGCGCTCGACGAGCCGGACCCGTTCGGGGGCTCGTTCGAGCGTTACCCGAACACCAATGTGATCACGGGCGAGGCCCACGAATATGCGGAGTTCCTCATCCGGCGGCGGCGCTTCGCGGCCATCGGCGACGCGGCGCTCATCGGCGCGTATCAAGGCTTCTCCTCGGCGATGATCCATTTCGGGGTCACGAGCCTCCAAGACATGCCCGTGGGCCTGCCGCACACGCGCGCGGTGGACCTGATGGAGAGCGCGGATTTGCCCCTTCGCATCCGATCCATCTGCTTTCCGCTCTCGCCGCTCGAACCCTGTTTGGGCGCGCCGGAGGCCCCGCCGAACGCGTGGGTGACGGGCACGGGCGTCAAATGGATCTCGGACGGGACGCCCGTCGAGCGCGCCGCGTTCGTCAACGATTCTTATCAAGACAAGCCCAACGCGAAGGGCACGCTCAACTTCTCCCAAGGCGCCCTCGACGTCCTTTTGTTGAGGAGCCGTATCGGGCAGCCGGGGCGGCGCCAGCCGCTCGTCCACGCGGTCGGCGACGGCGCCGTCGATGCGGTCCTCGATGGTTTGGAGCAGACGGGCGGCCCGGGCGCGTGGGCGCACAGGCGTCCTCGGATCGAGCACGGTGACCTGCTCTTCCCCTATAACTTCGATCGCGCCCGCGACCTCGGCGTCGTGATCGTCCAGAACCCGACCCACTTTGCGCTCGCGGGCGTGTTCGCGCAGCGCTTCTCCCCCGACGTGCTCGCCGATTTGGAGCCTCTGCAATCGCTGCTCGACGCGGGCGTCCACGTCGCGCTCGGGAGCGACGCCATCGGCGCGCCGAGGACTCCGTGGCTCGACATCTTCTTCGCCATGATCCACCCCACGCGGCCCACCGAGGCGCTGAGCCTCGAACAAGCCATCACCGCGTACACCCGCGGGTCGGCGTACGCCGAGCACATGGAGCACAAAAAAGGCTCGATCAAGGCGGGATCGCTGGCGGACATCGCCGTGCTCAACCAAGACGTCTTCGTGTTGCCGCCGCCTGCCCTCCTCGGCACGCAAAGCGAGCTCACGATGGTCGGCGGGAAGATCGTTTGGAAGGCGTTTT
>CAYTJL010000269.1:0-12325 GCA_964437785.1 uncultured Polyangiaceae bacterium
CTCGTCACCGACTTGCCTGCGCGCGCACTCGGCCCACACCTCCGCGTCGGTGAGCCCTTCGAGCGCCTGCGCCACGCGTTGCTTCTTTCGCTCGCGCTTCACGTCGGCCGCGGACTCGGCCACGGACAGGAAGTCCTCCCATACGGAGTCCACCGCCTTGCGCACCCGCTCGTCGTGATCGGGGATCGAGATGGCCCGCTCGATGATGGGGAAATAAGCGTTGCTCGCGTGGCGGATCAACAGCCTCGCTTGATGCGGTTTGCCGCCGGGGCCCTTGCACTCCTCGCGCGCCACCGGCCCGAGCCAAGGCCGCTCGCCGCGGCACGGGCCGAGCAAAGAGGGCTTACCCTCTTGAGGCTTGAGCTGCATGAGCGGGATCCTCGGCCGCTTGCACCCGTCGCACCGCAAAAAGAGCTCCGACAGATCGCCCGTGGTGCCTTGTTCGTCGAGCCACAGTTGGCCCGCGCAGCCGACGCCCTTGCCGTGGATGAGCGCCGGCCAGTCGATGTCGCTCACATGGCCGTTGGGGCACGCCTCGACGAAGCGCACGGGCACCACCGGCCAGTCTTTGAGCCTCCGCTTGCCGAGCGGATCGTCGGCCACATAACGCCTCTTCTTGAGCGCGCGCCGGTGGACGAGCGGCCGAGAGCGCCCGTGCTCTTTGGTCCTTGTCTCGTATTGCGCCAAAAACCACTCTGGAAATTCGAACGCGACGAGCCCCGTCGCCTCGTCGCCCTCGTGGGAGGGCGCGGGCGGAGACTTCAAGTCGAGATGAGGCACGCCGAGCCTCCGCCGGAGGTTCGCGAGCAAGCGCGCCTCGTGGATGGGCTTCGCCTCTCCGATCCAGCGCTCGAGCCCGGCGACGAGCACCGCTTGATCGGGCAAATCGATGAGCGCGCCCGGGCCGTACGTGGTGATGATTTGGCTCCTCCGCACCTTGACGAGGCTCATACCTCCTCCTCGCTGCGCTCGAGCCTTTGGACCAAGATAGGCACCTCGGGCTCCACGTCGCGGAGCGACCATTGCGCGCGGAAGCGGCGAACCCTGGAGTGGCTCGGCTCGCGCTCCAAATCGGGGTCGAGCGGATCGTGCAGGAGCGCGGGGCGCGGCGGCGCCTCGTTGGCCCCATATTGGAGCCCCGCTTGGACGCGGTTCTTCTCGGCGGCGATCTTCTCCCAATCGTCCAAGAGGCTCTCCACTTTGCTACCGATCGCGACGTCGCTGGGCTCGCTCCCGCCTTTTTTGTGGGCCTCCTCCCTGCGCTTCAACGCCCTCTCGATCCAATCGATCTTGGCCCTGTAACGAGCCACGTCCGCCGCACGGGCGGGGTGCGTGAGCTCGCGCTCACCGTGCCTCGCGAGCGCCACCACCACGGCCGCGAGCCCGCGATCCAAGGCCCTCGGCGCGAAGGGGGTCACGCTCGTGGCCTCGACCGATCGATAGAAGCTCTGATGATACGCCTCGAAGCGCTCGTAATGAGAGCGGTCGCGCGGGCGGTGGACGTTGAGCAGCGTGACCACGAGCCCAGGGCGGCTTGGGTCGCGGCCGACGCGGCTGGTCGCTTGGATGTACTCGGCGGTGGTCTTGGGCTGGCCGAGCACCACCATGAGCCCCAAACGAGCGATGTCGAGGCCGACCGAGATCATGTTGGTGGCGAGCGCGACGTCGACGCGCTTCTCCTCGGCGAAGGGGTTACTCAACCGCTCTTTGGACGCGGCGACGCGATCCGTGGGCTCGCGTGAGGTGAGCTCGATCGCGTTGAATTGAATGATGCGATCGGCGAACGGCGGATCGACCTCACCCGAGCGCCTCCGGTTCGAGCGCGCTTGGAGGCCGCTCCGCACCTCGTCCTCGACGATACGGCGGCTCCCGCCGAGCTCGCGGAGCGCGTTGAAATACCCAATCAACGTCATGTACGGGTCGGCCGCGTTGCGCGGAGACCCGGCGCCGCCGAGCGCCTCGTAGTGCTTTTTGGCCGCCGAGAGCAGCGCGAGGTAGCTGCGGAGGAGCACCACCTTGAGGCTCCGGCCCTGCGCGGCCACACCCACGTAGAGGCGCAGCGTGTCTTCGTTGTGCGACGAGGCGCGCGCAAAGAAGGAGTCTCGCCTGTCCGGGCCGGGCGGCGGGAACACCTCCACATCACGCGTGAAGATGGCGCGGACCTGCGCCGCGGCCCTGCGGATGGTGGCGGTCGAGGCCACGACCTTGGGGCGCACCTCGCGATCACCCACCTTCCTCGTCGCGAGCCCGTCCACGGCGGTCTCGTAGAGCCCAACCATGGTGCCGAGCGGACCGCTGATGAGGTGGAGCTCGTCTTGGATGACGAGGTCGGGTGGCAGGAGGGGCCTTTGCAGCTTGGCCCCTCCGGCCGGATCGCCGGGGCCGTAAAACCCGGCCTTGTCACAGCGGTCGACCTTGCCAAAGAGCTTCCCCGCGCCGGCGAGCCACGGCAACGACGCGACCTTGTCGACCGTCGCGATGAGGAAGCATGGCAATCGGCGATAAATCGTGTCGTCCACGGCGACGATGGGGAGGGGGTTGTCCCGCGTGAAGGCGCACTCGTCGTCTCGGCACGTAATGCGCAGATCCGTGGGCTGATCGAGGCCCGGGACGAGGCTGAACGAGTCCGCGACGAAATCGGTCCCGCACCACGGGCAGCGCTCCAGGGGGATGGGAGGGGGCTTGTGGCGGCTGTCGCCTTTATACGCGATGGTGCGCGCGCGGGCAGAGTGCCTGTCGCCGTCGCCCTTCTTGCCCATTCGGTTGGGGGTGGCCCTGCGGCCCACCCAGAGCCCGATCTCGAAGGGCCATGTCCCGAACCGCTCCACGTCGGCTTGGCGGATGAGCTCGAGCGCACAGACCAAGGTGGAGGCGCGCGCGAGCTGATCGAGCGTGAGCAGGCGCAGCGTGTACCGCATGAGCACGTTCACGCCCGCGGACAAGACGCTTGGATCGCGCAGCCTGCGCAGCGTGATGGCGAACGCGGCGAGGCCCAAATACGCCTCTGTCTTGCCGCCGCCCGTGGGGAAGAACAAGAGATCGGCCACGTCGCGGTCGGCGCTCTCGGCGTGGACGAGCCCGGGCAGGTTCATGATCAAGAACGCGATCTGAAACGGGCGCCAGCGAGGCACGTCGGTGTCGCGCGGGCGGCGGCCGGTGCTCTGCGAGGATCGTTGGCGAGCGGCCATGGCCATGGCCTTGTTGGTGACGCGAAAGGCCTCGAGCACCAAAGGATCGGACAGCTCCTCGAGGCCTTGTGCGATGCGGCGCTCGGCGTCCGCGCACCGTTCGAGCAGATAGATCGCTATCTCGCCGCGTTCGCCGGTGTGGGGGGACGACGCGCGTTGGGCCGCGATCCATGTCCGGTAATGATGGCTGAGCGGCCCGAGGAGCGATTGGGCTTCGGCTGTGTCGTTGACGACCGCGAGCCGCTCCATGGAGAGCTCGACGCCGGGGATGGGGGCGGGGTCCACCTTCTCGACGAAGACCTTGGGCACCCACGTGGTGGAGACCTCGTGACAACGGCCTCGCTCATCCACCGACGCGTGGGTGGAGACGCCGTGTCCAACCGCGTATTCGCACGCGTCGCGATAATGGAGGTCGGCGATGCGCTCGTCCTCGTCTTCGCTCTTGAGCCCGCGCAGGTTGGGCCGGGCGCAAAAGCCCGAGGGCGCGGGCGCGTGGAGGGTGAGCGAGGCTTGAAAGACGTTCGCCTCCTCGGCGCGGTCCTCCTCTTCGGGGTTACGCTCGTTCACGATGAAGACCGACACGGAGCGCGCGTCGATCGATGTCTCCGCGTCGGAGAGGGTGACGTCGCGCCGTGACACATAGAGCTTGACGCCGCGCCCGTCTGGCACGTCGATGGGGGCAAGGGCCTTGTTTTCAAGCGAGATCGTGAGCGTGCGCGAGAAAGGGAGACGGCGCCAGACCTTCCATTCGGGGTGCGCCGGGTCGCCCGCGCTCATGAGCTTGTAATCCCCCCACGACACCGTGACGTCGATCGACGTCGTGTCGCGCTGGACGAGCACGCTGATGCCCATCGACGACGGCAACGCGACCTCGCGCGCAGGGGGCTTGTCCGGCTCGTCGTCGTCGTCGCCTGCGCCGTCTTCGGAGAGCGTGGCGGTGTCGAGCGTCTCCATCCCTTCTGGATCAAAACGTTGTGACGCGGGAGCGGTGGTGGGGACCAAGAAGCCGGTCAAATACCAATGGGATGGCCGGTCTTGTCCGCGGAGCGCCTCGCCCTCCAGGGGGTGTCCGGGGCGGGGGCCGACGAGGTCGAGCTCCAACGTGTCCGCGAGCGCGCGGCGGACCTCGGCGGGCGTGGTCATGGGGTCTCCTCCGCGTACGCGCTGGGGGCAGGCGCTTGCAAGACGGGTGACATGGCGCGCGTATCTTCGGCGAACGATGGGCTCTTCGTCAACAGCCACCGGCGCCGGCCGAGCGCGTGTCTCACGTCCGGCGCTGAGCCTCGTCAAATGCCATTCGCCGCAATCTCTTCACGAGATCCTTGATCTCGCTGCGGCTCAACAACGTCGTGATCTTGTTTGCGGCGATCTCGCGCTTCGTGTCCACGACGATCGCGCCGACGTTGTTCTTCTCGCGATCGAGCGGCGGCACGCGATCCACGACGAGATCGACCACGCACATTTCACCGCCGCGCCGCACGAGGACGCGCCGAAAATCGACGTACGTAGTTTGGGGCGTCGCCACCGCGCCGAGCGCGGTCGAGGCTTCGTCGAGCGCGCGGGCCGCGTTTGCGAGGTCGAGCCCGGGCGGGCCGAACAGATCGAGATCTTCGGTGGTACGATGCCCGAGGTAGAACCCGGCGAGCGCCCCTCCGCCGGTCAAGAACATCCTTCGCTCACGCGCAAAGAACGCTTCGAGCAAGTCGCGTTGAAGCGCGGTCAAGAGGTTAGGCGGCGGGGAGGAGCCCATCTTTACGCCATCCATCGATCAGCCACTCCCAGAACGCGCGCCGGCGACCAAGGTGCCTGCGGATGAGCGCCCAATCCCGCAGCACCTCATCGAGCGTGACGTACGCCCAGACCTCGTCCGCCCGCGCCTCCCGCAACAAACAGCCGATCCATTGCGCGCGCACCGCCGGGCTCGGGTGACGGAGGCGCTCCCGAAATTCAGCCTCCGTGACGTCGACGTCCCAAAGGAAATACGGCCGATCGCGCATGATGGTGCCAATTTTACGACGACGGAGCGCCTCTTGCCAACGCTTTTTCCCTCTCACGTTCCCGGCGCGAGGCTCACTCCCCCTCGCCGAACATCTTGATCTGCTTCTTGGAGGCTTGGGCCTTGGGCTTTTTGGGAGCGCTCTTTTCGGGAGTTGCCTTGTTGGGGGCGGGGGGCGGCGCCGCCTCGCTCCGCGCCTGTTCGGCGTTCAGCGCGAGGAGCTTGGCGAGGACCGTGTCGCGAACGTCGTCGGGCCAGCGGTAGCGCCAAGGCTTCTTTTTGCGACGGGGCAGCGGCGCTTCGAGGGGGTCACTGTCGTCCTCCTCGTAATCGAGCAGGAATTCACACGTGGGCGCGACGTCGGTCCAGCCGTACGCGTCGAGCACCGCGCGATCCATGGCCGCGTGGAGGTCGCGGAGCTCGACGACGTCCGGGTCGTGCTCGTTGGGATCGTGAAAGCGGTTGTACGTCTTGGTGAGCCCCTCGTTGTTCTTGATCATCAACGCTGCGCGGAAGTCATAATACGCTTGGCCGGCGGCTTCGAGCGCAGGCAGGGACTCCCAGCCGGGCGGAAAGGGGAAGGTCTCGAAGCAGTCCGAGGGGGTATAGCGAAGGTCGTCTTTCATCGAGGAGGCGAAGAAGCGGGCCCAGATCTCGTGGACACGGGACTGGAGGATGGCGAGCATCGAAAAAGACGTGGCAACAAAAACTACGATCCCCTCCGAGAAAACCATACCCGACGGAAGAAAAGCAAAGAGACCATATTGGCCAACACGCGAGATGACGAGCACGCGATCCAGCCCGCGGATGGCGGCATTCAGCGCTGGCGTCGTTTCTCCGAATCGCCACCAATACCTGGCCCGAATCTCGCGATTTTGAGCGAGCCGTGCGGGCTTTACCCTCTTCTCCACAATCGCCATCAGCTCCGGCCAACCCGCCCTCGCCTCTTCTTCGCTCATCTCGCCAAAGTTGATGACATAGCGATGGTGGCTGTGCGTGGGGCTGGTGTTCACCTCCTCTCCGCCGATGTACGGAAAGATCCGCCCGCCGTTCCGGGGATTCTTCGCGATGAGCCGGTGCATCTCGGCGATGGGCGTGGCCTCTTCGTTCGTGTCATCGAAGGTAAAGCCCATCCCCAAGATATAGCTCCCGATAAACGCCTTGTTCGCGTTGGCCCGGAGCTGCACCGGCGTGTCGTGCCCGCCGTCGTGGAACAAAAACGCCGTGATCTGCGGCACGGCGCGCCCGTCCAAACGCCGCTCGCCGCCAAACGATCCGCGCATCACGTGGACCACGCTCACCACCACCGCCGCGAGCCCCGGCCACGCGACCCGCCTTTGCGCCGCGAAGATGTCGCCCCCGTGCGTGCAGATCCACCGGAGCCCCGTGGATCGCGTGTCGCCCTGCGCGATGGTGTTCGTCGCGATGAGCCCAAAGGTGCCTCGCGCGCGGAGCAGCGAAAAGGCCCTCCGATAAAAGTGCGCGACCAAATCTGCGTTGCCGTGGCTCTCCTCGTGAAGCTCTTTGAGCCAGTCCACAAAGCCTGCGCGGTTACCGTTGATCAACGTGTTTTTGCCCGCGAACGGCGGGTTGCCCACCATCACGTCGAACCCGTCGCCCTCGCGCGCAAAGACCTCGGGGAACTCCAAGGCCCAATGAAAGCACGGCAAAGGCTTGTCCCCGCCGCGCAACTCATCCACGTGCTTCTCGATCTCCCCTGCCCCCTTCTCTCCCGCGAGCCAGCGCTCCACCTCATCTTGCCACTTCTTGCGCTCCGCCTCGCGCGCCTTGGGCTTGTCGCTCGCAAAGAAGGCACCCACCAGGCAATCGGCCGCGAGCCTCACCCGTTCGAGGGCGTCTTCGGCCGCGATGAGCAGGTCTTGCTTCTCGGTGACGTTGTCCGAGCTGGAGAGGTCTTGGATCTTCGTCCGCAAGTCGCGCGCTTCTCCAAGGGCTTTGGTCGTGAGCTGCTCCAAAAAATGCATCTGCGGCCCGGCGTCCCAGTGAAAGCGCTTGATCTGATCGGGGGTGAGCCCCACGAGCGAGTCGCCGTGGCGAATCGCGTGGTCCACGAACGTGAACGGATGGCCCTTGGCGAGCGTCGCGAGCCAGAGCGAGAGCTTGCCCAAGTCCACGGCGAGCGGGTTTTTGTCGACGCCGTACAAACAGTGTTGCGCCACCTCGCGCTGCGCAAACAGCTCCAACGTCTCATCGAGAGGGGCCTTGTCGGGCACGCCGTGCGCCGCGTACGCCATGGCGAGCGCCTTGCCGAGCCGCCGGCACGTCTCCACCAAAAAGGCCGCCGACCCCATGGCCGGATCACACACCTTGAGCGCCAAGATGGCCTCGGGCGTGGGCGAAGGCCCGAGCGCCGCGAGCACGGGCGCGAGCGCCGTCTCCACGATGGGCCGCGTCAGCTCGCGCGGCGTGTAGTGCGAGCCCGAGCGCCGCCGCTCGTCCGTCGGCTGCAAATACAAACCTCCTTTGGGGATGGGACGGGGCGTGAGCGGCGAGATGCGTTTGCCGAGCGCCGCCACGAGCCCGTCCACGCTCGCCGCCGCCTTGAACGCCTCCGCGGTCTTGCCGCTCAACGTAAGGTCTGCGAGCTCCTTCAACGCCGCCTCGCGCGCCGCGCCCTTCTTGGCCAAGAGCCCTTCGAGCCCCACGATCACGTGGTCTTTACCCACACCGATGGACGTCTCGCCCGCGCGCTCCAGCCGAAACCCCATCATGTTCTCGTACACGGAGCCGATCTGCTCCACGTCGAGCGCCCGGTACGAGAGCCTGTCCCCGCCGAGCATCAAGAGCTTGTCGAGCACGCGATACACCACACCATCCGGCACCTTGGGCACCTTCACCAACGCCCCTTCGACGCGCTCCGCCCTGTGCTCGCGCCCTTCGAGGAAGGCCCAACCGCTCGGATCAAAGAGGTGGCCATACCGCGCCGGGAGCATAAAATCCCCGCGTTTGGCGCCGTCGTGCACCATCCGAAACAAGACCAAGAGGCGCGCCCACGCGCCATACCGCTGATCCATCGTGTCGGGGAAGCGGCCGTGATCGGCGCGGAGCTTCTCGAAGAGCCCTGTCACCGAATAGTGCCTCACGTACACCGAAGACGCGCTCATCAAGCCTCGCTCCTCGGCGTAGAGCACGAACACGAGCCGGAGCAGCACGGAGAGCAGGCCCGCGTACACGTGATCGGGATCTTCGGCGAGCACGGTTTGAAGGAGCGACCTCTCGTTGGGCCTCCCCGTGGCAGACGCCTCGTCCGCGGCTTGAAACCCCCGCAGGAGCTCGTTCAACGCTTCGAGCACTTGGCCCGCGAGCGCGTTCGAGACGACGCTCTGGTACTTGCGGCTCTCTTTGAGGATGCTCGGCAAACGCTGCTCGCGCGGCAGCGTAAAGAGCCTCGGCGCGCCGAGCAGCATCACGAGCGCCGAGAGCAGGTCGCGGTGCGCCACCTTGAGGAGCGCCTCGGCGGGCCACGTGACGTGCCCCGAAGACTCCAAAGGAGGCGCATACACCAAGCGAATCGCATGACCATTGGTGAGGACGCCGATGGGCACCTTGGTCTCGTCGAGCAGCCGCTCGAAGCGCGCGTGCGCGCTCGCGTGCCAGCCCCGGCCCTCGTCCGAAGGGGGCGTGTCGAGCGGCGCGCCCGGCGGCAGCTCCTGAATCAACATCATCCACGCGCCCTCGTCGCCGGGGAGCGATCGCACCGCGTACGTGGGCCGGAGCGTCTCGCCGAAGGCCTGCAAATGCACGGAGAGCGAATCGGGCACGGGCTCGCCGAGCGGCGCGCCGAGCACCTTGCCGGGCTTCCATCCGAGCACCTTCTCGGCCAAGAGAGGGAAGCTCGGGAGGAGCGGTGAGGGCGTGTCGCCGCGCTTCTTGGGCGCGGGAAACGTCATCAGCGCGGCGAGCGCTTGTTGCTCGCGCAGGATGTCGCGATTGACGAACGCCTGCGCCGCCGCGAGCGCGGGCGGGGACACGACGAGGCCCACGGGCTCGAGCGACCCAATCCACTCTCGATGCGCTTTGAGCTCGTAGTCCGTAGGCATGACTCACCCCGACACAGGCCACAAATACACGAGCCCAACGGGCTCAATCCGGTTCGCCTCGACGCGATACGCCCGCTCGATGCGCGCGGGCTCTCTCTCCATCTCGCCGGGGATGGTGAGGAGCCTCCGCCTCCAATACGTCATGTTGTCGTCGAGCTGATACCGCTCCTCCGGCGTGAAATCGAAGCTGAGCTGAGGCGCGCTCGCGCGCTCGATCTCGCGCTCGATCCGCGTCTTCTGCCCGTTCAAGATGGCGATCATCTCGGCGGCCTCGCGTTTGCCCCGCTCCACGAGCTTCCCACGCGCCCGCGCCTCCGCGGCCTCACAGCGCTTCATGAGGTGCGGTAAGAGCTCGGTCACGTCGCGCGGCATCACCTCGACGAGCCTCGTTTGCACTTCGGCCGGCACGCCTGCGCGCCTCTCCCCAGAGAGCGCGTCGAGGAGCAGATCCCACGATTTCTCCTGCCCGTCGTCCGCATAAGGCTTGAGCCCGTCGCCCCGCGCGCTGGGCTCGGTCCACCGCGCGGCCACGGCCACGATCTCGTCGTGCAAGCGGCTCGCGCGCTCGCCGTAGAGCGACAACCTGCCGAGGAGCACCACCCTTCGGACAGCATCGCTCGTTTGGCCCGCGCAGGCCCGCGTCAAATCGTCGTGGACAAAGCCCTGCGCCAAGAAGCGGCCGAGCAGCCGTTGGACCAAACGATGCTCCAAGTGCAGGTGAACCGTGTCCTCGCCGCTGTCCTCGGGCTCGTTGAACACGACTGGCAAGATGGGCGCCTCTGCGCGCCATTCGCGCATCGAGGTGCCGCGCGGCCTCGGCGCGCGGAGCGTGTCGAGCGTGTCGGCCCACGACGGGTCCAGGCTCAAACGCTCGTCGAGCGCGGGCACCGTAAAGGCGCCGGCTTGGGTGGTGGGCGCGAGCGGAGGGGCCTTGATCATGCTGAGCGCTTCGCTGAGCACGTGCTGGAGCTGCCCTTCGCTCAAATCGAGCGTGCGCCGCGATTGATCGAGCAGCGTGCGGAGCGCTTCGAGCTGCGCTTCGAGCGCGCCTTTGCGGCTGCGCGCGCCCTCGAGCTCCTCGGGCGCGGCCTTGGGAGATGCGATGTCCTCGCGGAGCGCCGAGAGGATCGCCTCGCGCCGCGAGGGGCCGATGCCACCCGCGAGCGATCGCGTCACCCGCTCTTCGAGCACGGGCGGCATGCTCCCGAGCTCCTTTTGGATGACCCGTGATCGCTCCATCAGCACCTCGAGCACGCGGTCGGCCTTCCGTTGCTCATAGACGAAGTAGTGACACCGCACCTCGGGCGCGGGCTGCTTCTTGCGGTCGATGCGGCCGTTGCGCTGTTCGAGGCGCGCGGGGTTCCACGGCAGATCCATGTGAAAGAGGTCGGCGCAGTGATATTGGAGGTTCACGCCCTCGCGCGCGGCGTCCGTGGCGATGAGGATGCGCAGCGGGTGCTTGTTCGGGTGCGTGGTGAACGCGAGCTTCACCTGCTCGCGCGCGTCTTCGGCCGGGTCGCTCGACGTGGGCATGCCCCCGTGGAAGGTCGCGATGCGATCGTCGGCCTTGTCCGTCGAGGCCACGGCCGCGCGGAGCTGCTGCTCCAGATAACGTTTGGTGTCGGCGTATTCGGTGAAGACAATCACCCTCTTGTCGCGCCAAGAAGCCTTTCTGCCGCTCGCCCCCTCGCCGATCGGCGGCAGATCCGGGCACATCTCGGCGCGAATCCAATCGATCAAATGCCGCACCCGCGCGTCCGGCAAACGCCGTGTCTCTTCGGCGAGGGCTTCCATCCGGCGCACCAAATCGATCTCGCGCGACGTCGGGGCGAGCGCGCGGGCCGCGAGCGTGACGTCCTCCATCACCTGCTCTTCTTCGGCGTCCACGCGATCTTCGGGGAGATCCGCGCGCTCGTCGTCCCCTCCGCCGGGCGCCTCCGCGAGCAGGAGGAGGCTCTGTTCGGCGGGTCTCGCGCCGTGATCGTCATGCGCTCCCGCGCTGTCGCGGGTGGCTCTGTCGAGCGCGCGGCGGTGCGCTTTGAGCGTGCGCGCGAACGCCTCAATCGAGGAGAACAAGCGCTTTTGCAGGTTCACCAAGACGAGCCCCTGAGCGGCGCGCTCCTTGGGGGGCAGCTTCGCGAGGCGCGCCTCGCGCAGCTCCCAATACTCGTCGAGCAGCGCGGCGAGCACGAGCTCGGGCGCGTCGGGCGGCAAACCCTCGATGCGAACCGCGATGACGTTCCGCTCGGGGAAGCCGCCCGAGACCTCGCGGAGATCGGATTTGAGCCTTCGGACCATGACCTCGTCGCGGAGCTTGGGGTCGACCTCGGTGCCGCGGACGAAGCGCTGCGGATCGAGGATCTCGAGCAGCGCCGAGAAGCTGTTGGAGAGGCCGTTGTGCGGCGTGGCCGAGAGGAAGAGGCGGTGCTCGAAGCGCTCGGCGAGGTCGCGCACCGCGCGGGTGAGCTTCGAATCGATCGCGTAGCGCGAGCTCTGCGCCGGCGCCACGTGGTGCGCCTCGTCGAGGATCAAGAGCGACCCCGGCTCGAAGTCGCCGAGGACGCCGCGGAGCGGCGCTGCGTAGTCTTCGTCGCGCAGGAGCGCGTGCGAGATGATGAAGCGCGTGTGCGTCGTCCAAGGGTTCGTGGAGTAGCCGCGCTCGCGCCGGCAGCGCGCGACGTAGTCGCGATCGTAGACGGCGAACCCGAGGCCGAACCGCTGCTCGAGCTCCTCGCGCCATTGGAGGACGACCGACGCGGGCGCCGCGACGATCACGCGGCGGACGCGCTGTCGCATGATCATCTCGCGGAGCACGAGGCCGGCCTCGATGGTCTTGCCGAGGCCCACGTCGTCGGCGATGAAGAGGTTGACGCGGGGCAGGTGGAGGGCCTTGCGGAGCGGCTCCAACTGATATGCCATCACCTCGATGCCGGCGCGAAAAGGCGCCTGAAAGAGCCTCGGTGTGGTGGCCGTGACCATGCTCCAACGGAGCGTGTGGAGGTACGCGGCGAAGCGCGACGTCGGATCGAACCCCCGCCGCCCAATCCCCTCCCACGGCGCGGTCACCACCCGTGCGTCAA
>CAYTJL010000270.1:0-12194 GCA_964437785.1 uncultured Polyangiaceae bacterium
GGCGGCGGTGGTGGCCGCGGCGGCGGTGACCGGCGCGGCGGTGGCGGCGGCGGCCGCGGCGGGCGCGACCGCGGCGAGCGCTGGTAAATCAGGTTTTTGAGAGGACAGCGTCCGGCGGCAAGAGCGCCGTGAACGCATCGCGAGCCGCGCACACGCGCGGCTCGTCTCTTCCATCGAACGTGATCTTGGTTTTGTAGGTCGGCTCGCTCCACGCGGGATAGGAGCCCACCTCGACGTCGCGGAACGCGGCGACGACCTCGTCGATTTGGGCTTTGATTTGGCCCTCGTCGAGCGTGCTGTACACGGCCTTGGACACGAACGGGACGTCCGCGCCGAGCTGCTCGCGCACGAGCGGCATCTTGATGCGAAAGACCTCGGGCACGCCGGGGAGCACCCACACGTTGCGCATCACCACGGTGGGCCAAGGCACCTCGGCGCTCGAAACGAGCCTGCACCCCACGGGCACGCGCGCCATCAAGAGATGCGCGTCGGTGAGCCTCACGCCGTAATACCCGCGCAGCAGGCGCTCGATCGACGGCGCGCTCTCCACCCCGACGCCGAACGCGCGCGCGACAGCGTCGATGGTCACGTCGTCGTGCGTGGGCCCGACGCCCCCGCTCGTGAAGACCACGTCGTGCGACGACGAGAGCGCGAGGACCTCGGACGCGATGACGTCGATGTCGTCGAGCGTCATCACCACGCGCTTCAGCAGCACGCCCAACGCGCGCAGCTCGCGCGCGAGCACGACCACGTTTTTGTCGGTGATCTTGCCGCTTAGCAGCTCGTTGCCAATGACGAGGGCCGCCGCCGTGCGCATGGTGTCACCCCTCGAAATCGCGGGTCAACGCCCGCCCTTGTGCGTCGACGCTGAGCAGCTCCTCGATCCGGCGCTCGGCGCGATCGAGCCTGTCCTCGGCGGCGCGCGCGAGCCGCACGCCCTCTTCGAAGAGCGCGAGCGATCGTTCGAGCGGCAGATCGCCGCCTTCGAGCTCCGCGACGATCTGCCCGAGCCTGCGCGTGGCCTCTTCGAAGGACGCCGCCTCCTCGGGGGGAGGAGAGGAAGGAGAGACGTCGCCGCGCTCCTCGAAGTCCATGTGACCACCCTCGATACGTCGGGAACGGGAACGGGGAAGGAGAACGCTACTTCAACAACCAGCCGAAGAGCATGCGCTTCGTAGTGTCGCGCGCGACGACCGAGATCGAGTCGACGAGCGGGATCTCCTTCGGGCACACCTCGACGCAGTTCTGAGCCTTGCCGCAGTCGGCCACGCCGCCCTCGCTCATCACCGAGTCGAGCCGCACGTTTTTGTGCATGGCGCCGGACGGGTGCATGTTGAAGAGCCGCACCTGGTTGATGGCCGCCGCGCCGATGAAGGGCGACGAGTCGTTGTATTGCGGGCACGCCTCGACGCAGCAGCCGCACGTCATGCAGCGCGAGAGCGGGTAGCGCTCCTGCTGCTGCTCCTGCGACTCGCGCGGGCCCGGGCCGAGCTCGTGCGTGCCGTCGAGATCGATCCACGCCTTGACGCGCTTGAGCGCGTCGAACATCCGGCTGCGATCCACGATGAGATCACGCACGAGCGGGAACTTGCTCATCGGCTCGATGGTGATGACCTCGCCGTTCGGCGCGATGCTGTCGACGAGCGCGGAGCACGCTTGCCGCACGCGGCCGTTGATCACCATCGTGCACGAGCCGCAGACCTCCTCCAAACACGCGGCCTCCCACACCACGGGCGCGACGCTCTGGCCCTCGGTGGTGGTCGGGTACTTCTGCACTTGTTGGAGCGCGCTGTTGACGTTCATCTGCGGGAGGTAAGGGACCTTGAATTCCTCCCAGCGCTTGGGCTTGTCCGGGCCGTCCTGCCGCTGAATCTTGAGGTGGACCTTTCGCTCCGAGGCCATGATCACGACACCTTTTCAGCCGCTTTTTCGGCGGGTTTGTCTTTGTTGTCGATGAGACCTTTGGCCGCCGCGCTCGCGGCGCCGGCCTGCTCGTACTTGCGCTCGCGCGGCGTGACGAGGCTCGTGTCGACCTCGTCGGTCACGTGGACGCGCTGGCCCGCGCACGTGTAGTCGAGCTCGCGGACGAAGCGCACCGTGTTGTCTTTGTTGTGGAGCGCGAGCGTGGTGCGCTGCCACGCGTCGTCGTTGCGCTTGGGGAAGTCGGGCTTGTAGTGCGCGCCGCGCGACTCGTCGCGGTTCTTGGCGCCGAGCGCGATCACGCGCGCGAGCACCAACATGTTCGAGAGATGCCGGACGAACTGCGCGCCTTGGTTGGCGCGCGACGAGAGGTCCGTCGACTTGACCTTCTTCGATCGATCGGTGAGCTCGTCGATCTTCTCGAGCACCTTCTCGAGATCCTTGTTGTGCCGCTCGATCGTGCAGTCGCGCAGCATGGCGTCGCCGAGCTCTTGGTGGATCAGGTACGCGTTCTCGGCGTCCTTCTTGTCTTGGTTCTGCTTGAGGATCCCGTCGTACTTGTCTTGCTCGCGCTTCTCGGCCTTCTCGAAAATAGATTTGGGCAGGTCGTACGCGCTCTTCGCGAGGCTCTTCTGGTAGCTCGCCATCGCGGGGCCGGTGACCATGCCGCCGTAGATGCACGAGAGCAGCGAGTTCGCGCCGAGGCGGTTGGCGCCGTGGTACTGGTAGTCGACCTCGCCGGCGGCGTAGAGCCCGGGGATGTTGGTCGCGTGGTTGCGCGGCGAGCCCGGCTTGAGCGATCCGCGCGCGTCGCGCTCGAAGTCGATCCAGAGCCCGCCCATCGAATAGTGGACGGCGGGGAAGACCTTCATCGGGTTCTTGTACGGATCGACGCCGACGAACTTCTCGTAGATCTCGAGGATGCCCGCGAGCTTGCTGCGGAGGAACTTCTCGTCCTTGTGCGTGAGGTCGAGGTAGACCTCGTTCTCGTTCTTGCCGGTCTTCTCGCTGAAGATGCCGCGCCCCTCGTGGAAGCACGTCTTGAAGAGCGCGCGCGACGCGATGTCGCGCGGCACCAAGTTGCCGTAGCCGGGGTACATCCGTTCGAGGAAGTAGTCGCGCTCCTTCTCGGGGATGTCGCGCGGGCCGCGCTTGTCTTTCGCGTCTTTGGGGACCCACACGCGGCCGCCTTCGCCGCGCGCGCTCTCGCTGATCAAGCGGAGCTTGTCGGCGCCGGGGATGGCCGTGGGGTGCACCTGGATGAACTCGCCGTTCGCGTACGCGGCGCCCTGCTGATACGCGGCCGACGCCGCGGTACCCGTGCAGATCACGCTCAGCGTGGACCGGCCGAAGATGATGCCGCAGCCGCCCGTCGCGAGGAGGACCGCGTCGCCGGGGAACGCGCGGATCTGCATGCTCTTGAGGTCCTGCGCGATGCAGCCCACGCACGTGCCCGAGTCGTCTTGGATGATCGAGAGGAAGTCCCAGAACTCGAACTTGCGGACCATCTTCTCGCCGGGGATCGAGACGCCGTGCTCGTCCGTGACGTCCATCGTCTCCCAGCGGCGCACCTGCTCGTCGAGCGCGTAGAGGAGCTGCTGGCCCGTGGTCGCGCCCGCGAACGCCGTGCGGTGGAAGAGCGTGCCGCCGAAGCGACGGAAGTCGAGCAGGCCCTCGGGCGTGCGGTTGAACGGCACGCCCATGCGATCGAGCATGAACACGATGCCGGGCGCGGCGTCGGCCATGCCCTTGATGGGCGGCTGGTTGCCGAGAAAATCGCCGCCGTACGCCGTCTCTTCGAGGTGGACCTGCGGGCTGTCGCCCTCGCCCTTGGTGTTGACCGACGCGTTGATGCCGCCCTGCGCGCACACCGAGTGCGAGCGCTTCACGGGGACGAGCGAGATCAAGTCCACCGGGACCTTGGCCTCACACAGCTTGATGACGGTCATCAAACCGGCGAGACCGCCGCCGACGACGATGACGCGACGGACTTTGCCGCCTTCACTTCGGATGGTGCTCTTCGCTGCCATGGCTTCAGCTCACGGGGTGAGCCGGGGCTCGCCCCCGGCGGGAACATACGTAATCTCGGCGCAGGTGCGCGCGGTGCTCTTGGGCACGCCGAACACGGCGAGGCGCGCTCCGGTCGCGAAGTAAATGGCCGTGTTGGCGCCGAGCAAGAAGATGGCGATGCCCGCGAGGCCCAAGACCAGCGCCGCGGCGCGCTGCGACCTCCGCGAGACGGTGATCCCCCACGAGAAGCAGAAGCCCCAAAGCCCGTTCACGAAGTGGAACACGCACGCCGCGATGCCGAACACGTAGATGAGCGCGGTCACCGGGACGGGGCCGATCGAGCTCGACATGCGGGCGCAGAGCTCGGTGTAGAACTGATCGTGCGCGAGCTTGCCGAGGACCTTCTGCCACCAATATTCGTAGAGGTGGAAGCCGATGAAGAGGAACGCGAGGATGCCCGTCGTGCGCTGGAGCGTGTACATCCAGTTGCGGGAGTACGTGTAATGCCGCACGTTGGGACGGCCTTCGAGCGCGAGCTTCACGCCGTAGACCGCATGAAAGAGCAGCGGCAACAAGATGGTCGCTTCGAGCAGCGGGAGGTAAGGCATCTTGGTGATGCCCTTGACCATCTCGTCGTACTCGTGTTGCCCCTGGAGCGCTTTGGAGTTCTCCCAGAGGTGAAAGACCATGTACGCGCCGACCGGGGCTACGCCCGTCAGCGAGTGGATCTTTCGCATGAGGAAGGGCCGGCGGCTTTTGTCGAAGAACGACTTCTCGGAGGGAGTATCAGACACGCAGAACCTCGGCCCGCAATGGGGGGCCCCCTCCGTAGACCGGGGGGCGCGAGCGATGTATGGGAGGGCTGGAGGGACGTCAAGCGCAGGATCCGCGCGCTGACGACTGCGTCGCTCGCGCTCGCGCTTCTCCCTGCGATCGGCTGCGGCGGCGTGGCCGATCTCAAGCCCGAGGTCGCGCTCTCGTCGTCGATCAACGCGCAGGCGGAGTTTCGCGCGATCGTCTCGGACTGGGCGCGCGCCTCGATCGAAGAGCGCGTCGCCATGGAAAAGCGGCTCCTCGCGTTCCGCGCCAAGCACCCGCGCGACGGGCTCGCGCTGCCCGCCGACGTGCTCCTCGCGTGGGTGATGCTCGACAAGGGCGACCCCAAAGCAGGGGAGCGCGCGCGTGAGCTCGCGATCGCCGCGGGCCAAGGCACCACGGGCGACCTCGCGAAGACCATCCACGGCGCGGCCCTCCGGCGCGCAGGCAAGGCCGAGGAGGCGCTCATCGTGCTCACGCCGCTCGTGGGCAAGCTCATCGACGCGCACGCGCGCGAGCTGTGCGGCGAAGAGATCGTCGCCGCCGCGCTCGCCGCGAAGAAGTGGGAGCGCGCGCTCACGTTGATGGGCATCTGGCTCCAAGACACGAGCCCGGAGGATCGGCCCGTCGTGATCGCGCACTTGAAGCGCGAGCTCGATCGCGTGCCCGCGTCCGATCAGGTCGCGATGCTCGACAAGCTCGTGCGCGAGGCGGGCGCGGGCGGCGACGCGTCGGTCGACATGCAGAAGCTCTTGGCGCAGCAGCTCGCCGTGCTCGCCAAGCTCAAGAAAGACGCGGAGCTCGCGCAGCGGCTCGTGAACAAGAGCGCGGGGCTGCTCGGCGATCAGGCCGACTCGGTCGCCGAGCTCGCGCAGCGCGCGAGCAAACCGCGCGTCGAGGCGCGCACCGTAGGGCTCTCGCTCTCGTTCGGCGACGGCGTCGCGCGGACCCGGAGCGCCGACATCAGCGCGGGTGTGCTGTTCGGCTTGGGGCTCGCCGGGCGCCGCAACGCGCCTTCGAACGGCGACGCCGCGCGGCTCGTGGTCCGCGAGCACCGCGGCGCCGCCGATCGGATCGGCGAGACGCTCAACGGGCTCACGGCCGAGGGCGCATCCATCTTGATCGCGGGCGTGAGCGTCCCCGAGGCCAACGCAGCATCGAAGTTCGCCGAGACGGAGCGAATCCCTGTCATCGTGCTCGTCAAGCCCGATGGGGACACCCCACGACGGTTTACGTTCGTCGTGGGGATTGAGCCCAATGAGCCTAACGAAAAGGCCCTCGCGGCGTTCGCCAAAGGCCCCTCCAAGACGGGCGGCTGGCTCGACACGCACGCGGATCCGCCGAGCGCGTGGGCCGCGCTGGGCCGCGACGCGGCGACCCTCGCGTGGAGAGGCGTCATGGGACTGCCCGCGCAAGGCACCGACGATCCCATCGAGGTGGGGATTCGACGGGCGCAAGCCATTTCGACGCTGGAGAAGGCCGAGGCCGATTTGTGGACGACCGAGGCAAAGGGCTTTGCCGGCGGGCGATCCCTCTTGCGCGCGGTGAAGGGGAAATAGCAATGAGGACCGCTCCCGCTCCCAACGTGCCTCCCATCCCCGGCATGAACCCGGGTGTCTTCGTGGCGGGCGGCGGCGCCGGCGGCGGCGACGCGCAGCCCGAGGGGACACCGGATCAAGAGCTCGCCGGGCACCCCGTCGACGTCGTCACCGGACGTGTCTTTACGGGTCGGCTCGTCGATTGGGCGCTCCCTGGGCCTTTGCCCCTTTGGCTTTGCCGCTCGTACAGCGCGCACGACGCGGAGAGGGACGTGGGGCTCGGGCACGGGTGGTCCTATGACATTTGTTGGGAGATCGACGCGCGCCGCGGGCATCTCATGCTCTTTCGAGGAGGGGTTTCGACGCGCCTCCTCCCGGTCCGAGGCGCGCCGGGGACGTGGGCGTCGCAAGGGGGGATCGTCGCTCATGGCCCTTCGGACAAATGGCCTTTGACGTCGCTCGATCTCGACGCGGGCGACGGCTTGCTCCGCACGTTCGAGCGCGCGGCCGGCGACGACGCCCTTCGCCTCGTCGTCTTGAAGGACCGCTTCGGCAACGCGGTTCGCTGCGCTCATCACCGCGGCCGGCTCGCTCGAATCACCGACTCGGCCGGGCGCAACGTGAGGTTCAACCTCGGCCCGGACGGCCACGTTACGCAGGTGATCGTGCCGCACCCGGAGGATCCGCACGGCGAGATGGTGGCTTATGAGTATGGATATGACGCCGCCAACAACCTCGTCCGCGCCCGCGACGCGGAGGGGTTCGAGGCCACGTATGCGTACGACGACCAACACCGCTTGACCCGCGACGCCGATCGGACCGGGTTCCCCTTCTTCTTTCGCTACGACGCCGAGGGCAGGTGCGTGGAGACGTGGGGAGAGCCGCCTCGCGGCACCTTCGGCGTAGGCGATCTCCCGCCCTTGTTGCGCGACGGAGAGACCAAGACCTTGGGCGTCTTCCACACCAAGATCATGTATGGCGAAGGTGGTTATCGCGAGGTGGTGACGGCGAGCGGCGTGCGGCGCGTCTTCGGCAACGCGCGCGGGACCGCCGACAAAAGCATCGACGGCGCCGGCGTCACCACACGTGCTTACGACGCGCGCGGGAGGCTCGTTGGAAGGACGTACGGTGACGGCGCGACCGTGCGCTGGGAGCTGGACGACGAGGATCGGCCGGTGTCGCTCGTCGATGCGTTGGGGAACGTCACGCGCTATGAGTGGGGAGAGGGCAAGAGCTCGCTCGCCATCACCGACGCCGCGGGCCAAACACACACGATGGTGAGCGACGCCGCGACGCGCGCCGTCTTGCGCTCCCACGCGAGCGGCGCCAGCGTCGTGAATCGGTATGACGAGCGCGGGATGCTCATTTCGAGCGCCGATCGCGAGGGGCTCACGACGCATTACCAATACGACCAACAAGCCAATTTGATCCGCGTGGAGCGCGCCGACAGGGTCACGACACTGACGTACGATCGGCTCGGCCGGTGCACGTCGGCGCGCGATTCGAGGGGCCGCTCCATCGAGGTGAAGCTCTCGCCCCGGGGCGACATCCGGGCCGTCACGCACGAGGACGGCAAGGTCACCACGTTTGCGCACGACGGCGAGCGCCACCCCGTTCAATCTTCTGCGCCGGGCGGGCGCACGTGGCGATTCGATTGGTTCTTGGAGCGCCTGGCGAGGCGCGTTGATCCGCTCGGGTATTCGGTGTTGCTCCGGTACGACGCCGACGGCGCGCTCGCGTCGGTCGAGAACGAGCGGGGCGAGCGGCACACGTTCGACTACGACGCACATCATCGTGTCTCGTCCGAGCGCACGGCCGATGGTCGCGCCGTGGGCTTTTTGTACGACAAGCGCGGTCGCGTCGACACGATCCGCGACGCGGACGGCGCCATCATCGAGATCGAGCGCGACCTCGCGGGGCAGGTGCGCGCGCACGCCTTGCCGAGCGGCGAGCGGGTCGAATTCGAATACGACGTGCTCGGACGTGTGGTGAAGGCCACGAACGAGGTTGGACAGTGGCGCTTCGAGTACGACCAACGTGACAACGTCGTTCGCGAAGAGCAGGTGTTGCGAGGCGGGCCCCGCTTCGTTATCGAGCGTCGTTACGACGTGAACGATCGGGTCATCGCGGTCACGACCAACCAAGGTGCGAATCTGCAGATTGAGCGCGACGCGTGGGGGAGGCGCCTTCGGACCGATCTCGGCGGCGCGGTCATCGATCACGCGCGCGACGCCTCGGGCAACCGGGTCAGCGCCGTCCTCTCGGGGCGTGCCACCATCGAACGAGAGCACGACGTGCTCGGCCGCCAAACGCGCTGTCGCGTGGTGGCGGCCAACGTGACGACGTATGAGCGGACAGTGTCGTACGATGAGCGCGGGGAGGTCGCGAGCATCGAGGATCCGTCCGGGCGATCGCGGTTCGAGCACGACGCGTGCGGGAGGCTCGTTCGCCACGCGCGAGAGGGCTTTGAGCGGGTCTTTCAATATGACGGGCTCGGCGACGTCCACGAGGGCGGGCTCGGCGACGTGCGGGTCTCGGGCGCGCGCGCGCTCGAAAGGCGGTATGGCCCAGGCGGGCGACTCGTGGCCATCGGATCTCGCGAGCTGTCGTATGATGCTTGTGGGCGCGTGACGCACGATCGCGACCTCGACGATGATCGCGCGAGCCGAACGTTCCACTGGAAGGATGGAGCGCTCGCATCGGTCTCGATGGCCGACAAGGAGGTTCGCTTTCGGTACGATCCCTTTGGCCGCCGCGTCTCCAAAGAGATCATCCCGCGCGCGGGCGCCCGCTCCACGAGCTTCTATGTTTGGGACAATAACGCGCTGATCCACGAGATTCGATATAATGGCCGGGAGAGCCGGGAGATCGCGCGGTACGCGTTCGCCGATGATGCGTTTACGCTCCTCGCCCACGCCGCGCCCGATCCCGAGCGGCCGAGTGTGCTCCGGTGGTTCTTCGCGGTCACCGATCAAGCCGGCGCGGTGGCGGGGCTCGTCTCGGACGCCGGCAAACAGGTCTGTGCCATTGTCTATGACGCGCTCGGCCGCGGCGAGGTCGCGCCCGGCTCACTGATCTCGACGCCGTGGCGCCTGCTCGGGCATTATCAAGACAGCGAGACAGGGCTCGTGTACCAGCGCGCGCGGTATTGTGACCCGAGCACCGCGCGGTATTTGGCGCCGGATCCGATCGGGCTCGCGGGCGGGACACACCCGTATTGGCTCGGGCCGAGCGCGCTCGGCACGGTCGATCCGTTTGGGCTCACGTACGTCAGTTGGATGAGCGATAAACCCGGACGTGATGGATACGCAGAGAATGACAGGAGATTCCAACTGTCGAACATCCCGAGGCTCTACACCCTGGACGCTCACGGGACCGTGTCAGTGGGCGAAAACGGCATGGATTACCCCGATGGAAGGGGGATCATCGACAGCAGGAGCGGTAAGCCGCGCGCCATCACGGACGTGGATCAGATCATCGCGATGATGAAGGAGGATGGCTACGTGGAGGGGACGCCCATTCGCCTCGCCGTGTGCGGCGCAGCGGTGGGGGGAGCCGACTCGATCGCCGCGAAGCTCTCGGAGAAGCTCAACGTGCCTATCCTCGCGCCGAACGCGACGCTCACGGTCGGCAAGAGCGGGGATTACTTCATTGGCAACAAAGACAGTATCTTCGCCGGCGAGTGGATCTCGTTCGGCGGCAAGCTGCCGATCTTTCCGCGCGCTGCGGCCGGCGTCGGCTCCGCCATTTACCAGCGCCCCATCCCCAAACCGGAGCAGCGCTCCCATCCGTGCGCCCGCTGCAAGCGGCCGGCGCCCGAAGACGCCAGCGAATGCTACGACTGCCAAGCAGGGAAACCGCTGCGAAATCCAGCACCTTCCCCGCCTCCGTCCGGGGTCACGTGCCCACAATGCGGTACGGTGCTCAGCAGCAACCCGCACTACTGTCCCTGCGGCTACGAATTTCGAACGAGGTGATGGGCTCGCTACTCCACCGTGACGGTCTTGGCGAGGTTGCGCGGCTGATCGACGTCGTTGCCTTTGAGGTTGGCCACGTAATACGCGATGAGCTGGAGCGGAAGGACGGTGAGGAGCGGCGTCACGTCGTCGGCGACGCGGGGCAGCCAGATAAAGTGTTGGGCGAGCTCCATCACGGCCTCGTCCCCGCGGCTCGCGATGGCGATCACCTGGCCTTCGCGGGCGCGCACCTCTTGGATGTTGGAGAGCATCTTGTCGTAGTGGCTGTCGTGCGGCGCCACGCACACGACGGGCAATGACTCGTCGATGAGCGCGATGGGCCCGTGCTTCATCTCGCCCGCGGCGTAGCCCTCGGCGTGCGCATACGAGATCTCTTTGAGCTTGAGCGCGCCTTCGAGCGCGATCGGGAAGCCGAGCCCACGACCCAAGAACAAGACGTCTTTGGCGTGGGTGAGCTTCTTGGCGATCACGTGGACGTAATCGGCATCTCCGAGCACGTCGCGCATTTGGTTGGGCGCCTGCCAGAGCGCTTGAAGGATGTGCTGCGCGTCCTCTTTGGAGAGCGTGTCGCGGCGGCGGCCGAGGTACACGCTGAGCATCAGGAGCGCGGCGAGCTGCGTGGTGAAGCACTTGGTCGAGGCGACGCCGATCTCGGGCCCCGCGTGCGTGTAGAGCGCGCCGTCGGCGACGCGCGGGATGGCGCTGTCGAGCACGTTGCACACGGCGAGGATCTTGGCGCCCTTGGCTTTGGCGGCTTTGACCGCGACGAGCGTGTCGACCGTCTCGCCCGATTGGCTGATGGCGACGACCAGATCGTCCTCGTAGAAGATGGGCTCGCGGTAGCGCACCTCGCTCGCGAGCTCGACCACGGCGGGCACCTTGGCGATCTTCTCGATCCAATAACGGCCGGCGATCGCCGCGTGGTGGCTCGTGCCGCACGCGACGAAGTACACGCGGCGGATCGTGCGCGCGAGCTCGGGATCGAGGCCCATCTCGCTCGCGTGGACGTCGCCGTTCTGGAGGTCGAGCCGGCCGCGCAGCGTGGCCTCGACCACGTCGGGCTGCTCGTGGATCTCCTTGAGCATGAAGTGCTTGTAGCCGGCCTTTTCGGCCTGCACCGTGCTCCAGTCGATGCGCCGCACCTTGCGCTCTACTTTGTCGCCGCGCACCGTCTCGATGCGGTAGCCGTCGGCCTTGAGCTCGGCGATGTCCTCGTCTTCGAGGAAGACCATGTTGCGCGTGTGGCTGAGGAGCGCGGGGATGTCGCTGCCGCAGAACATCTCGCCCTCGCCGATGCCGATCACGAGCGGCGATCCGTGCCGCGCGACCACGACCGCCTCGGGCGCGCTGCGCGACACGACCGCGATCGCGTACGCGCCGACCACGCGGCGGAGCGCGCGCTGAACGGCGTCGAAGAGCGAAGGAGCCTTGTTCTCCAGCTCGCGGTGGATGAGGTGCGCGACGATCTCGGTGTCGGTGTCGGAGACGAACTTCACGCCCTGCGCCTCCAGCTCTTGCCGGACCGCGACGTGGTTCTCGATGATGCCGTTGTGAACGACGGCGATGGGCCCGGCCGAGTGCGGGTGCGCGTTGACCTCGTTCGGCCGGCCGTGCGTGGCCCAGCGCGTGTGGCCGATGCCCGTCGAGCCGTTGAGCGTGCGCTTGTCGAGCGCCTCGGACAGCTTCGCCAGCTTGCCGACCGTGCGGACGATCTCGATGCCCTTGCCGTCGTGGATCGCGATGCCGGCCGAGTCGTACCCGCGGTACTCGAGCTTGCGAAGACCCTCGACGATGAGGGGGGCCGCGTTCTTACTGCCGACGTAGCCAACGATTCCGCACATGAGAGCCTCGCTTCGCGTTGGGGAGGAAAGCGCGACTCTACCTTCGAAGGCCTCTTCGGGCGAAGAAGAAATCGGTGTCTCGCGATGGGGGG
>CAYTJL010000271.1:0-8499 GCA_964437785.1 uncultured Polyangiaceae bacterium
GACATGGGCCCCCTCCGCGAGGAGGATCTCCCCGCGGTCACCGAGCTGTTGGCGTGGTCGTTCGGCGATGACCTCGCGGGCATCGAGGATTGGATCAAGCGCTCAGGGCGCGAGGGGTATCGTGTGCTCCGCGAAGGCAAACGGCCCGTCGCGTGCCTGCTGTTGGTCCCCATGGGCCAGTTCTTCGGCGGCCGCAGCGTGCCCATGACGGGTATCGCGGGCGTCGGCTCCGCGCCCGACAGGCGCGGTCACGGCGCCGCCCGCGCGCTCATGCGCGCCACGGTCCAGACCCTCGCGCGCGAGCGCGTGCCCCTCTCCATGCTCTACCCCGCCACACGCACCCTCTATCGCGATTCAGGGTACGAGCCCGCGGGCTGCCGCTTCGCCGTCCGCGTCGATCTCGCCGCCATCAACCTCCGCGAACGAGCGCTCGAGGTGACGCCCATCACCGATCGCGACCAAACCCACGTCGCATCCATCTATCAAAAGAGAGCCATCCTCCAGAATGGCCACCTCGACCGGGGAGCGTACATCTGGAGCCGCATCAAGGCCCCTGTCGACAAGCACTGTCGCGGCTTCATGGTCCAAGGCGCGCGCGGCCCCGAAGGCTACATTTACCTCTACGAGAAGGCCACGAGCCCTCCCCACCACGAGCTGCGCATCACCGACGTCGCGGCGCTCACGCCCGCCGCTGGGCGCCGTCTCCTCACGTTCCTCGCCGATCATCGCAGCATGGCCGAGCACGCCACGTGGTTCGGCGGCCAGGTCGACACGCTCACCCAATTGCTCCCCGAGGTGGGCTTCTCCATCGAGCTCTCCATGGGCCATTGGATGCTCCGCGTCACCCACGTCGAGGCCGCGCTCGCGGAGCGTGGGTATCCCAAAGGCATCGAGGCCGAGCTCCATCTCGACGTCAAAGACGCCATCGTCCCCGAGAACGAGGGCCGTTACGTGCTCCGCGTCGCGGGCGGCAAAGGCGAGGTGAGGCGCGGGGGCAAAGGCCGCATCACGATGGATGTCCGCGGCCTCGCCCCGCTCTACTCAGGGCATCTCACGGCGCCTCAGCTCGCGCGCGCCGGGCTCGTCGAGGGCACGGCCGCCGAGCTCGACAAGGCAGCGCTCGTGTTCAACGGCCCTGCCCCGTGGACGCCCGACGGGTTCTAACGTTGTCGCTTTAAGGCTTCTTGCCGGGAGGCGGGGCGGGAGGCGCGGGCGGCCACTTGCCGGGCCGGACGTAGCCGAACTTGGTGGTCACGATGCGGAGCGGCGTCGTGAGCATCGGCGTGAGCAGGCTCTTGGCCTTGTCGTCGAAGGGCTGGAGGAGCCCCATCACGTCCTTGGCCGTGTTGTCGAGCTTCTCGGTGACGAGGCGCGGATCCAAGTTGGGCGACGCGTCCTCCATGCGCGAGAGCTCACCCTTGATCGCCTCGATCTTCGAGATGTACTCGGCGAGCTGCGTGCTCGTGTGCGAGCCGACGTTCGACGGGATCGCGAACTCGACCGCGCTCTTGAAGGTGCCGGGCACCGTGCTCACGCGATCGCCGATCTTGCGGATGTCGACGTTGAACTTGAAGCCCGTGCGCTGCTGGAGCTGCTGGTTCATGCGGCGGTTCGCCTCTTTGCCGAGCTCCTCGTTGCGCTCGAGCGCCTTCGGATCCTTCTTCCACTGCGTGTGATCTTCGAGCTGGCGGAGGATGCGGAGGTACGCCCAATCGGGCTTCGCGATGACCTGGAAGAGCTCGATCGCCTCCTTGACCGTCGCGGGCGACTTGATCTGAATGTCGAGGATGAAGTCGGTCCACTGCTCGGCGTAGCGCTGATCGTAGTCGTCGGCGAGCCGCGCGAGGTGCTTCGGGACCGTGTCCGGCTGCTCGTCGCGCGTGAGCGGCACGACCCACTGCTCGCGCTCCAAGAGCCCCGTCCCCTCGGCCACGTTCTTGAGCACACGGTAGTGGCCGTTCTCGGTGTAGGGCCCCTCGACCTCTTTGTAGCGCTTCTCTTTTTGGTGCAGCGCGCTCTGTACGAATTTCAGTACATCAGGGCGATCCGAGAACATGTCGCCCAGCGTGACCGGCGGGTACTTGCGGTTCGCGCGCACGTCCTCGCCGCCCTCGTCGTACTTCTCGTCGATGAGCGAGTTGACGAAGAAGTCGTAGTAGCGCTTCTGCACGGGCACCGCTTGCAGCGTCTTGCGCGTGGCGTTGATGAGCGCCTCGTTCGGCGGCACGGGCGGCACGCGCTTGTTCTTGAGCAGCGTGAGGTAGTAGCGCACGTGCGGCGTGATCTTCTTCTTGAGGTCGACCTCCGCGATGTTGCTCGTCGCGCGGAGCTTCTCGGCCCACAGGTTGGTGAGCATGCCGGTCTCGAGCTCGACGTCGAGGTGCTCGATGTCGCTCATCATCAAGTAGGTGCGGAGGAGGTTTCTCTCCTTGAGGTAGTGGTCGCCCTTCACCTTCTTGAGGCGCGCCTCGAGGTCGTTCTTCATCGGGATGACGAAGCCCGCGCCGAGCACGCTCACGTACAGGTTGACGCTCACCTTTCGGATGACGTCGCCCTGGTACATGAACCACGGGAAGTTGTGCGAGAACGGGACGCCCTTCTCCTCGTACTCGTCGAGCTCGACCAAACGATCCAAGAGCGGCTTGAGCGTGTCGAGCTTGTCGCCCGGCGGCCGGTTGTCGTTCCACTGGATGGTGCTCGCGCTCTTCGCGCGCGTCTCGGTGTCGGCGAGCAGCGTGCGGTTGTTCGCGAACGAGACGATGCCCGGGATCATCAAGATGACGCCGAGCGCCGCCGCCGATCCCGAGATCGCGATGCGCATCAGCCACTGGCGCCGGATCTCGGCCGCGCTGCGCGCCGCGACCGTCGCGTCGGGGAAGACGACCTTCATGAAGACGTCGTAGAGGAAGTAGCTCTTCGACTCCGCGACCTGCTGCGCCGTGGTCTCGGGCGGGCGGAGGCCCATCGCTTGACCCATGCGGCCGAGCACGCGCTCGAGGGGCTTGCCCTCCTGCGTGCCGCTCGTGAAGTAGAAGCCGCGGAAGATCGGCGTGCCCTGGAACGAGTTGACCGCGAACGTCGCCGCGATGAGGTCCGCGAGGTTGCGCTTGATGCCCGCGAATTCGAGGGGGAATTGATAGATCTTCTCGCGCGCCTCGCGGTTGCGCTCGGTGGCGAGGCGCTTCAACGACTTGCCGTGGATCTGCGAGACGAGGAGATCGAACTCCGTGTCGAAGATCTTTCCGGGCTCGTTCTTGGGCATGTCGAGCTTGAGCGTCGTGCCCCACGCCTGCTGGCGCTCGGTCTTGCGCATGTCGCCGAAGAACTCGACGAAGCCCGCGATGAGATCGCACTTGGTGAAGAGCACGTAGACGGGGATGACCATCTGGAGCTGGGTCATGACCTCGTCGATGCGCGCGCGGAGCTTCTTGCCGGTCGCCTCGATCTGCTGCTCGTTCGCGTCGACCAGATCCGTGATGCTGATCGCGACGAGCACGCCGTTGATCGGCTGGCGGCTCCGGTACTTCTTGAGCATGTTGAGGAAGGCGATCCACTCGTCGCGGTCGTCCGACTCGGTCGTGTAGCGGCCCGCGGTGTCGAGCAGGATGGACTCGTTGGTGAACCACCAGTCGCAGTTGCGCGTGCCGCCGACGCCGCGCACGCCGCCTCCGCCCGCGGCTTGCGTCGGGAACACGAGGCCCGAGTGCTTGAGCGCGGTCGTCTTTCCGGCGCCCGGCGGGCCGATGATCATGTACCAAGGCAAGCGGTAGAGGGCCGAGGCGCCGCCCTTTTTGCCGCCGAGCTTGGAGGTCTTGAGCGCCGAGATGCCGCCCGTGATCTGCTTCTGCAGCTCTTGGATCTCGGCCCTACGCTCGGGCCGCGCGCTCGCGACCTGCTGCGCAGCCTGTTGGGCGATCGCGTTTTCGAGCGCCCTCGCCGACATCCCAGCCCGGATGAGCTTGTAGACGGCGATGGCGATCGTGACCGTCACCACGATCGCAGAGAGCAGGATCGCGAGCCAGAGCGGGTAGCTCAGGATGAACTCGAGAGCCCAGATGATGAGCACCAGGAGAATGGAGAGGATCCACCACACAGCCGAGACGATACCGCCCACGGCGCGCGCTTGGCGAATATTTCCCTACGCTACTTCAGACGTGCCCGGATTCTCGCGTCCGTTGCGCTGCACGTATGTTCTCAGCGCGTCCGAGAAACGAGGCGCCCGAGCGGCCGTATCCCTCCCCACACGGATCGTGGTTGTGGTAGAGGAGAAGGCCCTTTTTTGAAGGCTCAAGAGGCGAGGCGACATGCGAACGCTCTGCATCGACATCGGCGGGACAGGGATCAAGGCTATCGTGCTCGACGCGGCGGGCTCACCGATCACGGAGCGAGGTCGCATCGAGACTCCCAAACCGGCGACGCCCGAGGCCGTGCTCGGCGTCATCGAGGAGCTCGCGCGGGGCCAAGGCGAGTTCGAGCGCGTGAGCGTGGGCTTCCCCGGCGTGGTCAAAGATGGGGTCACCAAGACGGCGCCCAACCTCGATCCGAGCTGGGCCAACGTTCATCTCGCGGACGAGGTCCAGAAGCGGCTCAACGGCAAGCCGGTGCGCGCCGCAAACGACGCTGCGATTCAAGGCCTCGGCGTGATCGAGGGCAAGGGCGTCGAGATGGTGATCACGCTCGGGACGGGCATGGGATCGAGCCTCTATGTCGACGGCAAGATGGTGCCTATGGAGCTTGGCCATCACCCCTTCCGCAAAGGCAAGACGTATGAGGAGCTGCTCAGCGACGAGGCGCTCCGCGAGGACGGCAAGAAGCGTTGGCGGAAGCGCTTCTTCAAGGCCGTCGCCATGATGGATCAGACGTTCAACTACCGTAAGCTCTACGTAGGCGGGGGCAACGCGCGGATCCTCAAAGACGAGAAGCTCCCCGAGGACGTGACGTTGGTCGACAACGTCGCAGGGCTGCTCGGCGGTATCCGCCTCTGGCAATAACGCGATCCTCCGCGAACAGAAAGAGGATCATCACCGCGATGGTGATCGGGATGATCAACACCCCCCATCGCGAGCTCCGATAAATCGAGCGCGGGCAGCGACAACCATCATATCCCGAGGGGGAGGCGCGCGCGGGCGGGCGGCGCAGAGACGCCGTCGCCGGCCCTTCACGACGCGGGTTGAGCGCCAACAGCGTATCGCGAAACACCGCTGCTTCGGGGCGGTGCCGCGTGAAGCTGAGGGCCTTTTCGAGCCACTGCACGAGGGGCTCGCTGTCGTCTGCCAGCGTCCCCGCGGCGTTGCATTGGTGAAGATCGTTGGAGAGCTGAGCGCCTATGCTCGATGCCTCCGGGATCGAGCTGACAAAGGCGCGGCACATCCCCGCTAACAACGCCTCCCGGTGTTGACCCAACCCCAAGGCGACGCTCACCTCATGGAGCTTCACCACCTCCTCATGGGACAACGCGTCTGCGACCAACCCACCGCCGCTCCCCCTCGCGGCGCCACGCTCATCGCGCCGGAAGGGCCTTGTCTCATCGGGTGACGTGGGCGCGCGCCGCGGTCGCTTCGGGGAGGGCGATCCGATGGAAGAGGGCTCGTCGGCGATGTCCCAGGCCGCGGAGCCTGCGGCCGACGCGAGCCCCAAGATCGCGAGGCCCAAGGTGTGGCTCAAACGTGATTTGGAGGAAGGGCGCGGGCTGTTCATGGTCGGGGCTCCTAAACGGGTGGTGCCCCTCCCGACCGGATGTGAATCCTCTTTTTTCTGAAGCGCGCCGGGCGCGGCCTTCCGGCGCGCCTTCAGTCGATGAGCCCTTCGCTCCTCGCCATGGCGTAGAGCCGCTCTTTGACGATCTGATAGCGCTTACGGAGCCGCGCCGCCTCACGCTTCAACGCGCCGTCGTCGAGCTCGTCCTCGCCCTCGTGGAGCACGCGCGCGAGATCGTTCCACGGGAGCTGCCTGTCGACGCGGAGCATGATCAACGCTTGATCCTCCGGCGGCAGGCTGTCGCGCAGCTGCGCGATACGACTCCTGCGCTCCGTGCGCAGATAAGAGAGCGTCTCGGTGCGGAGCGCCTGTTCGAGCGCCGAGAGCCCCGAGCCCTCGGGGAGAGGCGCTCTCCGCGCGGCGTGCCGGCGGGCCTCGCGGCGGAAGCGCAACGATGCCCGACGTGCGATGACGTACGCCCACGTACGAAAGGACGAGCGCCACGCGAAGCGTTCGAGGCTTTGCCACAGCTCCTTTGCAAAGAGGGAGAACACCTCCGACGCGTCGTCCTCGTTGCGATGAAACGAGATGAGGAATGCGAGGATCTCCCGGCTGTACCCGCGCAGCGCGATCGAGGCTGCACCGTGGTAGTCGCGCGCGTCGCACAGACGGCGAATCTCGTCTTCGAGCGGGCTCTCCGCCATCATGCCGCCTTTCGACCAGAGCATACACGCCTACAAAAAGATTCACATCCGCCGTGCGTGATCACGACCTTCGTGCGAGAACATCGTGTTATTTTCTCGCGGGGTACTTTTGAGCCGATCCACACCCACCACCGACACCATGCTCGACGCCGGAGGGGAAGCGCCGAGCGGCGAGGTCACCAACGCGATGACGTCGGACACGTTTTTACGCGAAGTGGCGCACATATCGGGCGTTCGCGCGCTCCCGGATCTTGCCCCGGGCGAGCGCATAGGCCGGTTCCTTGTGGAGTCGAAGCTTGGTGAAGGAGGGATGGGCGCGGTCTACGCGGCCGACGATCCGACGCTGGGCCGCAAAATAGCGTTGAAGGTGTTGGTGCGCGCAGACTCGGACGAGCGGCGCAAGCGCTTTTTGCGCGAGGCGCGCGCCGCGTCCGCGGTCACACACCCGAGCCTCGCGGCCATCTACGACGCGGGCGAGGACGAGGGCCGCGCGTTCATCGCGATGGAGCTCGTGCGCGGAGAGCCGTTGCGCGCGCGGATCGCCACGAGGACGCTCGCTGTCGCGGAGGCGGTGCGCGTCGCGCGCGACATCACGATCGGGCTCGCCGTCGCGCACGACGCGGGCATCATCCATCGCGACGTCAAGCCCGAGAACGTCATGATCACCGGCGATGGATCGATCAAGATCCTTGATTTTGGCCTCGCCAAGCTCATCGACCAACCCGTCGTCGTGCTCTCCGACAACAAACAACTGCTCCACATGAGCACGACGGAGGAGGGTCGCATCCTCGGCACGCCCGCGTACATGTCGCCCGAGCAGGCGCACGGACAGAAGATCGATGCGAGGACCGATCTCTTCTCGTTGGGCCTCGTCCTCTACGAGATGCTCACGCAAACGCGGCCCTTCCGGCGATCGACGTTGGAGGCCGGGATGAGCGCGCTGCTCTTCGAAGAGCCTTTGCCTCCATCGTCGCTCAACGCCGCCGTCCCCGCGGAGATCGATCGCGTCGTCCTTCGCTGCCTCGCGAAAGAACCTCAAGATCGCTTTGAGAGCGCGCGCGATCTCGGCGCCGCGCTCGACGCATGGATCGCGAGCGCGCCTCCTTCCGCCGGCGTAAAGCCGTCGCGCCGCGCGCCGCAGCGCGACGGCGCGATGATCGAGGAAGGCGACGTGATCGCCCGGAAATACCGTGTCGAACGCGTCATCGGGCGAGGCGGGATGGGCGTGGTGGTCGCGGCCATGCACGTGCAGCTCGGCCAGCGCGTCGCGATCAAGTTCCTGTTGTCGAACGCGACGCCGGAGATCATGGCGCGCTTCGTCCGCGAGGCGCGCGCGGTCGTGCGGCTCAAGAGCGAGCACGTCACGCGGGTTCACGACGTCGGAGAGCTCGAGGACGGCGCGCCGTACATGGTCATGGAGCATCTCGAAGGCAGCGACCTCGCGGCGGTGTTGCGCGAGCGCGGCCCGCTCCCCGTGGCCGACGTGATCACGTACGTGCTCGACGCGTGCGAGGCGATCGCCGAGGCGCACGCCGCCGGCATCATCCATCGCGATCTCAAGCCCGCCAATCTGTTCCTCGCAAAAGCGGCCGGCGATTCGCGCACCGTGAAGGTCCTCGACTTTGGCATCTCGAAGGAGCCGTTCAGCGGCGCTGAGCCCGAGATCGTGCTCACGCGCACCTCCGCGCTCCTCGGCTCGCCCGCGTACATGTCGCCTGAGCAAATGAGGTCTGCGCGCGACGTCGACGCGCGCTCCGACATTTGGTCGCTCGGCGTGATCCTTTATGAGCTGCTCGCGGGCGCGCGCCCGTTCGATGCGATGACGCTCTTCGAGCTCGTCCTCAAGATGAACGAAGAGGGGCCGAGGCCGATGAGCCTGTTCCGAAGCGACGTGCCCCCCGGGCTCGAAGCCGTGATCCGGCGCTGCATCGAGAAGGACGCGGCCAAACGATGGGGGAGCGTCGCCGAGCTGGCCCGCGCGCTCGCGCCGTTTGGCAACGCCGAGGCGAGCGCCGCCGCGCAGCAGATCGGGCGCGTGCTCGGAGACTCCGCGGACACGCTCCGCACCATGCTCATGGCCGACACGGAGCGCGCGCCG
>CAYTJL010000271.1:8599-12136 GCA_964437785.1 uncultured Polyangiaceae bacterium
AGACTCCGCGGACACGCTCCGCACCATGCTCATGGCCGACACGGAGCGCGCGCCGCCGTCCAAGCCCGCGACAGGGGTCGCCGTCACCGCACCTCCCGAGGCGCAAGCGAAGGACGCGCCGCCCTCCACGACGCGGACGTCAAAGGCACCTTCCAAGGGATCTCGTCTCTTGCCGTTTGTCCTCGTTGGAGGCGCCCTCTTGATGGGTGCGCTGGTTTTGTGGGGAAAGACGCGGCCTCCCCGCGATCCTCCTCCTCTCCCAATCACGACGGCCTCGGCGGCGAGCGGCGCCGTCTCATCGCCTCCAATCGCGTCATCCACCTCTATCCCATTGTCCTCCTCTATCCCATTGTCCTCCTCTATCCCATTGCCCTCCTCCCCCAGCTTATCTTCTGCTCCGGCGGCGCGCGCTTCGATATCACCCCTTGTACCGTCGAGCGGCGTCGCGCGCGGTCAGGACAAGAAGCCTTTGCCCAGCGCGCGCCCGTCTGCGACGGCCAAGCCCGACGAGTTCATGATTAAATTCTGATCGTCCACCTTTGAAAGCGAGGTTATGATGAGAAAGGTTGCTTTTCTCGCGCTGCCCCTTGGGCTAGCGCTCTCCTCTACGGCTTGGGCGCAGAAAAAGCCCCCTGAGCCACCGCCTACCGAGGCTCCCAAGAGCGGCGCCGACGCGGTCTCGGCGCGCTTGCCCCCCGACGCACAGGCCGAGTTCGAAGGCGGCCGAATCTTGTTCCGAAACAAAGATTATGCGGGCGCGCTCATCAAGTTTCGGCGCGCAAAGGAGCTTGGCAAGAGCGTCGCGGTCCTTTGGTCCGTCGCCGCGTGCCTCAAGAACCTCGCGGATTATGCGGGGTTCATCGAGGCGCTCAACGCGCTCGCCGCCGCGCCCCGCGCGGAGGCGCTCTCCCTCGGGGTCGCCGAGGACGAGCTCAATCAGATCCCGGGGCTCCTCGCGACCGCGATGCGCTTCGTCGGCCCATTGCGGTTACACGTGAGCCACGCAGGCGCGGACGTGCTCATCGACAACAAGCCTTTAGCGGGCAAGACCCCGATCCCGCAACGCCTGCTCCTCAACCTGGGCAATCGGAAGGTGCGTGTCGAGAAGCAGGGGTTCAAGAGCGTCGAGATGACCGTCCAGATCGCGGGCGGCGGCGCCGAGGCGAAGCTCACGATCGGGCTCGAGCCGATTGTCCACGAAGGTCGTTTGGTCGTGAACGTCGGAGCGGACGAGCTCGTTTGGCTCGACGGGAAGATGGTGAGCCGGGGCCGTTGGGAGGGAAACATCCCGAGCGGCGGTCACGCGCTCAAGGTGACGGCGCCGGGCAAGCTGCCCAAAGAACAGGAGGTGACGGTAACCGACGGTCAACGGCGCGAGCTTCACGTAACGCTCATGAAGGAGCCTGCCTCGCCGGCCAAGTGGATTTGGCTCGGGGTCGGCGGCGCGGTGCTCACGGGGGCCGTCATCGCCGGCGGGGTGCTGGCGGGGTCGTCCAGCGGAGTGCCGATTCGAGGCACTCTGCCCCCCATCTCTTTTCTGAATAGAGGTCACCAATGAAACGTTCCTCAATCATCACAAGCGCCTGCGCGCTCGTCGCCCTCATCGGCGCTCCGGGATGCCAGGCGGACACCGCGATATTTGTCGTCATCACCACGGATCTCCAGCCGCCGAGCGGCTTTACGCAAGTAGATATCGAGGCCGAGGACCGATCGGACCCAACCCGACCCAAGAACCATACGATTACCTCCTACTCGGTACCAGGTGGGCCGAAGCTCGAAGACGCCGGCGTCATCCATTTTCCAGCGACGCAGATGCTCTTGGTGCCTGCGGATACCAGCAGAGAATATTTCGTGAAGGTGACTGCACGGCGCAAGAAAGAGGACGGAGAAGACGAGCAAATCGGGCTCGCCTCGAAGCTCGTCTCGCCCCTCCCTATCTCCGCGGGGTTGGCCGCTGTCCGGGCCCCGATTGATTTCTTGTGCAATGACCCTCTTTGCCGCGACATTTCCAACGGAAAAAAAACGAAATGCTGTGAGGACGAAAACGAGGTCTGCCTCTCCGACCACGATGAGTGCGTGCCGCTCGCGGAGACAAAAGACGATCCAGTAATCCATTACAACGCTGCGCTGGTCTTTGGCGGGGGGCTCGGCGACGGAGGCGGTGAGTGCTTCGACGCGGTCGGGTGCTTCGAGGGCGGCGGCGGTCCTGTCTTTGCACAATTGGATGAGCTCAACTGCGAGCTCGACGTCGGGTCCGTGGATCACGTCAGGAACGTTGGGCTCGCGACCACCGAGCACGGGGCGTGTGGCTTCAAAGACTGTTACGTGCCGCTCGATCCTGGAGTTTGGAGACGCAAAAACGACAGTACCATCAAGCTCCCTAAACGGGTGTGCGAATGGCTCGTGAGCACGACGCCGAAAGGCGTGATCCAAGGGGTCGTCGTGACCACGGACAGCGACGCGCACTGTCCCAAGCAGAAGACCGTCGAGCTGCCCATCTGCGGAATCGCGTCCTCGTCGGGCGGCGACACACCGTATTCCGTCGTCATCGCCAAAGAGGAACCTCACCCCGTGTCCATCGCTGTCGACGAAGAGGGCACCGTGTATTGGGCGAACACTGGGCTCTTCAACGCGACCACGTCGACGTTTCAAAACGGGAGCGTGGTCAAGCACACCGTCAAGGATTCTTATGATGTAGGCACGTTGTTGGCGGCGGGCGTGAGCTCGAGCTTCCGGGACATCACCGTTTACGGCAAGAACGTGCTCTGGACCGACGGGGGCGCAGACAGAATCATGTGCAACACCGTAGGAGAAAACAACGCCACTGCCATCGTCGTCGGCACGAACGTGAGTCAGCCCGAAGGCATTGCGGCATCAGAGTTAACGGTGTTTTGGACCCAGCTCGACGGCAAGATCAAAAAAGCAGCCATCGGCGACTGTCAAACGGTGATGGGCAGCGTCAAGGAGGTCAAGGCCGACAAAGACCGACCTTTCCGCATCATCGCCTCCGGCGACGATGCTTGTTGGACCGAGCGCACGACGATCAATTGCACGAACGATCTCCTCCCCAAGTCATCTGGCGATGACACTCTGCGGGGGCTCGCAGTGTACCCCGAAAACGATCCAGTGTATGGGGCGGTTGCCGTCTTCTCTGCAGGGACCATTCTCGTGGTGGATCTGAGGAAGCAGAAGAACGGCACCAACAACGGCCTGGAGTCGTTCCGCATCGAGGGTCAAGATCATCCGAGCGGAGTCGCCGTGGACGAGGGCTACGTCTATTGGACCAACTGGGGGGATGGCACGGTGAAGAGGGCCTCTCGGCACGGATGCCCGACCAGCCCCTCGACGCCGGAGCTGCTCGCGAAGGGCCAACATCACCCCTCGGGGATCGTGGTCACCGGCGATGTGGTGTATTGGGTGAACGAGGGTTCGATCGGTGTGAGCAACGGCTCCGTCGTCGCGCGCGCAAAGCCAGCTCCCGGTGCACCCCCATCGAACAAGTGCTCCGTCCCCTCCACCATGTGAGCACAACGAGCA
>CAYTJL010000272.1:0-1815 GCA_964437785.1 uncultured Polyangiaceae bacterium
CGGTGCCCCGCTGCGCGCGCTCCGGCACGCGAGCGACGCGACGCGCGCGGCGACGCTCGCGATCGCGGTCGTCGCGACCGCGGCGCTCGATCTCGCGATCGCCGGCGCGCTCGGCGAGAAGCTCAGGATCGAGGCGCCGCCCGCGCGCGTCTTGTCGCTCGCGGCGCGCGTCGCGATCGACGTCGGCGCGGGGGCCGATGCGATCGACGTCGAGGACGGGCTCCTCACGATCCACGCGCCGCGCGGGTCCACCCCGATCGATCTCGCGTCGCTCGACGGCGCGGCCCACGTGCGGAGGCCGTATCACCCGATCGATGGGGGCTCGATCGTGCTCGCGCTCGACGACAACAACCCCCTCGCGATGCTGGAGGCGCACCCGGACAAAGCCGGCAACGCGATCGATCTCGGGGGCAAAGAGCCCGGCGCGTGGACCTCGATGATCGGCGACGCGCTCGCGCTGGTGGGCGATCACATGCCCGATCTGCGCGCCGAGATGGATCTCTACCTGCATCAGATCGTGCCCGTCGGGTACGACCCCGAGCGGCATCTCTCCGCGTCGTACCAAGAGGCGATCGGCACGGTGTACATGACGCTCCACCCTGACCTCATGACCATGACCGAGGCGCTGATCCACGAGTTTTCGCACAACAAGATCAACGCGCTCTTCGAGCTCGATCCCGTGCTCGAGAACGCCTTCTCGCCGCTCTACACGTCGCCCGTGCGGCCCGATCCCAGGCCGCTCCACGGCGTGTTGCTCGCGGTGCACGCGTTCCTGCCGGTCGCGCGGCTCTACGAGCGGATGATCGAAGAGGGCCACGCGCTCGCGTCGAGCCCGTCGTTCCGCGCGCGCTTCGAGGCGGTGAAGCGCATCAACCACGAGGGCGCGTGCGTGCTCTTCGAGCACGCGCGGCCTACGCCCGTGGGCCGCGCGCTGCTCGGCGAGATCCGCCGCTGGGACGAGCGTTATCAGAAGTAGTTGATGCGCACGGTCCAGGGCGTGCACGTCGTGTTGCTGCCCGCCACCGCGCGCTTCACGTGCACGATGACGCTGCTGTAGCGCGTGTTGTTGTCGGTGCAGTTGCCGAACGATTGGCAGGTGTTCGGGTTGTCCGCGAAGTTGAACTCCCACGTGGTGCCGAACGTGCCGCACGGCGAGGTCGCCGCGCACGCGGTCGTGAGCACCTCCATCACGTATTGGCCACCGCCCGACGCGATGAGGTCGATCTTGGGGTGGTACCCGACGCCCACGCCGGGGACGCTCACGAAGTTCACGCGGAAGTAGTCTTCGCCCAGGGGATCGATCGTCCCCGACACGTCGGTCTGCTGGCCCTTCGCGACGTTGAGCGTGAGGTTGCCCGCGGTCGCGCACGTGTTGGGGATGCCGTCGGAGGGCGTCGCGAGCGCGTTCAAATCGGTGAGGCCGTCGCAGTTGTTGTCGAGGTTGTCGCCGCAGATCTCGCTCGACGACATCACGTTCTGCTTGCACGAGAGCGCGCCGCCTTGGCACGTGATGGTGCCGGCCGAGCACACGCCGAGCAGGCCCGTGTTGCAGCCCGCGCCGCCGCCCGGGTTGCCCTCGTCGGTCTGGCCGTTGCAGTTGTTGTCGAGGCCGTCGCAGATCTCGACCGACGGCATCAGGTTCTGTTTGCACGAGAGCGCGCCGTTTTGGCACTGCATGGTGCCCGCCGAGCACACGCCTTGGAGGCCGGTGCTGCAGCCGCCACCGCCGCCCGGGTTGCCTTCGTCCGCCGAGCCGTTGCAGTTGTTGTCGAGGCCGTCGCACGTCTCGGCGGACGGCATCACGTTCTGCTGGCA
>CAYTJL010000272.1:1915-12127 GCA_964437785.1 uncultured Polyangiaceae bacterium
AGTTGTTGTCGAGGCCGTCGCACGTCTCGGCGGACGGCATCACGTTCTGCTGGCAGACGAGCGCGCCGTTCACGCAGTGGAACGTGCCGGCCGCGCACACGCCCATGAGGCCCGTGTTGCACGCGCCGCCGCCGCCCGGATCACCCTCGTCGATCGAGCCGTTGCAGTTGTTGTCTTTGTTGTCGCAGATCTCGTTCGAGGCCTGCGTCGTCTGCGTGCACACGATCCCGCCGTTTTGGCAGTTCGTGAGGCCCGCCGCGCACACGCCCAAGAGGCCCGTGCTGCACGCTGAGCCGCCGCCGGGGTTGCCTTCGTCGGTCGCGCCGTTGCAGTTGTTGTCGAGGCCGTCGCACGTCTCGGGGGCCGACTGCGTGTTCTGGTTGCACTTGATCAGCCCGTTTTGGCAGGCCGTGGTGCCGGCCGCGCACGCGCCGAGCAGGCCCGTGTTGCAGCCCACGCCGCCGCCGGGGTTGCCCTCGTCGACCTGCCCGTTGCAGTTGTCGTCGAGGTTGTTGCACGACTCGTTCGAGGGCTGCACGTTCTGCACGCAGATGACCTGCGCGTTTTGGCAGGAGGTGGTGCCCGGCCCGCAGACGCCTTGGTTGCCCGTCATGCAGGCCATGCCGCCGCCCGGGTTGCCGTCGTCGACGAAGCCGTTGCAGTTGTCGTCGAGGCCGTTGCACGTCTCGACGCTCGCGGGGAGCGGGTTGCAGACGTTGAGCACGCCGTTCACGCAGAAGGGAACGGTGTTCGCGCAGATGCCGAGGCCGCAGCTGATGGTGCCGAGCCCGTCGTCGACCTGGCCGTTGCAGTTGTCGTCGATGTTGTTGCAGATCTCGGCCGTGGGCTGGCCGGGGGTGCACACCTGCGTGATGCCGCCGATGCAGTTCTGCGTAGTGACCTTGCACGCGCCGACGCCGCACACCGTGGAGCCGAGCCCGTCATCGATCTGGCCGTTGCAGTCGTTGTCCTTGGCGTCGCACGTCTCGGTGTCCGGGAGCACCTCGTTCATGCACGGGCCCCATTGTCCGTTCGCGCACGTCTGCGTGCCCGCGGCGCACTCGCCCACGCCGAGCGTGTTCGGGGCGCCGGTGTAACAAGACTGGATCTGCCCGTCGATGCAGTTGCAGTTCTCGTCGACGGTGCCGTCGCAGTTGTCGTCCGCGCCGTTGCAGATCTCGGGCTTGGGCATGTCGGGGACGCAGTTGACGGTCATGCCGTTCACGCACGAGTCCACCGTCTGGGTGCAGATGCCGACGCCGCACGTGATGGGGCCGAAGCCGTTGTCGATGTTGCTGTCGCAGTCGTTGTCGAGCCCGTCGCAGACCTCGGGTTGCGGCGTGACCTCGTTCGCGCACGGGCCCCACTGGCCGGCCTGATCGCACGTCTGCGAGCCCTTGTGACAGAGCCCGACGCCCTCGGTGACCGGGGGGCCCGAGTAGCAATCTTGGACGTCGAGGTACTTGCAATTGCACGAGAGCCCGTTGTCGATCATGCCGTCGCAGTCGTTGTCGAGCCCGTCGCAGATCTCGGGGCTCGGCACGCACATCCCGCCGTCTTGACCGCCGGTGCCCGCGCCGCCCGAGCCGCCGTCGCCGCTGTCTTTTCCGCTGTCTTTGCCGGCGTCTTTTCCGCCGACGTTCACCTCGCCGCCGAACCCGCCGTCGTGGCCGCCGGTGCCGCCGCCTCCCGAGCCCGAGCTCGATGCGGTCTTGGAGCTGCCTGAAGTGTTCTCGGATCCTGCCGCGCATCCAGATGCGAGCCAGGTAGAGCCAATAAGAACGGTCGAGAGACCGAAGGCCGCAAGCACGATGGGGCGCACGTAGCCTCCTAGTGTGTCGCGTCGCTCGTGGAGAGCTTCGGACACGGCAAAGGACAGGTGATCTTATGCGCAAGTGCGCGCAAAACGGAAGACAACAACGCACGATTTGCGGGGCACGCGCACGCTGGGCGCGGCGCGCGCCCCGTGACGCGGCGCAGCTTCGATCGTCACCGCCGTCCTTTGGGCGATTTCCAGCGGGGTTCGAGGTAGTTCTTGAGGACGGCCGGCATCAAGCCGATGTGCGCGCAGTGGTCGGGCTTGTCGTCGCCGGTGTAGCCGCGCTCGTGGAAATTGCCCCTGTCGAAGCGATCGATGAGGTCGAGGCCGAGCACGTCCTTGCGGCTCGCCTTCTTGGACTTGCCTCCGAGCTTGCCCACGATGTACTGCGCGACCTCGGTGGTCGAGGCGTAGCCCGGCGGGATGATCGACGAGTGCGAGAGGAACATCACGCCCTGGCCCTTGGCCGCGCGGCGCGCGAAGTCGACGAACGGCGTGAGCTGCTCGGTCTTGATGGCGTGCGTCGATTCGTCGGTGTACCCCGCGTGGAGCGAGTCGAAGAGCAGGACTGCGTCGACCTTCTTGCCCGCCGGCTGGCGGAGGATCTGCTCGGTCGCGCCGTAGCCCGCGCTCCATGACGAGAGCGCGATCTTGCGGATCTTCGCGCGCGGGATGCCCGCGTGCTTGGCGACCGCGGCCTCGATGCTCGCGAGCAGATCGACGAAGACGTGGGGTGACGAAAAATGGCTCGAATACGCGCCCGATCCGATGCCGAGGTCGATGCCTACGAGCGCGATGCCCTTGGCCGTCTTGACGAACTCCTTGCGGATGGGCTCGTGGCCGTGAAAGTGGATGATGACGTCGAACGAGCCGGCCTTGGTGATGCCGCCCTTGTGCGGCAAAAGAATGTGCCCGACCGTCAGGCCGCCGCCCCAGCCGTCGTAGATGCCGAAGCCGGGGTCGGGCGTCATGCACGGGTTGATGCCGCCGCGGCGCTTCTTCTTCGGGGGCGCGGGCTTGTCGGCCGGTTTGTCGGCCGGCGGATCCACGGCGGGTTTGTCGTCGGCCTTCGGCTCCGGGTCCGCGAGCGCGGGGCCCCCTACGAGCGCTGCGAGGCCGAGCGCTGCGAGGAAGACGAGGCGTTGAACGGCCCGCATGGCAGGCCGGTCTTTCCATGAAACGCGCGCCCCGTCGAGTTTTCTGACGTCGATCTTCAGTCTTTGGGCACGATCGCGGCGAGCGCTACGCCGGGCAGCGAGGCCGCGAACGCGATCATGAAGAACGACGCATAGCCGTGCTCGCCCGCGCCGAGCCGCTCCGCCAGGAACCCGCTCGTCGCGCCCGCGATCGTCGAGGCCACGGACATGAGCGCGGAGCCGAGCGCGAAGTGCGACGCCTTGTGCTCGCCCGCGCAGCGCCGCATCAAGAACACGACGAACGCCGAGCTCCCGACGCCGGCGGCGAGCTGCTCGACGATCGCGACCGCCGCGATGAGGAGCGGCGCCGAGGGCCGGATCGTGGCGAGCGCGACGTAGAGCAGGATGGCCGCGCTCTGGCCGAGCGCGATCGGGAAGAGCGCGCGCTTGAGGCTCGCGCGCGCGATGATCGCGCCGCCCGCGATCGAGCCCGCGATGAGCGCGAGCGTCGTGAGCGCCGCGAGCCCGCCGCGGCTCGTCGTCGCGTACCCGAGGCTCTTCAGGAACGGCGGCGACATCGCGAACATCAGCGCGTCGCCCGCGTTGTAGACGAGGATGAACGCGAGCGTCGCCCCGACCCTGGGCTGCTTGAGGAACGAGCGCAGCGCCTCGCGATAAAAGCCCGCCGCCGTGCCTTCGCGCGCGGGCCGCGGGGGCTCGGCGGGCAACGTGAGCGCGTGGATCAACGCGAGCGCGAGCAGCGCGCCGCCCGCGAGCGCGAACGCGAGCGTCCACGATCGCGCGCCGAGCGCGCCGTAGCCGCCGAGCGCGACGAGCCCGCTCTTGCCCGCGAGCATGGCCGCGCGGTACGCCGCGACGCGCGCGCCCGAGTAGGCCGCTTGCCGCTCCTTGCTCAAAATGCGGAGGTAATAGCCGTCGACCGCGATGTCGTGCGTCGCCGCGAGCAGCGCCACGAGCACGAGCCCGCGCGCGAACGTCACGAGGCCGCTCTCCCGCGCGAAGAACGAGAGCGCGAGCACCACCGCGCCGAGCGCCGCTTCGGTCGCGACGAGCCAGCGCCGCGAGGTGCCGTAGCGATCGACGAGCGGGCTCCACAAGAACTTGAGGTTCCACGCGAGGCCGTAGAGGCCCGTCATCCCGATGTCGGCGAGGCGCATGCCGAGCGCGGTGAAGAGCTCGGCGGTGGTCTGTCGCACGAGCGAGAACGGAAGCCCCTCGGCGAAATACGTGGACACGACCCACGGCGCGTCCGCGAGCGCAGATCGCTTCGCGTCCGCCGCCGCGCTCGGCCGCGCGGGCTCCGCAGGGGCCTTGTACACAACCTCGATCCGAGGTCGCGGGGCCTCGTTTTCTCGATCCAAACCCATGCTGATCACGGCGGCCTCCCCTCCCCCTACCAAGGAAGGGCCGACGCGGGCGAGAAAGTCACGGGATAAAGTCCTGTAGCCGCCGCGCGATAACTCGTCTAAAAACGCTCGCTATGCCCAGGGCCTCGTTCATCGGCGCGCGCACCGTCTTCGTGGCCACGCTTTCGACGGGCCTCGCGTTGACGGCGGGCTTCGGTTGCTCGTCCGGCGGGACGGGCGGGGCAGGAGGCAACGGCGCGGGGGGAGGCGGCGGCAGCGACGTTCGCCCGCCCGAGCCCGACGTCACCGTCGATCTGCAAGGTCGCGCGTATGACGTGAAGGTGCCCGCCGGGTACGACGGATCGACGCCCGCGCCGCTCGTCGTGATGCTCCACGGCTACACGAACGCGAACACCACCATGAACCCCGGCGCGGACATGGACGCGTACATGGGCATGAGCAAGGCCGCCGATCCGCGCGGCATCGTGGTCGCGATCCCGCGCGGCTCGCTCGATCCCATGTTCAAGAAGTACTTCTGGAACGGGACCGACTCGTGCTGCGACCTCAACCACCTGGGCACGAACGACATCGGCTACCTGCTCGCGATGGTGGACGAGATCAAGGCGAAGTACTCCATCGACGACAAGCGCATCTTCGCGGTCGGCCACTCGAACGGCGGCTTCATGGCGCACCGGGTCGCGTGTGATCGCGCGAGCGTCTTCGCCGGGATCGTCTCGCTCGCCGGCATGCCGTACAAAAATCCCGACAACTGCGCGGCGTCTGCGCCCATCGCCGTGTTGCACGTGCACGGCGACGCGGACCCCACCATCAAATATGAAGGAGGCGCGCCGCTTGGGATCGTGGGTCTCCCCCTCGCGCCCGGCGCCGAAGAGGCGGCGCAGATGTGGGCCAAGAAGAATCGCTGCAAAACGCCGCCCGACACGTCGTCGGCGCCGATCGATCTCGTCACGGATTTGGCCGGCGCCGAGACTCGGAAGACAATCTACGATGGCTGTGAGGCGAACGGCGCGACCGAGCTCTGGACCATCCAGGGCGGCGTTCATTCGCCTGCGTTCAACGGTTCGTGGGCGGATACCGTCCTCGATTTTTTGATGACGCATCCAAAACCGTGAGGTCTCCCTCGTGAACGAGTACACGCGCCGCGAAGAGGTGCGCTGGACCTTCATCGCATCTCTGGCGCTCGTTTTGTTCATCGCGCCGGCGGTCATTTTGCTGGTCACCGCCAAGGGCAAGCTCGTCCCCGATCCCGAGGCGCGCGCGCGCGCCGAGGAGGCCGCAGGGCGAACGACGACGGTGCAGGGGTGCTTGAGCTCGGCCGACAAGCTCGTGGCCGAGATCCCCGCGTTCAAGTCGTCGGCGGACACCGCGCACCTCAAGCTCGATCCGCCGCCGGAGCAGACGCCCAAGAAGGCCCCGCCGAAGCGCATCTTCGGCAAGCAGCCCCCCAAAGAGAAGGAGCCCGACGTCGCGCTCGCGTGGCCCGCGGCGCAGTCGACGCGCAACATGGCGAAGCTCCTCGCGCCGTGCCGCAAGGACATCGAAGCGCTCGCCAAGGGCGACACCGCGGCCGCGTGGGAGGTCGTCGCGAAGGCCGCCGCGGTGACGCCGTCCGAGGACAAAACAGAGCAGCTCGAAGCGGCGAGGACGCTGCTCAAGCTGTTCAACGACGCGCCCATCAGCAAGATCGCGGACCAAGCGCGCGAGGCCAAGAAGGCGGCGCAGGCCGACCAAGAGAAGCTCGAAGGCGTCGCCGACAAGGCGCAGATCCGCGCGCCCATCCCCGAGGGCATCATCCCGCGCAGGCTCGCGGTGGGCATCGGCGTGGGCCTCTCGGTGATCGCGCTGCTCCTCTCGTATTTGAGCGTGCGCTTCGCGTCGTCGCGGCGCATGGCGCTGCTCGTGCCGCTGCGCGAGGCGGCCAAGCAGAACCAACCCGGCATGCACGCCGCGGCGGTGCTGAGGCTCGCGGCGCAGGCGAACGGCGGCTTGCACGGCGGCGTGATCGGCGGGGCGCTCGGCGGTCTCGTCGCGGCGATCATCCAGCCCGCGGACACCGATCTCTTCATCGGCGGCGTGATGTCCGGCTTCTTGATCGGGCTCGGCGTGCAGTTCATCCTGCGCATGGCCATGGGCTCGTCGCGCTGGCGCACGCGCGCGAACGAGCTGTCGGACATCGAGAAGCCCGCCATCCCGATCGTGCTCGTGCTGAGCGGCGTGAAGCAGGGTCTCGAAGGGCCGTTCATCACGTTCTTCAACGGCTTGTCCGACGCCGACGCCGCCTCCACCGTCGAGAAGCTCGCCGCGCAGGCCGAGGAGAAGATCCTCGTCGCCGCCGAGGCGCAGAGGCAAGCGGAGGGCGGGGCGCCGCAACAACCCGGGATGCCGCAACAACCCGGGATGCCGCAACAACCTGGGATGCCGCAACAGCCCTATCAGGGCGGGATGATGCCGCCCGGCGGGATGCCGCCCGGCGGGATGCCGCCCGGGCGCTGAGCGCTTATCCCTCCTCGGGTCCTCGGCAACAACTCCACGGTTCGTAGCCGGTGATCGCCGGTTGTCGGGCGCTCACGCCGGGACGCACACGTTGTTTTGGCAGACGCAGCACTCGCCGCATCCGCCGCTGTTGACGCAATCGACGCAGAGGCCGGTCCCGTCACACTGATCGTTGAGGCCGTTGCAGAACGTGCCTGCGGGCGTCGGGTCGATGGAGCAAACCCCGTTGGTGCATGCGGCCATCAGGCACTCTCCGGGCGCGCCGGGACACTGAGCAACGGAGGTGCACTGCACACATTGGCCTTGACCGTTGCACACGCCCGTGGAGCACGGCGTGTTGATCGGCGCAAACGCGACACCGCACGTGTTGCTCATGCACGTGAACGTCTTGCATTGATCGTTCACCCCGCAGTTGGCGGCGCTCAAGCAGCCGACGCACTGGCCTTGATCGTTGCACACGCCGCCCGCGCAGGCCGTGCCGCCCGCGACGTTCATGAGCCCGCAGACGCCGTTGGAGCACGTCGGCGTCGCGCACACCCCACCTGGACACTGCGACGCATCGACGCAGCCGCTGCTGGAGCTGCTGCTCGAAGAGGAGCTCATCCCGCTCGACGACGAGCTCGACGTCGCTCCGCTCGAAGAGGAGCTCGACGACGTTGATGAGGTCATGCCGCTGGAGGACACCACTCCGCTCGATGATGATGATGAGTGCGGCGCGCCGCCCGAGCCCCCGCCGCCGCTGCTCGACGCGGTCCCGTAGTCATCGAAGTTATATCCGATCAGCGCACAGCCGAGCGGCATCGCGCTCATGACAAGAGCGAACATCCCAAAGCGACGCATGCTCGGATCCTCGCCCGAGCGAGTGTCCGCGTCAATTCCGGCGCGGAGGGAGCGCACCCTTTGTTTGGCCCTGTGCCCGCGGGCCTGTTACGCGAATTGGCCGAGAGGAGATAGGCCATGTCCGATATCCCCCGAACGAGCCGTCGAGCATTGCTGTTCTTCGGCCCCATGCTCCTCCTCACCGCGCGCTACGGCGCCGCCGCGGAGCCATCTCCGGTCAAGCTCGCCGAGGTGACGAGCCAAGTCCCAGGCTCGGCGATGAAGCTCGGTGACGCGGTCGATCTCCTCAAAAAGAGCGCGGAGGCGGAGCTGTCCGCTATCCCGTGGAGCAAGACGGATGTCCGCGGGCGATATCTGCTCTCATTGACGTTGGTCAAGCTCGAATCTCTGCGATCATCCGACGCCGAGCTCAAGACGTCATGCGCCGTGTCCGCGGCGGTGCGCGACGATCGCGGCGTGATCCTCGCGGTGGTGCAGGGGAGAGCGAGCGCCCTCGGGCCTTCGCGCTACGTCGCGGAGAACGAGCGCGACGCGCTCTCCGCCGCCGTTCGAAGCGCCGTGTCGGCGGTGCCCGAGGCCATCAGGAGAGGTCGTTAATCACATGTCGATCGCGAGGCCAACCACCCACGTCGACGCGCCGACGTGGAGTTGGGCCTTGCTCCCGATGCCGTTCAAGAGGAAGCGGGACCACTCGCCGAAGAGGGAGATGCGGTTGACGCCCGTCGCCTGATCGAGCCTCGCCGCGGAGCGCTGATCGATGAAGTTGAGCGACAACATGCCTCCGAGCGCCGCGAACATGCCGGGGACGAGGCCATAGCCGCTGATGGTCTCATTACCTTTGGCAGCCTTCTCGGTGGTGCCGTCCGAGGCCGCCCGCCAATACCCCATGGCGAACCCGATCTTGCCATAAGGGATGATCGGGATCTTGGTGCGCTTCATGATCTCGTCGATGCGGAGCACCGCCGCGAGGTACATAGGCATGATGGTGAACGACGTGTGCTGCTCCGAGCAATAGCTCGTAGGGTAGTTGTCCGCGGTGTCGTCGCCCCAGCACTGCGGGCGGACGTTCGCGGCGGACTCGAACGGCGCGCGCGCCGACACGGTGGTGAAGCCCCAGCCTACACCCGGGCCGATGATGCCGACGTACGGGATGCGGAGAGGCAGGTAATCGAGCTCGATCCCGAAATAGAACTGGAGGCCGAGCCCGGTCGACTTGGCCCCTTTGCCGAAGTAATCGGCATACGGGGTCTTGCCGCCGAGCTTGTCGTTTTTATCGATCTCGGGGCTGTACCCGCCGAACCGAAGCTCCAGCGTGAAGTTGTGGGGAGAGTCGAATTTGGAGGCGGCCTCTTCGCGGTCGGGCTGACGCCAGTTGCCTGGTGGAAGCCTCACCTCCTGCGCCCATGACGCGCTCGTGACGACCATCGCCGACGCGCCAAGAAGGAGGGAGAGCGCCGCGGTCAAACGGGCCTTCATCGTGAGCCCCCTTGTCCACGCCTGGATCGGCGTCGCAGGATGAGCGCCGACACGCCGAGGCCGGCCCCGAGGAAGGCGGGGATGAGGGGAGTCGTGTCGTCGACCTGCACCGAGCAAAGGCCGCACGCGTGGCACGCGTCGGCGTTGTCCGAGCAATATTGCTCCCAAAACGTTCTTACTGGCACGGGAGTCCCACACACCGTCTCGGAGAAGGTGCCCACGTTGCCATAAGCGTCGTACGCGGCGATGAGCACCGTATAGCTCGAACCATCGTCGAGTCCTGTCGCTTCGGCCTTGGTCGCGGCGGATTGCACGACCTCACCACATTTGATCTGATCGATGTTGGACGGAGGGAGCAGCCCGGGGGAAAGGCACGCAGGCGGGAAGCCGCACGCTTCTGCGCTTCCACCGCCCCCGCCGGCGTTGCCCGCGTCCGTCCCCGCGTCGCTGCCGCCCGAGCTCATTTTGCCGCCGGCGCCTCCGGTTCCTGCGCCTCCGGTGCCCATTCCGCCGGTGCCCATTCCGCCGGTGCCCATTCCGCCGGTTCCCGCGCCGCCGGAGCCCATGCCGCCGGCGCCCCCCATTCCGCCGGTTCCCATTCCGCTCGAGCTGCTCGACGAGGAGCCGTTCGAGGACGAGCTGCTCGACGTCGATGAGCTCGTGGAGCCCCCCCCGTCACCCATGCACATATAAGGTGACGACGCGGACCAACAATAAACGCGGTAGCCGAAGGCGTCGGCGCCGTCGGGGCTCGACGCGAATTCGAGGAGGAGCTTGCCCTCACCCGGGCTCACCTTGATGTCTGTGGGGGGGCTCGGCCCGAGCAAGTCCACCTTGGTTTTGTCCCAGACCGAGTTGTCGTCGGTGCCTGCCATCACGAAGGTGAGCTTGATGGCGCGCGGCGCGCTCGACGATGAGCTGTCCGTACACGCGGCGGTGTCGACGCCGGTCAGCCCTTCGAGGATCTGCTTGGCTGTGAGCTTGATCTCGGCGGACAAGTTGATAGGCGCTTTGGAGTCGATCTTGACGCAGTCGTTGCCGGCCGCTTGACGATCCGCGA
>CAYTJL010000273.1:0-12124 GCA_964437785.1 uncultured Polyangiaceae bacterium
AGACTCGGATTACAGTCGGGTCGCCCCCTTGGACTTCGAACTCGGGCGCCTTCCATTGGCCCACATCAACAGTCGTTCGGCGCGGCCGCCATCATTGCGCTTGCTTCCTGCACGATCCCCAGCACCTCGCTTACCGGATGCCATGTCAAGCCTGAACGCGTCAGGCGGCTCGAGCGCGCGCAGTTCGGCGCGATATGCGATATGAACATTGCTAGTCGCGGGGTTGTGCATACGATCGAGTCCATACGCTCCAGTGAACGCTGGCACTCAACGAGCCGGTCCGCGTATTAATGGGAATGCCTTGAGAAACTTGGAGGGCCTGCACCGCGGGATCGGGTTGATCCCACTTTTGGCGATCAAATCCTACGCCAACCCTAATCGCGCTTCCGGTCGCCGCGCTCGTCTCTCGGTCAGCCGCGTCGATCGTTGCCATATAAAAAAGGTCGTTGCGGGCGCCGCTAGACATCTTACTCTTGCTGCCGTTGTTGAAATAAGCCTTGAGTTCCACATAGTGGTATCGGAGCCCTGTGGCGTCGACTGCCCAGAGGTCGCACTGCTTGACGCCACCCGTGGTCAGCGCCACGTGAGGCTCGACCCCGACACCCTCCCGCGGCTTCAGGCCATATGTGTTAGCCAAGTAGAATAGAAATTCAAACTTGAGCCAACCTTCGAAACCATTGCCGTAAACACCAATGGCGTCGATGTCCCCGGAGCGGGTCTTGCGGAGATTTGCGCAGAACGCCTCGAATGCGATCCCGATGTCCGCAACGCCCTTCGTCTGACTCGGTGTTGTCATTGTGAACTCAAGCTTATCGGCGCGCGGCTGGCGGTGTCCAGCAGGCACTCATTGTGAGAGGTGGCACACGATGCGCTTCTGGCACACATCCTCCGGGATGAACATCCCTGCCGGGTTTCCGCCGAACATCGCGTTCACGTGCAGCGCCACAATCTAACTCCGCGTTTCGCTGGCTTACACTGCATCGGCCGCAGCATAAAGCCCATAAATCCGGGAATACGCCGCAGCAGCATAAAACCCTTGTAGGCTGCGAGGTGTCGTGGCATCGCAGCGCCCGATCTCGCCAAACAACCTTGGCCACGCCGTCGTCGATAAGCACCCTGAACCCATGGCGGGGCTTCCATAACGCGAATCGAAGCTCTACACGGCGCGCTGCTCCCCGCGTACCAAGATGTCTATGTCCACAGGAAGCCCACGACGACCGCTCGGCGTCATCAGTCCGCTTGATCAACAAACCCTCCGTGCCTAGGTGGTGAGCCGCGCGGAATCGAACCGCGACACGGGTTTACCCTGCGATACACCCCGTGGAACCTCTCCAGCCCTGCGCCGCTCACGAGGCGCTGGGCCCTTCTGAGGCGACAGCGACACCATAAGCATGAATCGTTCTTCCACCGTACACGGTTGATTGAGGGCGGCAGCATCCGCGAGGGACGCTGCCGCACCCGATGCCGTGCCGTTGGCTTCACATTTCAGGGACCATGACCGAGGAGGCCCTTGCAGGGAGAACCCCGCCGGTTGCGACATTTTCAGCGAAGAGCGAGGAGGGTGGCCAGCAAAAAACAATGCGCTCCAAAGCCGCGAACGTGATCACCCCTCCATCCACCGCCGCAGCGCGGGCGCAGCGTCCACCGCGACGCGCCCGCCGCCGAGCACACGATCGAGCGACGGGTCCTTCGCGATCGCGTCCTCGACGCGCAGGAGCGCAGGCAAATACACCACCTCGCGGCCGAGCCCGCCGCCCCGATGAACACGCGCCGTGATGCGGAGCGCGTCGGCGAGCAACGCGCCGCGAGCGAGCAGGCGCCGCGCGGTCGACACGAAATCCAAACCCTCTTCGACCGAGCGCGCCCCCTCGTGCCGGAGCGCGATCTCGCGACGCCGTCGACCATCGAGGAAGCCCGCGCCACGCTCGAGCGCGAGCGCGCGCCCCTCTTGATCGTCGGAGCCGCGCGCGGTGCCGAGCGAGAAGAGACCGAGCCGCGCGGACGACGACGCGAACGCAGGCGCGACGTGGCCCGCGATCTCGTGCAAGACCGTGCGCTCCGTGTCGCGCCGCGCGAGCATCTTGCCCGCCGCGACGAGCACCACGCCGTCGCCCGTCGCCGCGAGGGAAGCGAGGTTCTGCTCGACGATCACACGCACGGGCAGGCGCCGCTTGCCGATCTCCTCGCGGATCCGGCGCACGAGCGAGCCGGACACGCGATCGTCGTCGCTCCGCGTCTCAGGCCCGGGCTCCTCGTCGCGCGCGCGCTCTTCGAGCCACCCACACGCGATCGCATCCGCTCGCTCGTCAAAGCCATCGCGGCGCGCGTACCGCTGCCGCGCGAGCGCGAAGAACGCGGGCGTCGCCGCGGCCTCACACATCGCGGCCTCGCGCTCGAGCTCGCGCGCCTTGGCCGCGTAGAGCACGCCGAGCTCACCCTCGCGATCGAGCTTGTCCGCGAGCGCGTCGAGCGATCGCCGGATCGCCGTGTGATCGGGAGGCGACGCGTGCTCGAAGCGCGGCGCCTCGCCGCCCGTCCTCGGCCACACCTCCGCGAGCCTCGAGAGCTCCGCGCGCAAGTTGCGCGGCGTGGTCGACGCGATGATGCGGATCGCTGCTCCCGCGCGGCGCAGCGCGGTCGTCGCCTGGTCCGCCCACGCGGGCGGGATCGATCGCGGCGATGGACGCACCGGACGAGCGTATCAGAGCAGGTTCGCGGCCAGCTCCGCGAGCTCGCTCCGCTCACCCTTCGAGAGCACCACGTGGCCCGCGATGCGCTCCCTGCGGAAACGATCGGCCACGACCGAGAGCCCGTTCGACGCGTGATCCACGTACGGATGATCGATCTGATGAGGATCGCCCGTGAGCACGATCTTCGTGCCCTCCCCGCACCGCGTGATGATCGTCTTGACCTCGTGCGGCGTGAGGTTCTGCGCCTCGTCGACGATCAAATATTGGTGCGGGAGGCTCCTGCCACGGATGTACGTGAGCGGCTCGACCTGCACCACGCCGCGCTCGAGCAGGTCGACGAAGCCGCGCGACTCCTTGCCCGGACGGCCCTGCGTGTAGAGGAACTCCAGGTTGTCGAAGATGGGCTGCATCCACGGGTTGAGCTTGTCGTCGACGTCGCCCGGCAAAAAACCCATGTCGCGGCCGAGCGGGATGATGGGCCGGCTCACGAGCAGCCGCGAATAGACGTTGTCCTCGGTCGTGCGCTTGAGGCCCGCGGCGATGGCGAGGAGCGTCTTGCCGGTGCCCGCCTTGCCCACGAGCGTGACGAGCCGGATCGAGTCGTCGAGCAAGAGATCGAGCGCGAAGCTCTGCTCGCGGTTCTTGGGCCGCACGCCCATCACGCCGTCGCGGCTCGATCGCAGCCCGAGGATGTCGCCGCGCGCGGCGTCGAAGCGGCCGAGCGCGGTGCGCGTGGGCGCGCTCATGTCGCGCAGCATGATCGCGGCGTTCGGATAGAGCGTCGCGAGCGCGGGCGCGGCCACGAACCCCTGCTGGAAGAACGCGTCGATGTCCGCGCTCGGCACGGCCAGATCGACCACGCTCTGCTCCAACACCGAGTCGCGAACGCGCTGGTTCTCGTACGTCTCCGCGGTCACGCCGAGCGCGTCAGCCCGGATGCGGAGGTTCGTGTCCATCGTGACGAACACGGTGGGCCGCGATTTGTCGCGGTCGCGCACCTCGATCGCCGTCTGCAAAATCGCGAGGTCCTGCGAGTCTTTTTCGAGGCCGACCATGATGTCGGGCCGCTTCTCGGGGATGGCGATGCGCAGCGATCCGCCGCTGTCGAGCGGCACGCCGCGGGCGAGCGCGCCGTCCTCGCGCGCGCGGAGCTCGTCGAGCAGGCGCGCGATGGTGCGGGCGTTGCGGCCACGCTCGGTGCCCTCGCGCTTGAACTGATCGATCTCCTCGATGGCGAAGATCGGGATGATGAGGTCGTTGTCCTCGAACTTGAAGATGGCGTGCGGGTCGTGGAGCAGGACGTTCGCGTCGAGGACGTAGTTTTTCTTCATGATCGGGTGAGGGCCCTTTGAGGCTCGCGGGCGGGCCTACTCTTCACCCCGCGCGGTTGCAAGATGGGCGGCGTTCCCCGATTCCCTTCCGCGCCGACCAAGGGTAAGGCCGATCCATGCGAAGGTCAGGGCTCTGGGTGGCTGCGGCGGCGCTCGCGCTCGCCGCCGGGTGTGACGACGGCGCGGGCAACAAGGCCGCGCCCACCGCGAGCGCAGCTCCCACGGCGAGCGCGGCGCCGGTGATGGCGTCCGCGAGCGGCTCGGCGAAGGGAGCGATCGAGGTGAAGAGCACGGAGGAGGCCGACAAAAAGCTCAAGGCGCTCGGCGAGAAGTTCTTGGAGGAGTACCTCGCCATGAACCCGACGCGCGCGACCGAGGCGGGCGAGCACAAGCACGACGCGCGCTGGCCCGACCCGAGCGAAGAGGGCGATCGCGCCGAAAAGGCCTTCTGCGAGCGCTGGCTCAAAGAGCTCTCGGCGCTGCCCAAAGAGGGCCTCGGTGAGCAGGCCGCCATCGACAAAGCCATCATCGAGGACAAGGTCCGTTACATCATCTTCGCCATCGACGAGCTGCGCGAGGCCGAGACCAACCCGCTCATGTACACCGGCATGGTCGGCGACGGGCTCGACCCGCTCGTGACGCGCGACTACGCCCCCATCGAGGAGCGGCTCAAGAACCTCCAGAGCAGGCTCGAAGGGGTGCCCAAGCTGGTCGAGATCGCCAAGAAGCGTTTGGGCAAGCCCGCCAAGATCCACACCGAGATCGCGATCCGCCAGAACGAGGGCCTCATCGGCCTGGTCGAGAAGGACCTGCCCGAGCACTTCGGCAAAGCCCCCTCGCTCAAAGCAGGGCTGGAGAAGGCGGCCAAAGGCGCCGCGGCGGCGCTCAAGGACCTGCAAACGTTCCTCCAAAAAGACCTCTTGTCGAGGAGCGACGGCAGCTTCCGCATCGGCAAGGTCCGCTTCACCAAGAAGCTCGGGTTCGAGCTCGCCGACGACGTCGACATCGACGAGGTCGCGAAGGGGGCGCGCGCGCTGCTCGAGAAGACGCAGGGCGACATGTTCGAGACGTCGCGCGAGCTGTGGCCCACGTTGATGAAGGGCGAGAAGATCCCCGAGGCGAAGACGCCCGAGGAGCGCAAAGCCGTCATCAAGAAGGTCCTCGACAAGCTCGCCGAGGACCGGCCCGACAACGCGACCATCGTCAAAGAGGCCAAGCGGCTCCTCGGCGAGACCACCACCTTCGTCAAAGAGAAGGACCTCGTGAGGCTCCCCACCGAGCCTTGTGACGTCATCGAGATGCCCGAATATCGCCGCGGCGTGGCCATCGCGTATTGCGACGCTTCAGGCCCTCTGGAGAAGAAGCAAGAGACGTTCTACGCCATCGCGCCCACGCCCAAGGACTGGCCCAAGCCCCGGCAAGAGTCGTTTTATAAAGAGTATAACCGCAGCATGCTCGCGGACCTGACCATCCACGAGGCCATGCCCGGCCACTTCCTCCAGCTCATGCACAATAACCAGTTCCCCTCCAAGGTGCGCGCCGTCTTTTCGAGCGGGCCCTTCGTGGAGGGGTGGGCCGTGTACGCAGAGTGGCTGATGTCCAAATATGGATACGGCGGCCTCCAGGTGCGGATCATGCGTGAGAAGATGATCCTTCGCCTCTCGGCCAACGCCATCATCGATCACGGCATCCACGCGGGCGCGATGGAAGAGAAGGAGGCGCTCGATCTGATGATGAAGGAGGCCTTCCAAGAGGAGGGCGAGGCCGTGGGCAAGTGGCGGCGCGCGCGCCTCACGAGCGCCCAGCTCACCACGTATTATTACGGCTTCACCGAGATGATGAAGCTCCGTAAAGCGCACGAGGGCCGCCGCGGCTTCTCGGAGCGGGCCTATCACGACAAGCTCCTCAGCTACGGTTCACCGCCCATGAAGGCCATCCGCGCCATCATGAAGTGAACGCGTCCAACGCTCATCTCGCCACCACGTCGAGCGCCTGCATCACGCCGGACACGGCGACGTCGTAGGTCCATGCGCGCATGATCGCGCGTGACACCTCGCTCATCCGGGCCGTCGCCGCGGGATCGGAGAGCACGCGATCGAGCCTGTCGGCGAGCGCATCCACATCTCCGACCGGGAACGTATAACCGTTCTCGCCCTCGCGGACGAAGTCGAGGATGGATGGCACCGCGTCCGAGATGACTACGGGCAAGCCCGAGCACATGGCCTCTTCGACCACGAGCGGCGTCACCTCGCCTGGGCTCGAAGGCAGGACGAAGACGTCCGCAGCGGCGTAATACCGCGCGAGCACCGATTGGTTCTGCTGCCCCGCGAGGTGAACGCGATCGAGCTTGTGATCGCGCACGAAGCGCTCCAAATCGTCATAAAGGGGGCCGCTCCCGACCATCACGAGCGAGGCTTTGGTCTTCATGCGGGTGAGCGCCTGCGCCACGTCGACAGGGCGCTTGTTGGGCCGCATGTGCGCGACGAAGAGCGCCACGGGCAAATCGGGATCGAGCCCGAATTCGCGGCGGATCGCGGCGCGTTTGGGCCGCTCTTCGTTCGTCTCGCGGATCCAACGTTCGGTGTCCACGCAGAGGGGCACCCAAAAGATACGATCGTTCGGGACTCCATAGCGCTCGTAAAAGAGCTTCGCTTGGGTGCTGAGCGCGAGCGCCGCGTCGATGGCTTTACAGAAGCCATGACGGAACAGCTCGCGCGCCTTGGGCGAGAGCCCGCTCGGCGGAGATCCGATGAGCACGTCGCCCCAAAAGAGCACCGGCAGACGCAGCGCCTTGGCCGCCGCGAGCGCCATCCACTCGGTCATGGCCACGTACCCGTGCAGGAGGACGGCGTCATAACGGCCCTTCACGATCTCGCTCACGATGGCCGGATTGACCTTGGAGAGCGGGTCCCCTGCCCTCTGCCTCTTGGAGAGATTGGGCAAGAACCGATGCGGATAACCGTCGAGGAGCGGCAGGTCCCATTGGATGGTCTTGCCGTAGCCGGCGACGTACCCCGGCTTGAGCCCGGTGTCGGCCATGAAGCATACGTTCAGGTCGAGCCCAGGTTGCGACGCGAGCCGTTGCATGAGCGGCACGAGGTACGGGATGGGGTGCGAGAGCAGGGCGAGGAGGCGGGGCATGCGGGCAAAATAAGGTGCGGCGCCGGGGGAAGAGTTCACGCTTGCGAAGGGAGGCGAGATCCGTATAATGCCGCTCCCCTCGTTTCCGGCCCCCCGTTCGCGTAAGGGCGACGGTGGCCGAAAAGTGCTGGGAAACACAGAGGAGAGTCCATGTACGCGGTCATCAGGACGGGCGGCAAGCAATACAGAGTCACAGAAGGTCAAAAGGTCCGGGTCGAGAAGCTCCCGGGCGCCGCAGGCGACAAGGTCACGCTGGGCGAGGTGCTCATGATCGGCGGGGGCGAGGCCGTGAAGGTCGGCCAGCCGCTCGTGCAGGGCGCGTCGGTCGCGGCCGAGATCGTGGGCCAAGACAAGGGCCCCAAGATCGTCATCTTCAAGTTCCGGCGCCGGAAGAACTACCGCCGCAAGACTGGCCATCGCCAGCCCTACACCGAGCTCAAGATCACTGGAATCAAGGCGTAGCTTCGCCGCAAGAGAACCTGAAGGAGACTTCACCATGGCTCATAAAAAAGGCGGCGGCTCATCGCGCAACGGTCGTGACTCCAGCGCGCAAAAGCGCGGGGTCAAGGTCTACGCAGGGCAAGAGGTGCCCGCGGGCAGCGTGCTCGTGCGTCAGGTCGGATCGTCGATCCACGCGGGCAAGAACGTCGGCACCGGCCGCGACTACACGCTCTTCGCGCTGATCCCCGGCATCGTCAAATACGAGTGGAAGAGCAACACCAAGAAACAGGTGTCTGTCTATCCGCAGTAGGGGGCCGCTCGCAGCCCTCTTCATCTCCCGTGCCCCTTCCAAAGCTGCTCGCCCTCGACGTCGACGGGACGCTCGTCCGGCGCGACGGCTCCATTCGTGACGACGATCGCGCCGCGATCGAGCGCCTCCAGCGGCGCGGCATCCCCATCACCATCGTGACCGGCAGGCTCTATTCGGGCACGGTCAAGGTCGCGCGCGACGTCGGCATCGAAGGGCCCATCGCGTGCGTCGATGGCAGTCACATCGTCGACACGCGCGGCGACAAATCGCTTTATCAACGTGGTTTTCGCGGCGAGCACGCCAAGATGGTGCGCGACATCCTCGCGCGGGCGCGGGCGGCGAGCTTCCTCTTCGCCGAAGACGCCATCATTCATGATCCGCTCGGTGAGCCCTTTGCCGGTTATGTAAGGACGTGGTCGCCGAACGTGCATGTGGTCGATCGCGTCGAGGACCATCGGTATTGGGACGACAGCGAGGTGATGGCGGTCGTCTCGGTGGGGCCCGAGCGGGACATCCTCGATGCGGTCAAATCGCTCGAAAAAGAGCTGGAGCACGAGGCCTTTTGCGTGACGTTCCCGGTCGTGCGCATTCAACAACACGCGATGGTGGTGCGCGCCAAAGGGCCCACCAAAGGCACGGCCATCGCCGAGCTCGCGGCGTTTTATGGGTGCTCGCCGGCCGAGGTCGTGGCCGTGGGCGATTGGATCAACGACATCCCCATGTTCCGGGCGGCGGGTCGATCGTTCGTGATGCCGCAGGCGCCCGACCTCGTAAAGGCCACGGCGAGCGACGTGCTCGCGGGCTCGGCCGACGGCGGCGGCGTGGCCGAGGCTATTTTTCGGGCCTGGGGACAGCTTTCGTAGCCTGAGCCTCGCCTCAAATTTGGCCCGCGCGCCCCACCTCGGCGAAGAAAGGCTCCGTGTGGCCGAGACTCCATCTCCTCCTGAGCGCGACCCTCGGCGCGGCGGCGCTCCTCGTTGACCCAGCGCCCGCGTCGGCGAAGCCCGCCGACATGCGCCACCTGCGCGTCACCGATCAAGGCGTCTTTGGCAAGCTCAACGGCGCGGAGGTGAAGCTCTCGCTCGACCCGGATTTGCAGCGGGCGGCGGAGCGCATCTTGGCGCAGTCGGGCGCGCACGAAGGAGCCATCGTGGCCTCGGACGTGCGGACGGGCCGAATCCTCGCGTGGGCGAGCCGCGGTGGGCGCGACTTCGTCGCGGAGCCGTTCGCCCCGAGCGCGAGCATCTTCAAGGTCGTGACCGCATCTGCCCTGCTCGAAGGGGGCAAGGTCACGCCGGCGACGAGGGCTTGTTACGACGGCGGCGAGCGTGAGATTCGGCCGGCCGACCTGGAGCAGAAGGGCAAACACTGCACGAGCGTCGGTGAAGCGTTGGGCCACAGCGTCAATCTGGTGTTCGCGCGGCTCGCCAAAAAGCACCTTCAGCCAAACGATCTCCGGCGGTACGCCGGGGAGCTGGGTTTTGTAGGCGAGGTGCCGGTCGACGTGCCGGTGGGCGCGAGCACCCTTCAAATCCCGGATGATCCGTTTGGGATGGCGCGCGCCTCGGCGGGGTTTTGGAACGGCAAGCTCTCTCCGCTCGGCGCCCTCTTCGCGATGCAGGTGATCGCCAACGACGGTGAGAAGGTCGGGCTCTATCTGCGCGACAAGGGCCAAAGGACCAGCAAAGGCCGCGCGTTCTCGGCGCGGACCGCGCGGTCGCTCGCGCACATGCTGGAGATCACGACGCGTCGGGGCACGGCGGCCAAAGCCTTCAAGCGGCCGGACGGGTCACGTTATCTGGCCTCCATCCCGGTCGCCGCCAAGACAGGCACGCTCATCGGCGGGCACCCGGCGCGGATGTACTCGTGGTTCGCGGGCTTCGCGCCGTCGACCAAGCCCGAGATCGCCGTGAGCGTGATGCTCGCCAACAACCTCAAGTGGAAGACCAAAGGCAACGTCGCGGGCCGCGAGCTGCTCGAAGCGTACTTCAACAAAGAGGCTCCGAACCGCGTCGCCAATCGCTCCAACAAAGGCGATAAACGAAGGCGTTGAGCGCGACCTCCGTGCTCAGGTGTCCCCTCGTACGAGCTCCCCTTGGCGCCGCAGCTCGGACGCGATGAAGGGCGCGCGGTGCTCCAGGTACGTGAGATCGATCCCCTTGTTGCCCGGGCCGAGGCGATAGAGCGTCACGTACTCTCTCCGTTGTTGGCAACAATCGCGAAGGTTCAGCAGGGGCAGGGTGTTGTCGATCTTCGTACGCTGCGCGCTCGGCGCCGCGCGTCCTCGCCGAACGCGGAACGTCCCGAAGTTGAGCTCGAACCACCCTGCCTGCACATCGAATGGGTCCACCACCTCCAGCACACCCTTTTTCGCGTTCACGCAGGCCGCGCTGAGCCGATAGTTCGACCACTCATAGACGAGCCGCCAATCCCTCGCTTGCGGGATGAAGTGGTCGATCGTCGGGCCCCCCGTCGCCCTCTCGATGTGCATGGCGAGGTATGCGCACCGCTGATCGTAGAGGTCCATCATGTCGTCGAGCGTGCTCTTGCCGTCGGCCTCACGAAGCTCGAGCCAAAGGGCTGGAAACTTCCCCGAAGGGATGTCCTCCTCTCGAGCATAGGTCTCCTTCGGCTTGCGGCCTCCTTTGCCCTTCACGGGTTTGCCTAGGAGCCTCATAATCGATTCTTCGCCTCGCTTGCGAACGTGCTTCTCGAAGCTGAGCGGTTCGTCGGCCTCGGCAACTTCGATCATGTCCTCCTCCGCCTCGATTTCGCCGGCGCCTTTTTCGCGCGATCGTCGAGGAAGTACCGCCATCGCACCCAGAGCGGGTCGATGTCGGGCAGACCGGCTTCTCTCAGCGCCTTGTCCGCAGCGGCGACGGCGGCACCGGAAGCTGCCTCTTGATCCATCAGCGCCAGAGCGTCTTTTACGGCTCGCTCGCCCTCGATGGATCTGGGCTCCTGCAGATCAAAGGCTTCGCTCGTGAGCCAATTGCCGACCTCACCGTGGCGCACGTAGGTCTGCGGCATCAGCGTGACAGAAGAGGGCTTGCTCGTGCGGTCCAGATCGAGATCGAACCAAACGTCTTTGTCAGCGTCAAAGACGGGCTCCACCGAAGCCATGACGAGAGGAGAGTGCGTCACGGCGAGGAGTTGGACATGAGAGCCATGCTGCCCGGTGAGGATGTCCATCACCTGCAAGAGGGCCGGCACGATGCGTCGCTGCCATTGCGGATGCAGGTGGGCCTCGATCTCGTCGATGAGGAAGATGACCTCTCTTGCCGGCGGCTCGCTGCGCACCTTCGCAGAGGCAAGATGCTCCTCCCACGTCCAAATAAGGAGATAAGCAAGCGCGATGATCCTGCGCATCCCAGCCGAAGCGTGGATGACAGCGACGTCTTCACCGTAGGACATGCGCAAGGTCGGGTACCTGAGGGGATCACTCACCGTAAGCTTGCGCAGCTCGCCCGCTTCGAGCTTTTCGTCGCCCGACGGCGACAGTGCTCCAAGGACCTTGCTCAAGAGGTCGAAGGGACGGCTCCTCTCGCGTTGCCACGAGCCCCAGTCACGAATCAGGCCCTCGCAGAATTGGTTCCCCCCCCAGACCTCAGACGCAGAAAAGAGGTAGGCGTTCGGCCGATTGGGCGCATCTTCCGTCCAATAGTTCCTTGCTGGATCCCAGACGGAGAACCCTCCGTCCACTTGAGCGTAAAGGATGAGCCCAGGGATCGCGGGGCGACCTTGGTTCACGCTCCATCGCTCAGCGGCGGGGTCGTATTTGCTTGTGTACGTATAGGGTTTGGGCGTCTTTTTCGTGTACGAATACGAGATCGATGCGCCTTTCATTGTCGGGATGACGGGATGTCGAGCCCACGTCCGCGTCAGCGCCCACCACGCCACATCCAGCAAGAAGCTCTTCCCAAGCCCGTTGTCGCCCGTGACGAGGTTCAACCGAGACGCCAAATTCATCGTCATCTCGCGCGCGGGGCCAACGTCTTTGAGGTGAATCGACTCAAGCATGGGCGCGGCCTCGCTTCGTCTGTTCTGGGTTCTTGTCGATGGCCGGCATCATGGCTCGCGTCTGCCGGCGTACATCAGAGGCCGCAGAGACGGCAACCTCTCTGCTCATGGTCCACCAGCCTTCACGATGGACGCGCGCGCCTCGGGCTCGTCCGCGTACGCGCGGCCCGTCCGCGGATCGCATGCGTCCG
>CAYTJL010000274.1:0-12118 GCA_964437785.1 uncultured Polyangiaceae bacterium
GGAGGAATTCGTTCACGACCTTCCGGGCTACGCCGGGCGCGTTGCCGCGTGGGTGGACATGCCGCTGTCTCGCGGTCGCGAGCACGGTGGTCAAAGCAAGCGGCGATCTGCCGAAGCCGAGTGGCTCGCGAAGGAGGTCAAGCGCCTCGCGACCGAGCGGCGAGATCTCAGCTTCGGGGTGATCTCGTTCTACTCCGCGCAGGCCGACGAGGTGCTGCGCGCGATGGAGAAGCATGGGATGTCCGAGCGGCTCGACGACGGCTCCTACCGCGTGAGGGACGCTTGGCGCGAGACGCGCAGCGAGGAAGGGCGGCTCATCGAGCGCCTGCGCGTGGGCACCGTCGACGCCTTCCAAGGCAAGGAGTTCGACGTCGTGTTCTTGTCGATGACGAGGTCGAACGATCTTCCTGCCACCGACGAGCGGTCCTTACGACGCAAGCTCGGGCACCTCGTGCTCGAGAATCGTCTGTGTGTCGCGATGAGCCGCCAACAGCGGCTCCTCGTCGTGGTCGGAGACTCGGCGATGATGAGGGGCGAAGCGTCGGAGAAGGCGCTGCGCGGCCTCGTGGCTTTCCGTGAGCTCTGTGGAGGCGAACATGGCCTTGCTCTTCAAGCGTGAGGCGCCGGTCCTCCACTTCGGGCCTCATCTGCCCAAGGACCCGAGCACGAACCAACGGATGCGGTGGAGTAAGCGCCGCTTCATCCTCTGGCCTGCGCTGATCTACCGCGTGGTGGCCCCCGAGGTTCGCGACCGTGAGCTCAACGTCCTCCAGAAGGCGGTGCTGGGGATGTGCCGTGCTGGAATCACGAGCTTCGAGCGCATTGGAGGGCGGCTCCACATTCACGCCGACCTCGCGGCGCTCATCTACGTGGAGCTGCAGGAGCGTGGGCTCCTTGGCAGCAACGGGCTACCGACGACGACGGGGCATGCGCTCTTCGAGGAGGAGACGCTCGGCGTTCGTAGGATGGTCACAGGGTACGTATTCCAGGACCCGTGGAGCGGTGATTTGTGGCCGCGTTTTATCGAGAGGCTCGATTACGCGGAGCTGCAGCGGGACCCCAACAGCGGTTTTCCCGATCTCGTGCTCGGGTCGAAGGGAAAGCCGCGCCGGGAGAGGGCCTTTATGGTGCTCCCCGGCGACATTACGCCTCCTCCGGCGCCGGGGGCGCCTGAGATCATTCGCGTGACCCGTCAGCACCGCTCCGCGCTTCGGCGCTCGGAGTCCTATGAGAGCACAGACGATGACGACACGTACGCGCACGCGGGCAGCGTCGTTCTCAAACGCGTCTCGCTCGTAGACGAACAGCCCACACCAGCGTTCATCACCAGCTTCATCTATCTTCCTGAGTCCAGCGACCTCGCGGGCGAGTGGCATGCGTGCGACCCCTTCGGGCTCGGCATCAGCCCGACGCTGCGACGAGCGCTCGAGCGCGAGATGCAGTCGTCGTCGGGGCTTCGGTCAGCCCTCGAGGGCATGATCGGGCGCTCGCTCGACGAGCAGATCGAGGAACAGCGGCGCTGGGCGTGCGAGATTCGGGCGATGGCGATCAACAAAGTCGAGGAGGCGCTGTCCGTCAGCGCCCGCGACCTCCCGCAGTACGAAGACCTCGTTGCGCTCGAGTACGCACATGTTGAAGCCGGTTTGCTCGGCGAGACGTGCCCCGAGCACAAGCTTCGCGCGCTCGTCGGTGACGCTCGGCGCGCGCTCGAGGCCACGTTCAGCGCTCTCTTTGTGCGCCACCCTCCGCGGCAAGTCTGGCGACGCGTCTACGCCGACCGCCGCCCGGTCGAGGACGAGGTCTATTGTCAAAGCGTCTACGAGGAGTCGGCGAAGGCGGTTGGCTTTCATGTACCGCTGCCTGATGCGCTCGCTCGCGTGAGGCCCAATCATCTAAAGGCCGCGTGCTACCCCGACGGCAATTGGCGTCTTCGCGGCGCAATTATCGCTGCCGTGCTCACCGCGCGCGACGACTTCGCGCATCCACTCCGTCGTGCCGCATCTCAAGAGCCGAGGCTCCTTGAGCTGCTCGACGGCGTCGCAAAGGCCGGCGGCGCGGTTCACGCCAGCGCTGAGCATTTATCTCTTCCGCCGGCGCGACATGTTGTCGCTGACGTTTTCCGCGCGGTGGGCCTGCTCTCAGGCATAGGCGAACCGCACGTCTCCGCGAGGCCCTGATCAAGCATGAGCAAGAAGAACAAGAACAGGTATCAACAGCATCAACAGCAAGGAAAGGCACCTGACTCCTCACCGAAGACGCAGGCGACGTCGGTTGTTGCGGCCCAAGCTGCGCCCGAGGCGCCTGCCGCCGCGCTCGACGCGATCAAGACGGCGAACGAAGCAGCCGTCGCCGACGCCACGGCGGAAGAGATAGACATCGTGCTAACGACGCCACCGTCCACCGACGCATCGAGCATCGACCTCGTCGCGGGGGCCAAACTGATCAATGAGACCATTGCGCTCCTGAAGGCTCGCGGTGAGCGGCTCGCCAAGCGTGAAGGCGAGATAGCTGCGCTCGAAGAGCGGGTGCGTACGCGCGAAGGCGATCTCGGGGAGCGCGCCACGGCGCTCGAGGAACGGGAGCGGCGAGTCGAGCAGGCGCAGGCACAGGTGAAGGAATCCGCCGAGGAGCTCCATGCGCGCGAGATCGATGTCTTAGGGCGCGAGGCGGCGATCCGCGATCGCGAGCTGAACGCGGAGGCTGGCTTCGCCGTTGAGCGTAGGGCATCGCTGAAGCAGCTCGACGACGAAGCCTCGATCCTCCGTGTCGAGCTGTCGAACGCAAGGGGGCAGATCGCCAAGGAGCGCGCGGTATGGGAAGCCGAGCGCCGCGCGGACGACGAACGGAGGCGTGAGGATCTAAAGCGGGCTTTGAATGTCCGCGAGGCAGCTCTCGCCGAGGCCGAGCGGGCGAACGCGGAGTCGGTCAAGCTCGAGCGCGCACAACTCTCGAAGGACCGCGCGGAGCTGAAGAAGCGCGCGGCGCAGCTCGAGCTTGAACAGGATGTCCTGCGAGAGGATCGCGTGGCGTTCGACGAGCGCGTGGCGCGACGTGCGGCCCACGAGCTGGAGTCGGCGAAGGCCAAGCAGAAGGACGTAGAGGCGCGCCTCGCGAGCGCGCAGGCGAGTCGGGATGAGCTTTACGAGAAGCTGCGTCTTCGCGACGAAGCCGAGCGAGCCCTGGGGAATCGCCCGCTCGACGAGGTAAAGAAGGAGCTCGATACCCTCCTTCGAGAGCGAGACTCGCTGAAGGCCCAGCTCGCTAAACGTCCGAGCCAGGAAATCGCCGAGCGCTTTGCGGCGCTCGAGCGCGCGCGCGAGGAGTGGGAGTCCGAACGGGCCCGCCTGACGCAAGAAGTCGTGGCGGCCAAGACAGCGCTCGCGAAGGCTTCGATCGCCGTCACGGAGCTCGAGACCCTCCGTGACCAAAAGGCAGCGCTTGAGAGCGCCCGCGAGCTCCTTCAAACAGCGCTCGAAGAGCTGCGTAAAGACATCGATGAGCGCATCCGTCGCGCCGACGGCGTAAGCCCGTTCCCCGCGTGTAGCCAGATGGACGCAGACAGCGCCCTGCAAACGAAGACGCCCGTGATGGACGAGATCCCGGACCTCGAGGCCTTCTGCCAAGAGCTCCAGGATCGCGTCGCGATCGACCCGAACAACCCGGACAAGGTGCTGTTCTACGAGCTGAGAGACCTCCGCTGCTTCCTGGGCGGCCTCGCGATGAGTCGGCTCCATCTGTTGCAGGGCATCAGCGGCACCGGCAAGACGAGCCTTCCTCTCGCGGTCGCGCGCGCGTTTGGAGCGGGCTCAACCCTCGTCGAGGTGCAGGCCGGATGGCGTGACCGCCAAGACCTCATCGGGCACTTCAACGCCTTCGAGCGCCGCTTCTACGAATCGGAGTTTCTTCAGGCCCTCTACCGCGCGCAGTGCCCCCGCTACGCGGGCCTCGTCAACATCGTCGTCCTCGACGAGATGAACCTCTCGCACCCCGAGCAGTACTTCGCCGACCTGCTCTCGGCGCTCGAGCAGGATGCTCACCTCCAGAAGCTCGATCTGATGACGGCACCGGTCCCGCCTTCGCCCGCCCACCTCCGCAACGGCCGCACCCTCGCGATCCCACAGAATGTGTGGTTCGTCGGCACCGCGAATCACGATGAGACGACCAAGGACTTCGCGGACAAGACCTACGACCGCGCGCACGTGATGGAGCTGCCGCGAAATCGCGCGAGATTCGAGCCGGAACGCCGACCCCCTTTGGCGCCGGTCTCGTTCGACGCACTTCGGGGGGCGTTCGCGAAAGCGCAGGAGATCCACTCCGCGAAGGCGAGGGATGCGTACACCTTCCTCGACAGCTCGTTCGCGGAGCTCCTTGGCCGCCGCTTCGGTGTTGGGTGGGGCAACCGTCTCGAGCGGCAGATGCTCGACTTCGTTCCGGTCGTTGTCGCGGCAGGAGGGACCGTGGGGGAAGCGGTCGACCACATCCTTGCGACGAAGCTGCTGCGCAAGATCCGCGATCGACACGACACGCGGCCAGAGGACCTCACGGCCCTTCGCGAGCGGATTGAGGAGGTTTGGACGAAGCTGGGCAAGATCGAGACCGCGCAGCGCTCGGTCGAGATCGTTGTCGGCGAGCTGCGCCGACTCGGTGCCGAGGAAGAAGAGTGACCATTCGACTCCTCGATCGGCTTGGCGCTGCCAGCGAGGTCCGCCGCGGGGCTGCGCTGTTGGGTCGCTTCGTCGTGCCCGACGGCGCGTCGGGCGAGCTGTTCATGAGCTCCTTTCCGGCGCGTCAAGGCATGTTCCTCGTGCCTGAGCCGGCTGGGCGCTGGCATTTGCTGCGAGGCTCCGAGCGTGTCGAGGGCACCTTCCCGCGCGCTCAGATGCTCGACCCGCTCGACATCGCGAGCATCCGTACGGTGGGGCGCAGCTTCGGCGAGTTGATTGACGAGGGCATGACGTGGCTCGACGTGCTCGACGTCTCGCCGTTGGTTCGAGGTATGTCGAACCGCGTGGAGCTTCAGCGCTTCGAACAGCTGCTCAAGGAGAACGTCGGACATCTCGAAGAGGTGTGCCAGAGGCCGCGCGCGCATCTGCGCGTCGAGGTCGAGCGATTGGCCATCTCGCGCGCCCGACGATTTCCAGCGCAGGCCGCGAGCTACCTCGCAGCACACACGGAGGACTGGGAACGGCCGACGCTGCGCTCTGTGGTCCCCAAGAGGATCCTCGCCACCGTGCGGCAGGACCAGCTCGACATCTACGAGAACCGCGTCGCGGCCCGCCTCGTCGATCACCTCGTGGTGTACCTGTTTCGTCGTGCTCACGAGGTCATGCGGCTGCTGAAGGTGTTCGAGGAGGTAATTGAAAACCACGCGGCGGCAGCAGGAGGCTCGCACTGGCGCCAAAGGCGCATTTACAGGCTTTGGGGGGAAACGTTCGACGCGAGTGAGGCGAAGCGGAAAGCCGAGCGCACCCTCGGGCAACTGAAGCACCTCCTGTTCACGGTCTCTGGGCTGAAGGACTCGGCTCTGTACCGAGAGGTGCCGCGACGGGCGACCGTGAGCGCGTCGCTCACGATGACGAACATCCTGAGCGACGACGCCCACTATCGGCGCGTCGCTGAGCTCTGGCTCGAATGGGCTCGGCTGGGGCAGGAGCGGGCCGTCCGGCCGCGCGCGTACTTCGAAGAGATGCAGGATCTCTGTCGCTCGTTCGACAGCTTCGCGCTGCTGCTGACGCTTCGGGCGCTCGACCAGCTCGGGTTCGAGCCGACCAACCTCGAGCAGTCGCTCTCCGGTCTCCAGGTGGAGGTGCGTCGCGGCGCCCGCGTCGCGCGCTTGTCGTGGGCCGCGGCCGACGGTGCGATCTCGCTTCGAGGAGATGCTATCAGACCGCTGCGCATCGTCCCGCTGTGCAGCTCAATCGCGCTGCTCGACGATGAGAAGCTTGACGCTCTGATCCGCGATGCCGATGCCGGTGCGCCGGCGTGTGCAACTACGGTCATTCTCTACCCCTCACCGTCTGACGCCACCGCGTTTGAGAACCTCGCCACGGATCGAGCCGTGCGGCTCCGCTCGCTGGCCCACGAGGTCAGCCTAGATGGGCAGGGGCGTGTTGGCTTCCTGCCTGTGTCTCCATGGGACATTGGCAGCGTGGAGCGCGTGGCACGCCAGCTCCGATGGGTCACGACAGTCCCCACGTTTCTCGCGTACCCGCCGACGATCGCTCGGCCGGAGCTGCCGGAGCTGAGCAGCGGATACGGGTGGCTCGAGGTTACGGACAACCACCTTCGCATCGTGCGCGCGCCTTTGGAGAACGAGCCGCTGCCCGCTGAGCGGTTCGTCGAGGACGCTGCCGCTCGGCTCGAGCAGCTCACGAAGGAGCGGGAGGACATCTCTCTCAAGCTACGCGAGGCGGTTCGAGACCGCGGAGCCGTCAACGCGCGCAAGAAGGAGCTGACCGCAGAGATCGCGGATGCGAAGAAGAAGCTCGAAGCGCTGAAGCGCTTCGAGCACGATCTCGCGAAAGCGGTCGGGGTCGTCAGCGATCTGCTCGAATGTCCGACGTGCGCCACGCGCGCGAATGCGCGGCGCGATTTCAAGCCGATGGGCCAGCACTTCTCCTGTACGTGCTCCGACTGCTCGACGACGTGGAGGACGATCGCCTGCGGCGGTTGCGCGGGGTCGATCCCTTTGTTGCGACTCCATGGAACGGCTTGGACGACGCTGGCCGGCGCGCCGGGGTGGGTCGACCGGACGCTGGGGGCCGACGTTCTCGCGGTGCCCAGGATCGTCGACACGCAGATTGGGTTCGTGTGCCCGTCCTGCGGCAATCGCACCACAACGTAGGTGGCCCCTTCTACACGAATAAGACTTGTTATGCTGTCCCCCCATGTCGCGCGTGCTAGTCACCTGGTTCGGAGCCACCGATCTCAAGGCCGCGAAGGGCGAAGGCCCGAGCCTCGGCCCGGTCGCTCAGGCCGCGTCGGCTCGTGTCTTCGATCAGGTCGTCCTCCTCACGAACTACGACGAGGCCGAGGTCACGCTCTTCGAGACATGGCTGAGGCAGCGGACGAAGGCGATGATCGATGTCCGCTCCGAGAAGCTTCGATCGCCGACGCACTTCGGCGACATCTACAAGGCCGTCTCGAAGGCCGTTGACTGGGTTCAGGAGAAGGCGCCGAAGGCGAAGCTCACGTTTCACCTAAGCCCAGGGACGCCGGCGATGGCTTCGGTGTGGATCCTCGTCGCTCCGCGCTACGGCGCCGAGCTGATTCAGTCCTCAAAGGAAGCGGGCGTCGAGACCGTCACGCTGCCCTTCGAGATCGCTGCAGAGTTTGTACCCGCCCTCGTTCGGCAAGGAGATGCTGAGCTTGAGCGCCTTGGGGATGCAGGGCGCTTGGAGGACCCGAGCTTCAAGGACATCCTCCATCGCAGCGACGTGATGAAACGTCTCCTCCAGCGGGCGGCGCAAGCGGCCCCCTACCACGCCCCGATCTTGATCGAGGGCGACTCAGGCACCGGCAAAGAGCTCCTCGCGGCGGCCGTGCACAAAGCCAGCGGTCGAAAGGGCCCGTTCGTCCCGGTGAACTGCGGCGCGCTTCCGAAGGATCTCGTCGAATCGATCTTCTTCGGACACACGAAGGGCTCGTTCACCGGCGCGACTGCGGCCAAGGAGGGAGCCTTCAAGGTCGCTGACGGCGGCACGCTCTTCCTCGATGAGGTCGGCGAGCTGACGCTCGACGCACAGGTGAAGCTCCTTCGCGCGCTGCAAGAGAAGAGGGTTCAGCGCATCGGAGCGAAGAGCGAGACCCAGGTCGACGTTCGGGTCATCGCGGCCACTAACCGGGATCTCCTCATGGAGGTTGCTGCCGGAAGGTTTCGCGAGGATCTCTACTTTCGCCTCGCGGTTCTTCTGCTCCGGAGCCCACCTCTCCGAGCGCGTGAGGGAGACGTGCTTCTCCTGGTCGAGGCGCATCTCGACAAGCTCAACGCCGAGCGCCCAGCGAAGGAGCAGAAGAAGCTCTCTCCCGGAGCCAAAAACATTCTTCTTCGACACCTTTGGCCGGGCAACGTCCGAGAGCTCCAGGCGACCCTCCTCCGCGCCTTCGTATGGTCGAAGGGCGCCACGATCGGCGAGGCCGCGATAAGCGAATCGCTCCTCGTGAGGCCGACGGCGAAAGATGGTGACGTCCTGCACCGTCCGCTGGGAAACGGCTTTGAGCTGCAAGCCGTCCTGGGCGAGGTCGTCCGCCACTACCTGACGAGGGCGCTTGAAGAAGCGAACGGCAACAAGACGAAGGCAGCGGAGCTCGCGGGGTTCGCGAGCTACCAGACGTTGACCAACTGGGCGAAGAAGTACGGGGTAGAGGTGTGATGGAACGATCGGTGCCTTGACCCAGAATCTGTGGAAGATCGATCCCACCGAGGCGGCGAAGCTAAACGATGTTCTTCGACGACGACGCGCGGGCCGCGCCGGGTCCGATTTTTTTGGCAATGGTTGCATTGACAATCATCGATCGTGAGCTTAAGGTGTCTCTATGCCCGAACAGTTCACCGACGACGGCATCGTGCTCGACCGCGCGCTCGGGTTTCGCGTCTACCGCATCAACCAGATGTTCCGCACCGCCCTGTACCGGCGGTTCGCCGCGCTCGGCCTCGACGTCACGCCGGAGCAGTGGATCGTGCTGGTCCGTCTGTGGCAGGAGGACGCGCTCACGCAGTCGGAGCTCGCCGACGCGACGCTCAAGGACAAGGCCACGATCAGCCGCATCCTCGCGGTGATGGAGCGCGAAGGCCTGATCGCGCGGCGGACCGATCCCGACGACGCCCGCGGGCGCCGCGTGCACGCGACGCGCGAGGCGATGAGGCTCCGCGAGGAGCTGACCCCGCTCGCGCGCGACCTCGCGACGCAGATCGAGGCAGGCATCTCCGCGCACGATCTCGAGGTCACGCGGCGGACGCTGCTCCAGCTCGAGCGCAACCTGCTCGCGTTGACGGAGTGAGGTCGCCTCGCCGCCGAGCGCGCCTCCAGCTTCGCGCAAATAGTTGTTAATGCAACCAATCGCTCTTTTCGACGCAAAACCTCTCACCAACCATCCATGAACCAAGGAGATCTCATGAGCAGCGAACCTATCCTCTTCGAACGCCGCGGCCCCGGAGACATGCACGTCACCGAGCTCGGCTCTGGCCCCCGCGTCGTCCTCGTCCACGGCGGCGGCACCGGCGGCATCGCCTCTTGGCAGGCGCAGATCCCGCTCGCGGCGCGCTTTCGTCTCATCGCCCCTTCGCGTCCCGGATATGGCCAAAGCCCCTCCGAAAAGGGCGAAGACTTCCTCGCTCACGCCGCCCCCGTCGCGGAGCTGCTCGAGCCCGGAGCGCACGTCGTCGGGCACTCGTACGGCGCGATCGTGGCCATGTTCGCCGCCGCGCAGCGCCCCGAGCTGGTCACCTCCTTGACGCTCGTCGAGGCTGCGTCGAGCGCGATCGCGCGCGGCAAGCCCGGCGTCGACGACTACGAGCGACGCATGGGCGAGGTCGCGCGGAACCCGCCGGCCGATCACGACGAGCTGTTGCGGCGCATCTTCGCGATCCTCGATCCCAGCGTCCCGCTCCCGTCCCCGATGCCTCCGCCGCTGCTGCGATGGGCCGCGCGGCTGTCCGATTTCCGCTGGCCGTGGGAGGCCGAGGTCCCGATCCAAGCGCTGCGCGCGGGCGGGTTTCCCATCCTCGCCATCACCGGCGGCGAGCGCCCGCTCTACGAAGAGATCGCCGATGGGCTCGCCGACAAGCTGGGCGCGGAGCGCCGCATCGTGCCTGGATCACACGCCGTTCAAAACGTAGGAGCGCCCTTCAACGACGTCCTCGAAGCGTTCTGGCGGCGCGCTGAGCTTCGCGCGCGCCAAGCACGCTCCAAGACCGCACCCGCTGAGCTCGCGCGATGAGCCGCGCTCAGGGGCTCGTCCTCGAAGCGGCGTGAGCTTCGAGGTCAGGAGCGGCGGATCCGTTCGGCGATCTTTGTAAGTCAACGTTCGTAGACTAATATTCTCCGCATGGCTCCAAAACGATCCGCAAGACCGCGCGCGGCCGAGACGAGCAAGGCAGCGATCCTCGCCGCCGCGCGGCAGCGCTTCGCCGCGGACGGCTACGATCGGGCGACCATCCGAGCGATCGCGGCCGACGCAACGATCGACCCAGCCATGGTGATCCGCTACTTCGGTAGCAAGGAGAGGCTCTTCGCCGAGGCCGCCGATTTCGATCTGCGCCTCCCGGATCTGACGGCGGTCCCACGCTCGCGGGTCGGAGCGGCGTTCGTCGAGCACTTCCTCGATCGATGGGAGTCGGACGACACCTTCATGGCGCTGGTCCGGGCTGCGATGACGAACGACGCCGCCGCGAAGCAGGTGCGCAGGGTCTTCGCAGAGCAGGTGACGCCGATGATCGAGCGCGTCTCCGGCGACAAGGCGCACGCGAGCACGCGCTCGGTCCTCGTCGCGGGCCAGCTCCTCGGCTTTGCGCTCTGCCGCTACGTCCTGCGGCTTCCCCCGGCCCTCGCGCTCGGCCGGGACGAGCTCGTCGCGTGGCTCGCTCCGGCGGTCCAGCGCTACGTCACTGGGCCGCCGCCGGTCGCCGGGTGACCGAGCTACGCCTTCGCGGCGCCCGTAAGTCAACGTCTGTTGACAAGTGAGCCGGCCGGATCTACTTATTGGTCAACGCTCGTTGACATCGACGGGGACCATGAGACAACCCCGTCGAACCCAGCGCACGAGAGAGGGATCCACCATGAGTGTTCTCGAGGTACCCGGCGCACGGCTCTACTACGAATCTGCGGGCAGCGGCCCGCCGCTGCTCCTGATCCCGGGGGGCAACGGGACGGCTCACATCTTCCGGCCGATCGCGCAGCTCCTTGCCGAGCGCTTCACGGTCATCACCTACGACCGACGCGGCTTTGCACGGAGCGAGCTCGACGGCGCGCAGGATTACGGACGTCGCCTGGAGACCGACGCGGACGATGCGCTCAAGGTCATCGAGCGGGTGGCCCGCGCACCGGCGACCGTCTTTGGCCCGAGCTCAGGCGCGGTGGTCGCGCTGCACGTGATCACGCAGGGGCCCAGCTTGGTCGATAAGCTCATCGCGTTCGAACCGCCGGCCTTGAAGCAGCTGGCGGACGGGCAGAGTATGCTCGGCTTCTTCGACGAGGTGTATGACCTCTACAAGAAGTCCGGGGCCCCGGCGGCGTTCGAGCTGTTCAACAACAGGCTGTTTCCGCGCGAAACCATCGAGCACTTTGCCCGTTTGCGTGACCCCAGCCTCCCTGGGGTCGCGGCAGCCATCGAGTATTGGTTCGAGCACGAGCTCCGTCAGTACTGCGCAGTCGATCTCGACATCGACACGTTGAAGGCCAACGCCGGTCGCATCGCGATGGCCGCGGGGCAGGGCTCACGCGGCTATCCGCTGCACGAATTGTCCGCGAATCTGGCGAAGAAGCTTGGTCAGTCTCTTACCGAGCTTCCCGGCGCGCACACCGGTTACGCGACCCGCGCCGCTGAGCTCGCCCCGGCGCTTCTTGATCTCGTGGACAGGATCGACGCGCGGTCGCAGCGGCGGACACCGGCAGCTGAATTCGCGTGATCGAGCAGCATCGGGCTCACTTCGACGGACGCACCGCAAACACAAGGAACGGCACCACTTGGCCCGCCGGTCCGTCGATCACGATCATCTTAATCGCGCCCTGAACCACGAAGTGGAGCCCTCCTCGTTTTGCAGAACGGGGAGGGCCTCTCTGTTGGCCCTCGCGCCTCTCGACGGGCAATGGCAGATGCGGGTCTTGCCGGGCCCTATCCGCCGCCGTACTCTGGCGATGGTTGGAGCCTGTCCATAACCGCTCTACGTCGAGCGCCAAGGGGCCGCCTCCGCGACGGTGGATGGACCAACAGTCAACGAGGCGTGGCAGGGCAGGCGTCGCATGACCCGCAAGAAGAAGCCGACCCCCTCCCTCGTGCGCTCCTCGGCGGCCGAGTACCTGACCTTCGTGGCGGCGAGCGGCTCGGGCGGCGTCGAGGCGGTGTACGCCGACGAGAACGTGTGGCTCAGCCAGAAGATGATGGCGCAGCTCTACGACGT
>CAYTJL010000275.1:0-12078 GCA_964437785.1 uncultured Polyangiaceae bacterium
CTCCATGTGATGCGAGTCCACGTAAAAGAGCGAGGCGGGCCCCCCGTACGAGCGACCGGGTCCCACGGAGCCCGTAAGGCGATGACACCCCTTCGCCATCTCCGAGCGAGCCACGGAGCCCGTAAGGCGATGACACCCCTTCGCCATCTCCGAGCGAGCCCCGAGCGAGCATCAAGCCGCAGCAGCGGCCTCTGCCTTCTTCTTGCTGTCAATCCACCAGCCGTAAAGCCAGATGAGCCCGGCCGAGAACACGCCCACGCTCGCCATGATGACCCACACCATACCAGGGTTGTGCGCGGCATAGAGCTCGCGCGTGAGCGCCCACTTCTCCACGTGGGCGAGCTCGACCAGCTTGTCGAACGCCTCACCATTCTTGATCTGGGCGACCGCATCAGCCGTCATGAGGCCCTTTTGGACGAGCGCCTCGCGCGCGAAGACCTCTTTGGAGGCCATCTTGTCGTAGAGCACAGGGCCGATCTTGCTCTCCAGCGTCCAGCCGATGGCGAGCGAGAACTGCGAGAAGCCGAGGTACATGGCCTTCTTGTCGGGCGGCGCGAAGTTGCCGATGAACTCGTTGAACTTGGGGCTTGAGAGCATCTCGCCCACGCTGAAGACCGCGATCGCCATGACCGAGAGGAACCCGAGCGCCGATTTGCCTTGGAGGAAGAGCGAGAGAGACGCGAGCAGCGTGCCCACGACCATGCTCGTGATCGCCTTCATCTTGCCGGACAGATACCCGAACGCGAAGCACGTGATCATGATGAGACCAGCGTTGATGTTGAGCATGCCCTCCGGGAGGATCTCTTTGTTGTCTTTGCTCGTGTTGACGAAGAACTTCACGACGCCGCTCTGAGGGCCCGCGTCGCCGAAGAACGAGGTGACGATGCCGCGCGTGTCGACCCAATCTTGGATGTAGTTGGGCAGCACGTCGAAGAGCGAGTTGAACATGAACCAGAAGCCCGAGAAGATGAGGAGGTACGTCCACACATGGGGCTTGATCAGCTCTTTGAGCGAGTCGATGGCGAGGTTGTCCTGCTTCTTGCCCGCGGCGGCGTCGGCCTTGGCGCGCGCCAAACGCTCCTCTTTGCCAGGCTCCTTGTAGGTGAGGATCAACAAGAAGTTGAAGCAGATGATCGCCGCGCACGCGAAGAACACGTTGCGCCAAGCGAGCTTGCGCATCGCGCCGGCGACGAGCGGCCCCAAGAACCCGCCGATGTTGACCGTCTGATAGAAGATCGCCCACGCGACCGAGCTGTTCTCGCGCTTCGTGGCTTTGACGAGCGTGCCTTGGATACCAGGCTTGAAGATGGCCGTGCCCGTCGCGAGCAGGATGGCCCCCGCGAAGAAGCCATAATACGTGGGGAACAAGGCCATCACCAGGTAGCCCGAGATCTTCACGACCGTCGAGGCGAAGATGGTCTCCTTGTAGCCGTACCGATCAGAGAGCCCGCCGGTGAGCACCGGCACGAACGACTGGAACAGCGCCCACACCGCGAGGATGTTGCCGAACTTGTCGAGCGTGACGCCGAGCCCGCCCTTCGCGACCGCGTCGGTGCCGTAGAGGCCGGCCACGGCCTTGACGCCGTAATACGCGAGCCGCTCGACCATCTCCATCGCGCCGACGATCCAGAAGACGTACCCGAGCGTGAAGATCGCGGCCCCGAACGGGAGCTGCGGCACGTCGGTGAACGCGTCGAGGTCGCTCTTCTTTTTTTCGCCGGAGGCGATCGCGTCGGTGGCTGCGGGGTTAGCGCTCACGGTGGTCCGTTCTCCAATCCGTCAGAAAAATGAGCCTCTCCCCCCAACCGTGTGAGTAGCCGAGCAGGCCCCGCCGCCGCAAGTGTAGACTGCGCTCGCCCATGCGATCGTCGATTGCCCGCCTCGCGCTCGTCCTCGCCACGGGGCTCATCGCTCCAACGTTGGCCGGCTGTCCGATCCACACGCGCGGCCCGGGCCTCGTGAGCCAAGGCAACGCGCCCGCGTTCACGCTCGCTGATCACCGCGGAGGGCACGCGTCGCTCGCGAGCCTGAGCCAAGGAGGCGCCGCGGTGCTCGTGTTCTACCGCGGCTATTGGTGAATGTTCTGCCGCTACCAGCTCGGCGAGCTGGCCCATGTCGAAGCGGATCTCGCGAAGCGCGGCGTCGGGATGGCGGGCATCAGCGTCGATGAGCCGAGCGACTCGGCCACGCTCGCCAAAGACCTCGACATCCACTACCCGCTGCTCTCGGACCCCAAGCTCGAGACGATCAGCGCGTACGGCGTCGCCATGCAGGGCCGCGACATCGCGGTGCCCGCGATCTTCATCGTGCTCCGCGACGGGCGCGTCACGTGGAAGAAGATCGGCGAGGACGTGAACGATCGCCCCTCCCCCGCCGACATTTTGAGGCGCGTCGACGAGGCGCTCGCCGCGTCGAAGCCCTGAAACGAGGGCACGCGAACACGCTGCGCGACGAGGCGCGAAGCTTGCGCGGGGCGCGCGCGACACAATCGCGGATCGGCCACGATTTCAATCGATTTCAAGGCTCGATTTTCGCTGGAGCCGTGGGCAGACTTGCGAGGTCATCATGCGTCACGTCTCCGCACCGCTCTCCGCGTCGCGCTCGCTCGCTCCCAAAGAGCACGGCGCGTATGGGCAACTCTTCCTCCCGCTCGCCGCGGCGCTCGCGATGGCGAAGCCCACGCCCGCGGCGATGGCGCTCACGGCCGCGGGCGGCCTCGCGTTCTTCGCGCACGAGCCGCTCTTGATCATGCTCGGCCACCGCGGGCCCAAGGCGAAGCGCGAGGACGGCGCGCGCGCCAAGAAGCGGCTCGTGGCGCTCGGCGGCGCCGCTGCGGTCGCGGGCGCGGCGGGCGCTCTCCTCGCCCCGAGCCTCGCGCGGGCGTCGCTGATCGTGCCGGTCGCGCTCGCGTCGATCGTGATGCTCTTCATCGTGCGCAGGGCCGAGAAGACGTTGACCGGCGAGGTCGTCGCGGCGACCGCGCTCGCGAGCGCCGCGCTGCCGGTCGCGCTCGCGTCGGGCGTGCGGCCCGCCATCGCGATGGGCGCGCTCGTCGCGTGGAGCGCGGCGTTCAGCGCGTCGACGTTCGCGGTGCGCGCGGTCATCGCGCACGCGCGCGAGGCGGTGCCGTTCGCGCTGCGCATCGCGGGCCCGATCATCGTGCTCATCACGTCGGTCGCCGCGGGCCGCGCCGATCTCGTCCCGCTCAGCGCCGCGCTCGCCGCGCTGCCCATGGTGCTCTTCGCGCTCGCCATCGCCGTCACCACGCCGCCGCCCAAGGCGTTGCCGCGCGTGGGCTGGTCGCTCGTCGGCTCCAGCGTGCTCACCACCGCGTTCCTGATCGTCATCGCGCACGCCTGACTTGACCGCGCCCCCGGCGCGCCTCTACCGCTCGTCGGGTGAAGACGCGCGACAAGCTCGGTCTGCTCGGCTCGCTTTATCTTGCGCAGGGGCTCCCGTTCGGGTTCTTCACGGTCGCGCTGCCCGTGATGATGCGCCGCCGTGATCTGTCGCTGCCGGCGATCAGCATGACGAGCGCGCTCGCGCTGCCGTGGGCGCTCAAGTTCTTGTGGGCGCCGTACGTCGATCGTCACTACGTGCGCGCGATCGGCCGGCGGCGCACGTGGATCCTGCCGCTCCAAGCGCTGTCGATCGCGTCGGCGGTAGGCCTCTCGCTCGTCGATCCCAAGCACGCGATCGTCGCGCTCATGGTCGCGCTCTTCGTCAACAACCTCCTCGCGGCGACGCAGGACATCGCGACGGACGGGCTCGCGGTCGAGCTGCTCCGCGGCGCCGAGCGCGGTTATGGCAACGGCGTGCAGGTCGCGGGGTACCGCGTGGGGATGATCCTCGGCGGGAGCTTCCTGCTCGGCATCCACGATCGCATCGGCTGGTCGCGCACGTTCCTCGCGATGGCGGCGATGTTCGTCGTCGCGAGCGTCCCCATCGTCTTCTATCGTGAGAGCGCTCCGACCGACGCGGAGGCATCTGCTGCACAGGGGGGTTTGGCGGGGCCCTCTCCGGGTCCCCCCCTCGTGAAAGCGTCGTGGATCGAGGTGGTGAAGCGCCCGGGCATGGCGCTGTGGCTCGGCATCTTGGCCGTGTACAAGGCGGGCGAAGCGCTCGCGTACGGCGTCGTCAAGCCCATGCTCGTGGACCTCGGGATGAAGGACCAAGACATCGGCTTTCAGATCGGCTCGGTGGGCTTCGGCGCGGGCCTCGCGGGCGCGCTCCTCGGCGGCGTCTTGTCCAACAGGCTCGGACGCACGCGCGCGATCCTCGCGTGCGGCGCGATGCAGGTGATGGGCGGGCTCGCGTACGTCCCCTCCGCGCTCCATTGGGGAGGCAAACCCATGCTCGTCGCGGCGAGCTTGGTCGAGCACCTCACGAGCGGGATGGCCACGGTCTCGCTCTTCACGCTCATGATGGATGTCTGTCGCGAAGAGAGCTCCGGCACCGATTACACCGTACAAGCGAGCGTGGTCGTGGCCGCGACGGGCGTCGCCTCGACGCTCTCCGGCTTTGTCGCCGCGAAGCTCGGATATGCGGGGCACTTCGTGGCGTGCTCCGCGGTCTCGGCCGTTGGGCTCGCGTTCATCGCGTGGGCGTTCGCCTCTCGGCGGGCACCGCCTTTGGATTCGCGCTGAGGGCCCGTTCCTGCTCCCCTCCCCGCGCCAAGGCTCTTTCTCCCCCAATGCCCTTGAAGTTCCGCTATACGAGGCGGGTCCGATGCGCGTCTTGTTCGTGACCCCGTGCTTTTATCCCGCCGTCCAATACGGCGGGCCGCCGGTCACCATGTTTCAGCTCGCCAAGGCGCTCCACGCGCGCGGGGTCGAGGTCCACGTGGCCACGACCAACGCCGATGGGGCCCATGATCTCCCGATGCCGCTCGGCCGCGAGGTCGACGTCGAGGGGCTCAAGGTAACGTATTTCGGGCGCCTTTCGAAGCTCGATTATGCGTTTGCGCCGGGCCTCAAAGCGCACGTCGCGAAGGTCGCGCGCTCGTTCGACGTCATCCACGTTTGGTCCACGTTCTCGTACGCCTCGTGGGCCGGGGCGAGCGCGGCGCGGGCGGCGAAGGTGCCTTATCTGGTCTCGCCCCTCGGGAGCCTCACGGGCGACATCTTCCGCGCCAAACGGTGGAAGAAGGTGCCTTATTGGCATCTCATCGAGCGCCGCACCGTCGCGGAGGCGAGCGCCGTCCACGTGATGAGCGCCATGGAGGGGGACAAGGCCCGACAGGCCATGAGCCACCCGCTCATGCCCGTCATCCCCACGGGGATTGATATCCCCGCTTCGCCCTCGGCCGTCGCGAGGAGCCCTTCACGTCTCTTGTTCTTGGGCCGCCTCCACATGGGCAAAGGGTTCGACGTGATGATCCCTGCGCTGCGCCTCATCGCCAAGGAGATGCCCCACGTCGAGACGCACATCGCAGGGCTCGACGAGGCGGGCGGCCGCGCGGCGATTGAGGCGCTCGCCGCCGCCGAGGCGCCGAGGCCCAACCTCCGCTTCGTGGGCTCTGTCTTTGGAGAGAAAAAAGATGCCTTTTTGGCGGGCGGAGCGGCGCTGCTCCTGCCCTCCAAGTCCGAGAGCTTCGGGATGGTGGTGCTCGAGGCGCTCGCCCAAGGGACGCCTGTCATCACGAGCAACAAGACTCCTTGGTCGAGCCTCGTCGGGTCGGGCGCGGGCGCGTGGGTCGAGCGGACCAAAGAGGCGTTCGCCAACGAGGCGCTCGCGATCCTGCGCGACCCCGAGGGGGCCTCCGCGCGGGCCGAGGCGTGCCGGGCGTTCGCGCGGCGGTATTCATGGGATACGTCGGCGAGCGCGATGATCGCGCTCTACGAGCGTTTGGCGCGCACGGGGCGCGGGGACAACGCTGTATGAGCGGGCCTGAAGCGACCCCTCGCATCCTTTATTTGAGCCCCGGGGTGTTCGACAAAGGGGGCGTGAGCCGGTATTGCCGCCACCAGATTCAAGCGCTCCGATCCATCGTGGGCCACGACAACGTCCGTGTCTTCTCGGTGCTCGGCCCCGACGCCGACAGCTTGGAGGACCCGATTGACGTGGCCTATGCGGCGGGCGGGGTCTCGGCCTCGCAAAAGGCCTCGTTCATGGCGCGCGCCGCCGCCGACGTGGTCCTTCATCGCCCCTCCCTCATCCACGCTGCCCACTTGAACTTGGCGGGGGCGGCCGAGCTCCTCGCCCGCGTCTTCACCGCCGGGCGCGCGCGCACGGTGGTTAACCTCTATGGATACGAGGCGTGGAGCCCGATGCGATGGGACATGCGCGTTGGCCTCGAGACAGCCGCGTTCGTGATGGCCGATTGCCATTACACCGCGCGTTACCTCGAAGAGAAGGGGTATCGGCCCAAGGGCTCGGTGGACGTCGCGTGGGATTGTGTGGACACGGATCGGTTCTCACCCAAGGAGCCCTCGCGCGAGGTCTTGGCGCGGTATGGCATCCCGGATCCGTCGAAGGGCGTTAACCTGCTCACCCTCGGGCGCTTGATGAAGATCGCGGAATACAAGGGATATGCCCCTCTGCTCGACGCCTTTGCGCGCGTCGCGCCCGAGGTCCCGGATCTGACGCTCATTTATGGGGGTCGCGGGGACCTGGTCGAGCCGCTCCGCGCGCGCGCAAAGGAGCTTGGGCTCGCGTCACGTGTGGTCTTTACGGGGTCGATTCACGAGCGCGACCTGGCCGACGTGTATCGGTCCGGGCACATCTTCTCGCTGGTGGGCAATCGCGGCGTCGGGCAGGGAGAGGGGTTGCCGCTCACGCCCATCGAGGCTGCGTCGTGTGGAGTGCCCATCTTGGTGGGCAATCAAGACGGCTCGATGGAGGCTGTGGAGCACGAGGTCACGGGCGCGGCGCTCGACCCGGGCGACCCGGGCGCGCTCGCCGCGTGGATCGGCAAGCTCGCGCGCGATCCCGAGCTCCGCGCGCAGATGGGGAATGCCTCCCGAAGGCGGGTTGAAGAGCTCTTTTCGGCGGTCGGGTTCGAGGCGCGGCACCGCGCGCTCCTCGCGCGGTGGCAGCGCGCTCCTCGCTGATGCGCTTTGCTCGCATGGCCCGCATTGCCCATCTCGGCCTCCGCGGGTACGCTCGCGGGCAATGGCTACTTTCCCCAAGGTCTACGAGGACAACTCCCGCAGCATCGGCCGGACACCGCTCGTCCGCCTCCGCCGCGTAACCGACGGCGCTCCCGCCACCATCTTGGCCAAGATCGAAGGCCGCAACCCGGCGTACTCCGTCAAGTGTCGCATCGGCGCGGCCATGGTGTGGGACGCCGAGGAGCGCGGCTTGCTCGGTCCGGGCAAGGCCATCGTCGAGGCGACGAGCGGCAACACCGGCATCGCGCTCGCGTTCGCCGCGGCGTCGCGCGGCCTCGAGTGCGTGCTCACCATGCCCGAGACGATGAGCATGGAGCGCCGCAAGGTGCTCGTCGCGCTCGGCGCGCGGCTCGTGCTCACGCCCGGCTCGCTCGGCATGAAGGGCGCCATCGCGCAGGCTGAGGAGCTCGCCGCGGTCGAGCCCGAAAAATACGTGCTCGTGCGCCAATTCGAAAACCCCGCCAACCCCAAGATCCACGAGACCACGACCGGCCCCGAGATTTGGGACGACACCGATGGCAACGTCGACGTCTTCGTCGCGGGCGTGGGCACGGGCGGCACCATCACGGGCGTGTCGCGCTTCTGGGAGCGCACCAAGAACAAGCCGCTTCACTCGGTCGCCGTCGAGCCCTCGCACTCGCCCGTCATCTCGCAGACGCTCGCGAGCGAGCCGCTCACGCCGAGCCCGCACAAGATCCAGGGCATCGGCGCGGGCTTCGTGCCCAAGAACCTCGATCTGTCGATCGTCGATCAGGTGGTCAAGGTCTCGAACGACGAGGCGATCGCGATGGCGCGCAGGCTCGCGCGCGAAGAGGGCATCCTCTCGGGCATCTCGTGCGGCGCGGCCGTGGTCGCCGCCGTGCGCGTCGCGAACGATCCGCGCTTCGCGGGCAAGACCATCTGCACGGTGCTCCCCGACGCGGGCGAGCGCTACCTCACGACGGCCCTCTTCGAAGGGCTCTTCGATCACGTCGTCGCGATGACCGCGGCGACCAGCCCAAAGGCATAGTCATGGCGGAAGGCAGTAACCTCGGCGAAGCCCCTCCGGCGAGCTCGAACGAGCTCAGCCGCGTGGTCGACGCGCTCGTCACGAGCTACCGGAGCGATCCGCGCGGCCACCAGCTCGGCCGGCACTTCGTGCCGTCGCGCCGCGAGATCTTGGCGATCCTCGATCTGCTCTTGCCCGTGCTTTACCCGGGCTACTACGGCAAGAGCGAGCTGTCGGCGGATGAGCTGCGCTACCACACGGGCTCGCTCGTGTCGGAGCTTCGCGCCAAGCTCGAAGCGCAGATCGAGCGCTGCCTCTGCTACCACGACGAGATGCGCGGCGTCGACGTGCCGCGGTGCCGCAAGTACAGCCGCGAGGTCGCGCACGAGCTGCTCCGCCGCTTGCCCGCCGTGCGCTCGGTGCTGCTCACCGACGTGCAGGCCGCGCTCGACGGCGACCCCGCCGCGTCGGACACGGACGAGATCCTCCTCGCGTACCCGGGCCTCTATGCGGTCACGGTGCACCGCATCGCGCACGAGCTCTATGCGCTCAACGTGCCGCTCATGCCGCGCATCTTCTCCGAGCACGCGCACACGCAGAGCGGCGCCGACATCCACCCCGGCGCGACCATCGGCGAGAGCTTCTTCATCGATCACGCGACCGGCGTGGTCGTCGGCGAGACGGCGATCTTGGGCAAGGGCGTCAAGCTCTACCAAGGCGTCACGCTCGGCGCGCTCTCGATGCCCAAAGACGCGTCGGGCAAGCTGATCCGCGGCACCAAGCGGCATCCTACGGTCGAGGACGCGGTCACCATCTACGCCAACGCGACGGTGCTCGGCGGCGACACGGTCATCGGCAAGGGCGCGGTCATCGGAGGCGGCGTGTTCATCACGCGGAGCGTGCCGCCGGGCACGCGCGTCGCGCTCGATCCGCCGCGGCTCCGCGTCGGCGGCAAGGCCGAGATCGAGTTCGAGATCTGAGTGCAAAGAGAGCCTTTGAAGAACGCGGCGCTCCTCCTCCTGCTCCTCGCGACGGCCTGCTCCGCGGCGCCGCCCAGCGAGCCTGCGCCCGTGGCGCCTCCTCCTCCGCCGATGACCGCCGCGACGACGATCGCGCCGCCGCCGCGATCGCCGTTCGCGGATCTGGAGCCGCGCGAGCGCGCGATCGAGATGATCCTCGCGCCGCGGCGCGACGGGCAGGACATCACGTCGATCGACGTCGCGCTCCGCTTCGCGTCGGTGCCGGGCGAGCTCGGCGACACGACGCCGCTCACGATCGAGGCGCCCGCGCGCGTCGCCGCGCACATCGACGAGGTCGAGGGGCGCGACAGCGACGGCGCGCTCGCGTTTCAACGCTTGCCGTACGACGGGCGCGGCGCCCCCGACATCGCGTCGTGGCGCGCGTCGCGCAGGCAGCAGGGCTCGGCGTTCGTGAGCTACCGCGTGAAGCTCGACAAAGCGAAGGGGACGAGCCTCCTCGCGCGCGCGGGGGGCGTCGAGGGCGAGGGCGCGGATCTCTTCCTCTTGCCCAAGCTCGCGTCCAAGACGACGTTCCGATTGCGGTGGGATCTGGCGTCGCTCGGCGAGGACGCGGCGGGCGTCTCGACGTTCGGCGCGGGCGACACGTTGTGGGAGGGCTCGATCGAGAAGCTTCGAAAAGGCTTCTTTTTGGCGGGTTCCGTGGCGCGCGTCGCGGTCGAGCGGGGGAGCGCCAAGTTTCAGGCGGTGTGGCTCGGCACGCTCCCGCGCGATCCGGTGGATCTCGCCGCGACGGGCGCGCGCTCGTTCGAAGCGCTCCGCGCGCACTTCGGCGACACGGCTCCGGTGCAGTACACGTTGCTCTTCAAGAGCGGTGAGGCGTCGCGCGCCGACGGGCAGATCGAGAGCGCGCTCTGCGTGGTGAGCCCGCCCGGGGCGGCGCCCTCGGCGTCGGCCAAGGTGATGATCGGCGCGGCGATCACGCGGCGTTGGACAGGCGCGATCAAGCTCGACGTGCCTGTTCTCGACGAGGGGATCGAGCTTTATGTGGCGCGCGAGGTCCTTTTGCGTCGGGGCCTCGTGTCGGTGTCCGAATACGGCGACGATCTCGACGCGATCGCGCTCGACACGAGCGGTGGTGGAGCCAAGGCCAAAGGGCTGTTCGCGGCGGCGGAGCTGGATCATCTGGTCCGCGCGCGGTCGCAGAACAAGGTTTGGTTGGGCGACGTGCTCGCGCAGCTCGCGAAGCGCGCCGGCACGGGGCTCGGCGCGGACGCGGTCCGCGAGGCGCTCCGCAAGGAGCTCGGCTCCGATGGCAGCGCGCGATTCGATGCGATGATGCGTGGTGGAGAGCCCAACCCGCCGGATACCGCGTTTGGTCCCTGCTTTCAGCGGGTGAAGGGGAGAAAGCAAGGCTCGGAGAGCGTGCGTTACAGGCGCGCTCCTCGGGTTTTGGACACCGCTTGTGTGGCGCGATGACAGGGCGGGAATAAGGCAAAAATCCGCGCCGGACCTCGTCCATCGACCTATCGAGCATAGACCCATCGATCGCAGTTTGCTCTTGTGCGGAGCACGGCAATCGTGCGACGGAGATGGGCATGGTCACCGTGCACCTCACGCGTCACCTCTACACCTTCTTCCCGCACCTCGACGGCAAGGACATCACGCTCGAAGCGTCCACGGTCTCCGACGTGATCCGCGCCCTGGAGGGGCTCGCGCCCGGCATCGGCTTTTACATCTGCGACGAGCGCGGCCGCCTGCGCACGCACGTCAACGTCTTCGTTGACAAAGCGATGATCCGGGACCGCCGCGGGCTCTCCGATGCGGTCCCCGACGGCGGCCAAGTCCACATCCTTCAAGCGTTGAGCGGAGGTTGATATCCCATGTCGTCTCGCATCCTCGTCGGCACCCGAAAAGGCACCTTCCTCGTCGAGAAGACAGGAGGGCAATGGCGCCCGCGGCTCTCCGGCCACGCCGGGGCCGGCGTCAACTTCGCCGCGCGCGATCCGCACACCGGGCGCCTCTGGGCGCTCCTCGGTCATGGCCATTGGGGCGCCAAGCTCTCCATCTCGGACAACGAGGGAGAGAGCTGGGCCGACGCCCCCGCCCAAATCAAGTATCCCGAGGGCGCGCGCTACATCGGTCAAGACATGTACCAAGACGATGCCTCGGAATTCGGCGTCGGATGGAAGATCTCGACGCGCGCGGCCACGCTCGCCAAGCTCTGGATCATCGGCTTCGGCGCGGGCGGCCGCGTCTACGTCGGGACCATCCCGGGGGGCCTCTTCGTGAGCCGCGACGGGGGCGCCTCCTTCGAGCTGAATCGGCCGCTCTGGAACCACCCTTCGCGCGGCGGCGACCTGTTCCAAGGCGAGGTCAAGGCCGAGACCAAGTGGTTTGGCACGCCCGCCTCCGAAGGTGGCGAGTTCGCGCCGGGCATCCACTCCATCGTGGTCGACCCGCGCAATCCTCAACGCATCCTCGTCGCCGTGTCGAGCGCCGGTGTCATCGAGACGCTCGACGGCGGCGAGACGTGGCACAGCGCCAACAAAGGCATGACCATGGATCACACGCCCGAGCCCGAGGCCGAGTGGGGCCATGACCCGCACTACATCGAGCAATGTGAGGGCGACCCGAGCCACGTTTGGCAGCAAAACCACGTTGGGGTCTTTTACAGCTCCGACGGCGCCAAGTCGTGGCGCAAGGTCAGTAAACCTGATCAAGGCGTGCGCTTTGGATTCCCCATCACCGCCGACGCCAAGAGCGGCCGCACCGCGTGGATCGTCCCCGGGAGATCCGATCAAGAGCGCATGGCCATCGACGGCGGGCTCTTCGTCGCGCGCACCGACGACGGCGGCGAGACGTGGCGCGCGCTCCGCCGCGGCCTGCCGCAGGAGCACGCGTATGATGTGGTCTATCGGCACGCGCTCGCCAACATGGATGGTTGTGTGGCCTTCGGCAGCACGACGGGCAACCTCTATGTGAGCGAGGACGGCGGAGA
>CAYTJL010000276.1:0-11964 GCA_964437785.1 uncultured Polyangiaceae bacterium
CGGGTCGCTCGATCGTCGTGGGTCGCGACTCCGCGTTCGCGGGTCGCTTGATCGTCGTGGGTCGCGACTCCGCGTTCGCGGGTCGCTTGATCGTCGTGGGTCGCGACTCCGCGTTCGCGGGTCGCTCGATCGTCGTGGGTCGCGACTCCGCGTTCGCGGGTCGCTTGATCGTTCGTGGCAAACGCTCCGCCATCGGCGCGCAGCGTGCCTGATCTCGGATCGTAAAGAAAGGTGCTTTTGCTGGACACGGGCCCGCCGCGCTGCGAAGCTCCGGCCCAATGCGAAAGGCCAAGATCGCGCTGGTGGTCGCCGCGGCCCTGATGATGTTCGCGGCGCACAGGCTCGGCCTGTTTCACCTGTTCGCCGAGCCCGCGCGCGTCAAACAGGCGCTCGTGGATCTCGGCCCGTGGGGGTATGTCGCGTTCCTCGTGGCCTATACCCTGCTCCAGCCGTTCGGCGTGCCGGGCACCGTGTTCGTGATGGCCGCGCCGCTCATCTGGCCTTGGCCCGTCGCCTTCGCGCTCTCGATGGCGGGCACGCTCTCGGCGAGCGTCGTGGGGTTCTCGTTTGCGCGGTTCGTCGCGCGCGATTGGGTCTCGACCATGATCCCTGCGCGCTTCCGCGCCTACAACGACGCGCTCGCCGAGAAGGCCTTTGTCACGGTGGTGACGCTGCGCTTCGTGTTCTGGATGCCGCCCATGCTCCACGCCTTCTTCGGCGTCTCCAAGGTGCGGTTTTGGACCCATTTTTGGGGCTCGGCCGTGGGGTACTTCATTCCGCTCCTCGTGGTGAGCTACTTTGGCCAAAAGGTGTTCGATTGGCTCCGCACACTGCCCCTCTCCACGTGGATCGGCGCGGGCGTGGGGACCGTCGTGGTGATCGGATTGGTGCTTTGGATTCGGCGGTGCGCGAGGCGGCCGCGCCCGGCGCCCGAGGGGTGAGGAGGCAAAGCGGGGCGCTTTTCCTCTTGCACTTCCGGTTCGACCTCGCTACGTTAAACTCCCCATGTCGGAGCTGGCCCTCCCTGAGTACGTCGCTCAAGGCACTGCTGAGCCGTCTTTGTGGGCTATCCTTCGATCCGTGTGGAGAGCGGTGTCTGCCCCTTCGACGTCGGAGCGAGCAAGACGATTGTTTGACGTCGTGTGGCCGTTGATCGAGTCGGTCGGCCGTGACCTCACCTCGGCCGTTGATCGTGATGACTTGGAAGATCGGCTCGACGCATCGCTCGAACGCTCCGATTTCGTCCAGATGAACGCCAAGTTGTTGGCGGATGTCGACCTCATCCCGCTGATGAACGAGCTGGGGCGCGAGCCGCGGCGCGCTGAGTGGCCCGAAGATCTCTTGGGAGGAGCGGCGGTCGCGAGGCTTCGTCACATGGAGCGTTTGCTCGATGTCTTGATGCCGATCTGCGCGGAGTTGCTCCTCAGCCATGAGGCGCAAAAGACGGCGAGGGAAGACGCGACATCGGACGCCCCGCTCGCTTTCCTTGGTGACCCGTCGATTCATCCCGACATCAAGGACGTGTTGCTCAATTTCATTCGGGCAGAGCGGTGCTACTCCGCGATCCTTTACATCGTGATTTCAAAGCGTGCTCCAGCACCGTGGTTGCGCTTGTCGTTGGCCGAGCACGCGGCCGAGGGGTTTTATCAGTACCTCAGGCTCTGGGCGTCGGTCCCGTCAATGAACGTGCCGCTCGAGGTCGTTCCAGCTGTGGACCGATTCGATCTGGCAGCGTTGAAGCTCAACGCCGCTGTCTCTGACATTTGGATGCGGGAATTCGCGTTGGGTGCCGGTCCGGCGTTTCCTTTCGCAGACGATGACGATTCGTGAACGGGATCTCGTCCGCATCGAGATTGGGACGAAGAATCGTCTCGGCGTCGTGATGCGCGTGCTCCAAGACGAAGGGGTAGCCATCGTGTTGGCGGGGACCAGTAAGCCTTATGAGCACGAGCCAAATGTCGTCGTCAAGAGGGATAGCCGCTACGGGAAGGCGCTCAGGCTCAGCGCGGACACGTACTTTCGAAAGAGCTACTTGGGCAGGCCCAACCTTGATGTGTTGAAGTACGAGGGGCGTCAATGCCCACCTGGGTTGTTCATCGAGCTACAACGCATCCTTGAAGAAGCGGCGTTGACCACGCCTCCCACTCCCATGGTGGAGGGGAGCCCTTACGACCCAGGCAAGATGGCTGGTGACCGTGTGAGCCGAATTTTGGCCTCTGAGAGCGAGCTCTCAGAGGCAGAGTACGCGGTCGCAGCTTTCGCGCTTGCGCAGCACAAACACGCCGAAGCAAGGGAATTGGTTGGCGCTATTTGCAGGAACCTCACCGCATATATGTTGCGAGAGGATGACGAAGGCCGTCGCTTGGCTACGAGTCTTCCACCTTCCGCCCCCTCCACCCCTGAGGAGGTACCGAACGGAAAATTCGTCCCTTCGGCGGACACGTGGAGCCACCCGACGTGGGAGGCGATCAAATTCGGTATCACGCAACCACTTTACTTCAGCTATGAGATCCAGACCGCGCCGGACGGGCGTTCTGCGATCGTTCGAGCCACGGGAGACCCTCATGGCGATGGGAAACTGACGGTGATCGAACAGCAAGTATCTCTTGACGAAATCGAGATCAGCTCGTGATTATTGGCACCGCTTGAACGCCGCGCCCTCCACGGCGGGGCCGCCGCCGGGCTGGCACGAGGAGCCGCCCGGGCAGATGCCGTCGGCCGTGCAGTCGCGGCTGCAAACCCCGTTGAGGCAATAGCTGAAGGCGCAGTCGCCGTCTTGCCCGCAGGGCGCGCCCACCTCGGCGCCGCCCTTCGGCAAGCACAAACCCACACGCGCGTTGCCCACGCCGCCCACCGCCACGCACGTGGACCCGTACGGACAGCCGCCTTGGTAACGACACGAGTCCACGCACGCGTCGCCCGGGAATCCATCGGTCGTGACAGGAGAGTTGCAGTTGACCGAGGGGACACCGGGGATGCTGAAGGTGGCGAAGTCGATGTGGAGGTTGTCGTTGCACACGTTCACGACGTTGAGCGACGCGTCGCACGCGTATTGCGCGGGCGCATAACCCGTCGGCAAAGGCCCGTGCACGTCCGAGGGCCGTTTGCAGAGGCCCGATTGGCACGACCACGCCGGGAGCCCGGCCCCGCGCCGCGGGCAGTCCGCGGCGCTGTTGCAGAGGAGCGTGCAGCCGCCCACCACCATGGTGATGGACTCGTCGCACGCCGAAGGCGCGATGCACGCGGTGGCGTCTTGGGAGGAGCAGGGCGCCTCGGCCTTGACGCACACGCGCGTGGAGGGGTTTCCGACGCCCATGCACCCATAGCCGTTGGGGCAGTCGGAGCCGGTCTGGCAAGGCACCGTGCAATATTGCTGGTTGAGGAGACAACCGAAGTTGCACGTCGAGACGTTGTTGCAGGTGCGGCCCGTGTCGTCGCCCGCGCAATATTGGGTGCCGTCCACGAGCTCGCACCGCGTCCCGGCGAAGCAATCGTTGTTCGAAGAGCACGGCCGCGTGCAGCGCTTCTCGCCGAACCGCACGAGCGCCCTGCACACGAGCGGAGATGCGCAGTTGGCGTCGGAGGCGCAGAGATCCAGCTCGTGCCCGACTCCGCCGCTCGACGACGACGTCGAGGACGACGAGCTCGACGGGCCGCTCGACGTCGACGAGGTGGAGGACGAGCCCGAAGGGCCGCTCGACGACGAGGGATCGCCGCCCGAGCCGCCCGTCCCCCCGCTCGACGAGCTCGACGGGCCCGACGAGATGGGCTCACATTGCGCGTTGACGTTGCACGTTTGGCCCGCCGGACAGTCGCGCGTCGAGTCGACGCAGTCTTGTTTGCAGGTGCCGTTGTCGCAATACGCGTTGACGCAATCGCTGTTGAACTTGCAGGGGATCTCGCGGGCGCAGCCGGCGTAGAGCGCGAGGGGGCCGAGCGCGAGCCCGAGGGCGAAGAGGAGGCGGGGGGACATCGGCGCTCCTCTCACGAGACGGGTTTATACCTGCGGCGCAGCCGGATCGAAGCGCCGATCGCGAGACCGGCGAGGACGAGCAGGGCGCGGCCGTCGTTCGAGGAGCGGGCGGGCGCCGCGCTGCAGCTCGGGAGCTCGGTGGGCGCGCTCGGCTCCTCGGTGCAGACGTGCTGTCCGTTGCACACGTAGGGAGATACGCAATCTGCGACCGACTCACACGCGGTCAAGCACGCGGTCGCGCCCGCGGGGCACGTGTAGTGATCCGGGCACTCCACGTTGCCGCCCATCGCGAGGGGCTGCCGGAGCGTGTGATCGCCGTCGCAGAGCGGGCCGGTGAGCGGCGTGCACTCCTTGCCAGAGCCCGCCTTTTCGATGCACACCGCGTCTTGAACGCAGTCCGCGTCTTGGCTGCAGGTGGTCTTGCAGGTGGTCGCGTCCGCGCAGAGGAAGCTGCCGCAGTCGGCGTTCACCACCGTGTTGGCGCCCGCCCCGTCGCACGGATAAGCGGTGAGCGTGGAGGCGCCGCCCGACGTGTCTTTGCACTCATTGGTTTGGAGCGCGGACATCGCGTCGGGATAGACGCAATCCACGGCGGAGTTGCCTTGGCAGGTCCCGGCGCACGCGGACTTGACCCCATTGACCGTGCCTGCGCAGGGAGGCCGGGTGATGAGACCTCCCGGGTGAGGATCTTCGGGCTGGCTGGGAGAGCCGACGTTCGTGCACGTCCCGACGTTGCCGGGCACGTCACACGCTTGGCACTGCTCGATACACTCGCGGTTACAACACACCCCATCTACGCAATGGCGGACCTTGCCCGTGCCGTTGTCCTCTCCCGGCTCACACTGCTCGTCCGCTGTGCACGGCAAGCTGAAGTCCTTTTGCGGCTTGCACGTCCCCGCGACCCCGCCGTCGGGCGCGCCGCCGTCCGGCGGGCTCGTCAGATCGCAATAGCCCGTGTTGGCGCAGTCGGCCGTCGTCACGCAGAACTTGGAGCAAAAGCCGTCTTGGCCGCACACGTTGGGCTTGCAGCTGTGCGTGCCGTCCCAAGGCTTGGTCTTGCCCGTCCCGTCACACGCGTTGTGGACCTCGACGAAATCCATGGAGGTCCCGTCGAAGAAGCATTGGACCGGGAGCGTGGTGTCGTTCTTGGTCGGAGCGCAGGTGCCGTCGGGGCTCGCCACGTCTTCTTTGTTGGCGTTGAGGCAGGTGTAACACTGCTCGGTGCACCCGGTGTCGCAACACACGCCCTCGGCGCAGAAGCCCGACAGGCACTCTTGGGCCGAATCGCACGGATCGCCGAGCAGCTTGAAGAGCACCTCGGTGGTGCTCGTGACGACGCCGTTGACGAACGAGCCCGCGGTCTGCGACCCGGAGACGCCGCCCATCACGACCACACCCCTGCCCGCGGTGATGGACTCACCTGCGTTGACGAGCGCCGACGCGGCGTGCCTGCGGGTGTTGATGAGCGGGAGCGTGGGGAGCGACAAGATCGCTTTGAGCGAGGGCACGTAGACCTCGGTGCTCGCGAGATCCGCCGCGCCGTCGAAGCCGCCTGCGAGGAGCACCTCGGAGATTTGCGCGCCGCCCGCGGCGGGCAGCTTCATCTTGGGGCTGAGCAGCGTCGCGGTGTGGAACGCGCGCGCGTTCGCCATCAAGATGGGTTGAATCTGGAACGCGCCTCCGGTGTAGAGATCAGCGCTGTTCGAATAGATGATCGGCGACACGGGCTTGATGGCGTTCGCGCCGCCGGCGACGAGCACATCGCCGTTCGAGAGCGTCGTCGCGGTGTGGAACGCGCGCCCCACCGAGAGCTGGTTGCCGACCGGCGCGAAGCTCGGCGACGAATACCGCTCTGCGGAGAGGAGCGCGAAGTTCGCCGAGCCGATGCCGCCCGTCACGAGCACGTCCCCGTTCGGCAGCAGCGCCGACGCGTGACCGAAGCGCGCCGACTGCAAGAAGCCCGTCGGCGCGATGGTGCTCGCCGAGGGCGTCGCGTTGTCGAACAAGAAGATGTCCGCGCTCTTCGTGGGTTGGCTGACGAGATCGAAGATGCCGCCCACGAAGAGCACGCGCCCGTCGCCGAGCTCGGTCGCGGTGTGGTGGGCGCGCGGCACGCTCATGTTCGGTCCGAGCGTGAAGGTCCCCGTCGTAGGGTTGTAGAGCTCGGTGCTGCCCGAGTCCGTGAGGTTCGTGAGCGTCACCTTCTCGGGCGGCGTCGGATCGAGCGCGCCGCCGCCGCCCGCGACCAGCACGAACCCGCTCGCGCTCGCGATTTGAAGGGGCGTCGCGGTGTGCGCCGCGCGCGCTTTGATCATCGATCCCGTCGCCGCGAACGTGCGGCTCAAAGGCTCGTAGATCTCGGCCGAGGCCAAGATCGTGTGGAATTTGTCGGCGCCTCCGGTGACGAGCACGGGGCGAGCCGCCGTGGAGAGCGGGTCACCGGGCTTTGGGATCGACGCGACGGCGGGCATCTCGCGCTCGATCCCCATGGTCTTGGCGAGCGCCCACGAGGGGTCGACGAGCGCGGGATAACGCACGCGCGCGCCGCTCCACGCGACGATCACCTCGCACGAGGCGGCGCCCGGCGGCGTCACCGCGCGGCCCCACGGCGCGCGCGGGCTCGCGTCGAAGGCGCAGCCCGCCACGCTGATCGAGGCCTCGTGGCGCGCGCCGTCCGCGCCGATGACGACCGGCGGAGCGACGCGGATCCGCGGCGCGCCTTTGCCGTCGATGAGCTCGAGCGTCCGCGCGACGAGCCGGAGCCCCGCGACTTTGTCGCCCAAACGGAGATCATAACGAATCTCCTTCGCGGCGGGCTCGGTCTGGAACGTGATGAAGTCCTCCGTTCCGGCGCGGCTCACGCGGTGGATCACGTCGCCTCCGAGCGGCGCCGCGCCCGCATAAAGGGCCCACCCGTCCGCGATCGCGATCGGCGCGCGCGCGGCGCCCTTCAGCGCGAAGCGCGCTGAGAGGCCGGTCTCGCGATCCTCGATGCGCACATGACCGCTCGCGTCCGAAGGCAGATCGACGCGCGCGGCGCCGCTCGGCGTGATCGCGCGGCGCGCGCCGAGCGCCTCGTCCTCTTCGAAGGAGAGCGCCTCGCTCGCCGCGATCACGCCGGGAAAAGAAGCGCGGATCGCGCTGATTTTGGCGCGCGCCTCGTCGTCGCTGACGGGCGCGGGAGCGGCCGGCCCCTCGCTGCAACGGGTGAGCGAAGCGACGGCGGTGAGACCCAAGAGAAGCGGCGCGAAGCGCGAAGACCGAAGAAAGACAACCGATTTGTGTTGCACGTGAGGTGCTCCTTCAACGCGGGCCGCGCCTCTCGATCGATGATGCCGAGCGCGGCGAGCGGCAGGATAACAGAAGCGACGCGCGATCTGGCAACGGTAGACAAAGACGTGATGGGAGCGCGCGCGGCCCTTGCTTCCGCGGCGCGGCTAAGGTGTACTTCGGCTCGTAGCCTAGCGAGAGGGATCCATGACCAAGATTGGCTTGACGGCGCTTATTGCTTTGGGCTGCGCGGCGATCGCCGGCGCGGCGTGCGATGGCGGGGGCACGGGGGGATCGGGCGCGTCGGGGACGTCGTCGAGCGGCAGCGGGGGCGGCTCGTCGACGAGCACGTCCACATCGACGTCGAGCGGGATGACGAGCACATCGAGCGGAATGACGAGCACGTCGAGCGGAATGACGAGCACGTCGAGCAGCGGAATGACGGCGGGCCACTGCACCAAAGCGTGCGCGGCGGCCGCGGACTGCTGTCCGATGGGATTGCCCAACTGCCCTGGTCCATACCCGGCGAATTACACGTGTGACAATGGAGGGTGCAACCCTCCTCAATGCGCCTCCAAGACGGACTGCACCAACGCCGGTTTTCCGGCGAGCTACGATTGTCTGGACATCGGGAGCGTCAAAGCCTGCGTGCCGGTCTGCACCACCGACAACGAGTGCACGGCGCCCGCGACGTGCAACGGGATGAGCGGGGCCACCAAGTTCTGCAAGCAAAAGCCGTGCTCCATGGATGCCGAATGTCCGAACGGCACGTGCCAAAACGGCACGTGCGTGTGCGCGAACGATATGTACTGCGCCGGGCTCGGCAAATGCATGGGCGGGGCGTGCGTCTGTGACACGGACGCGGATTGCACCGCAGCGTTCGCCAATCATTGCGCGCACTGATTCATGGATCGCGCTGTCTGAGGAGCGCAGTACGGGGATTAATGTTATGGCACTTTTGAACGCTCTTGGTCTTCTGAATCGACATCGCTGGTCCTTCGTGGCGAGGCGCGCTGCGATCCTGATCGCAGCCTTCGTCGTCACGTTCGTTGGGGTGACGCCCGCGTGGGCGGTGTGCCTGCCCCCCGAGGTCGACAGCGACAGTGATGGCGCGTGTGAGACTGGTCCTGCCCCCCTCGACAATTGCCCCGGGCTCTTCAACCCCGATCAAAAGGACACGGACGGCGACGGCATCGGGGACGCCTGCGATCCCGACGACGACAACGACGGCATCAATGACGTACAGTGCACCCCCGCGTCCCCCGGGTGCGATATCACGACATGCAATCCCTCCGTGAACGTTGGTATGTGTGTCCCGGTCGACAACTGCCGGTTGGCCGCGAACCTGGACCAGATGGATTCGGATAATGACAGCGTCGGGGACGCCTGCGACAACTGTCCTTCCAGTGTCAACACCGATCAAGCTGACACCGACGGGGATGGCGTCGGCAACGTATGTGACAACTGCCCGGGCACGATCAACGCCGACCAAGCCAACAACGATTCTTCTCTCGAGCCCTCGAACGGGAAGGTCGGCGACGCGTGCGACGACGACGACGACAACGACGGCAAGAAGGACTTCAAGTGTACGAGCGGGTCGCTTCAGCTCGGCCTCAACGGGTATTCCTGTACGGGTATGGGCGTGTTGACGCCCGATGACAATTGCCAATTCGTCCAGAACGCTGGGCAATCCAACATCGACGGTGACGCGTCCGGCGACGCGTGCGATCTCGATACGGACAACGATTTGGTCCCCGACTACTCGTGCACCGTGGGCGTCGTTCAATTCAGCTTGTCCGGCGTGGCGTCGTGCACGATGGGCGGCGTCATCTCGGCGCTCGACAACTGCCCGCTCACCAAGAATACGAACCAGCTCAACAGCGATGGTGATTCGTTCGGCGGCGACGCGTGCGAGAACGACAACGACAACGACGGCGTCCTCGACAAGAAGTGCTCGGTCGCGAACGGCACGATCTCGTTCGACATCAATGGCATCAAGTGCTCGTCGGGGATGGTCGTCAACAACGACAACTGCCAGCTCCTCGCGAACCCCGGGCAACAGAACAACGACAACGACGCGCTCGGCGACGCGTGCGACCCGGACGACGACAACGACAACGTCCCCGACGTCAAGTGCGTGATCGGCGTCTCGTGTGATCTCAATACGTGTGACCCCGCCCTCGACCCCCTCTCGTGCCAAAAGAACGACAATTGCCAGTTCATCGCGAACGGCAACCAGAAGGACAGCGACAACGACGGCTTCGGCGATCTCTGCGACAACGACAACGACAACGACGGTATCCCGGACAACGTCGACAACTGCCCGTTCGTGGCGAACCCGGGCCAAGAGAACGCAGACGGCGACACCTTCGGTGACGCGTGCGACAATTGCCCCAACCTGGCGAGCGCGGTCACGACGGACATCGACGGCGACGGCGTAGGCGACGTCTGCGACAACTGCAAGCTCATCCAAAACGCGAACCAGGCGGACGGAGACCTCGACACCATCGGTGACGTCTGCGACAACTGCCCCGCCAAGCCCAACACCAACCAGAGCGACGTCGACATGGATGGAGTGGGCGACGTCTGCGACACCTGCCCCAACAAGGCTGGTCCTCAGCTCGACTCGGACAACGACGGCGTCGGCGACATCTGCGACAACTGCAAGGACGTCCCGAACACGAACCAGCTCGACACCGACATGGATACGGTCGGCGACCTGTGCGACAACTGCCCGACGACGTCGAACCAGGACCAAGCCGACACGGACTCGGATGGTCGCGGCAACGTGTGCGACAACTGCCCCTCCGTCGCCAACGCGAGCCAGTCCAACAACGATGGTGACATGTTGGGAGACGCCTGCGACCCGGACGACGACAACGACAACGTGACCGACGTCAAGTGCGTGGTCGGCCAGGTCTGCGATCTCAACACGTGTGATCCTGTCGTGAGCCCCAATTTGTGTCAGGTCAAAGACAACTGCCATTTCGTCCCCAACCAGACCCAGCTCGACACCGACGTCGACGGCATCGGCGACGCGTGCGACGACGACGATGACAACGACGGTGTCCTCGACATCGACGACAACTGCCCGACCGCCAAGAACGCCAATCAGGCCGACAACGATCTCGACACCTTCGGCGACGTCTGTGACAACGACGACGACGACGACGGCGTCCCCGACGTCACGTGCGCGACAGGCGTGCTGACGCTCGGGCTCAACGGGTACATCTGCGCCGGCGGCGCGGGGGCGCCCGTCCAGTTCGACAACTGCCAGTTCACCAAGAACACGAGCCAGGCCGACAACGACGCCGACAACATCGGCGATCTGTGCGACGACGACGACGACAACGACGGCGTCAAAGACTTCTCGTGCTCGGCCGGCGCGATGCAGATCGACATCAACGGCTTTTTTTGCACGAGCAGCGGCATGCTCCAGGCGCTCGACAACTGCCAGTTCACGTCGAACAACAACCAGGCCAACAACGACGGCGACACGATGGGCGACGCGTGCGACCCGGACGACGACAACGACGGCGTGAACGACGTCGTTTGCAAGCAAGGCCAGGTGTGCGATCTCAACACGTGTGATCCCGCGCTCCCCGGCGCCAAGTGCATCGCGCTCGACAACTGCCACTTCACCAAGAACACCCAATCGGCGACGCCCGGCGACGACCAGCTCAACAACGACGGCGACACGCTGGGTGACGCGTGCGACACGGACGACGACAACGATGGTATCGCCGACTTCACGTGCGCGCCCCCCGGCACGTTGACCCTGGGGATCAACGGCTTCTTCTGCCAAGGCAGCGCCGCCTCTCCGGTCGCGGTCGACAACTGCCACTTCGTCGCGAACTCCGATCAAGACGACGTCGACGGCGACGGCATCGGCGACATCTGCGACCCCGACGCGGACAACGATGGTCTTCCGAACGGCTTCGAGACCGCGCACGGGCTCGATCCGCTCGACGTGGACAGCGATCACGACGGCATCGCCGATGCGGTCGAGGTCTGCCGCACCAAGGTGCTGCCGTGCGACGCGACGCACCCCTTCCCGGTCCCGAGCCCGGCGTGCAACCTGGGCGCGCTCAACCCCTCCGAGGTCGACTTCGACCTCGACGGGGCTTATGACGCCAAGGAGCAGGACAGCGACAAAGACGGCATCCCCGACGACGAGGAGGCGGACGGCGATCCGCTCGGTCAAGACCTCTGCGCCATCCCCATCGACACCGACGGCAACGGCGAGCCCGACTATCGCGACCCCGATTCGGACGGCGACTCCGTGAACGACGGTATCGACAACTGCCGCGTCAAACCCAACATGAATCAGAATGACACCAACATGAACGGTGTCGGCGACGCCTGCGAGCCGGGCGTCGACTCGGACGGCGACGGTTGGTTCAACGACGAGGACAACTGCGTCGACGTGCCCAACGCGGATCAGAAGAACAGCGACACCGACGGGTTCGGCGACGTGTGCGACGAGGACGACGACGGCGACTTGGTCCAAGACGTGGAGTGTTTGCCCAACGTCGCGTGCGACATCTTCACCTGCGATCCGCTCACGCAGCCGACCGAGTGCGTCGTCAAAGACAACTGCCACTTCGTGAAGAACGCGGCGCAAGGCGACAATGACACCGACGGTATCGGCGACGCCTGCGACGACGACGACGACAACGACGGCGTCCTCGACGTGGAGTGCCTGCCCAACGTGACGTGCG
>CAYTJL010000277.1:0-11849 GCA_964437785.1 uncultured Polyangiaceae bacterium
CACGCACCCGGAGACGCACCCGTCGGTGTTGCTCGCGTTGCCGTCGTCGCACTCCTCGAAGCCCGCGTGCGCGAAGCCGTCCCCGCAGAGGGCCTTCTTGCACGCGACGCAGTCGTCGGTGGTGACCTGGTTGCCGTCGTCGCACTCCTCGCCCGGATCGAGCGCGCCGTCGCCGCAGGTCGGGAGCGTGCCGCTCGACGAAGAGCTCGACGAGGACGAGGAGCCCGACGACGAAGAAGACGACGAGGAGCTCGATGACGAGGAGGACGTCGACGAAGAGCTGGACGACGAGCCGCCGTCGCCGCCTTGGCCGCCGGAGCCGAGATCGCCGAGCAGGTTGGTGCGGCCGCACGAGGCCGCGGCGAGGACGAACGGAGCAGCAAAGAGAAGCAGGGTACGGCGCATGGCGCGCGCATCCTAGATCAGCGCCGCTCCGCGACCGACGGGAAAAGCGTGTTTGAGGCGCCCTGCCGCTCTCAACCGAAGCTCACGAGTGCCTATCGGAGCACGGAGCCCATACCGACCACGATGGCAATGAAGATGATGAACGCATAGAGGACGAGCATCACGATCGTGGCGATGCCCGCGAAGCGCCAGAACGACTTTTGGTGCGAGAGCGCGTCGGCGAGGCCGTCCATCCCGCCCCCCATGAGCACGCGGCCGATGCTCGCGCCGTAGCGGGACAAGCACATCGATGGATAGATGTAGAGCCCCGAGAAGAGCAGGTAGAAAAAGCCCATCCCCGCCGCTTGGCCCTTGCCGCTCACGAGCCCCGCGCCCACCGCGATGATGCCGAACAAGATCATCAAGGCTGATCCGATGAAGCCGAGCACCGAGAGGAACGTCACCCAAGGCTTGGTTTGCCGGAGCAGCTCGACGACGTTCTCCGGCACCTCGGAGGCCTCCGCGCCTCCCAAGCGTGCTCGGGAGTCGGTGTCGGCGGGGGGCGAATACGGGTTCCATTGGCTCATGGACAGCACGTTAGCTCGAACCGGCGCGAAACAACGAGAAATGTGCCGCTCGAACGAGGGAGGAGCCTTACAATGTAAAGCAGATAGGGTAGCTGTAGAGCAGGCATTGGAGCCGGAAGCTCGATCGCTCCATCCGCTCCACCTCGGCGCGCGTGAGCGCGTTGCCCTTGCCCGCGAGCGCGCCGAGCGCGCGCGCGTCGCCGAGCAGCCGAACGGCGGTGAGCGGGCTCGTCCCCGGCACGGCGGACCAAGGGCGGGCGGCCTTGCCGATGGCCCATGAGAGCGTCTCTTGGTCGCGCTCGTAGTCCGCGCCGCGCGCGTCGAACCGGAGCCTCTCCGTCGCGTCGACGGCGGTGACGAGCCTCGCGATCCAGCGCGAGGTGCGGGCCATGCGGTCGTAATAAAGGGTCTCGGGGGTGTCTTTGAAGGTGTGATAACGCGGGGTGCGGCCCACGGAGAGGAACAAGAAGGGCACGCCGCGGAGCCGGAAGATGTCGTAGTCCGAGACGGGCATGTGGCCATAGCCCGGCAGATCCTCGACGGCGTGGATACCGAGCCTCCGCACGTCGAGCCCAGGCTCGCGGACGCCGTCGACGAGGGCGCCGAGGCCGGGCGATTTTTCGGCGCCGCACGCGAAGATGGAGTCGGCCGTCTCGCGCCACACCACACCTCCCATGAGGTCCATCACGAGCGCCAAACGGATCGCGCCGAGGCTTTGGATCTCGGGCGGGAGCGACGACACCAGCGCTCGGGAGCCCTGCTGGGGCGTGCCGAAATAAGGCGCCTCTTCGGTGTTGAAGAGGGCGACCACGACGGCGCTCTTGGGTTTGGCCGCTACGATCGGGGGGAGCGCGCCGAGGAGCACCGCCACGCTGGAGGCGTTGTCGTCGGCGCCGGCCCAATATCCCTCCTTGGTGACGCCGAGATGGTCGAAGTGGGCGCCGAGCACGATGACGCTTTTGTCGCTCGGATCGGAGGGCGGCAGATACCCGATGACGTTGCTCCCGAGCGTGGGGTTGGGCAGCGGGATTTGGTATTTGCCCCGGGAGGGGAGGGGCCCGATGCCGAGCCCTTGGAGCGTGCGTTCGAGGTAGTGGGCAGCCTCGGTGTTGCCCTTCATGCCGGGGAGCCGGCCCTCCCACGCGGGCTGGGCGAGCGTCTCGACGTAGGTCTTGAGCGTGGGAGAGAGCGGATCGGAGATGGGGTAATCTCTGCCGGAGGCGCGGCGGCAGCCGAGCTGATCGGCGAGGATCAGCGCGAGGACGAGGGCCGCCGAGAGCGCGATGAGCGCGCGCCTGCGGCGTTTGGGGCGCGGCGATGGAGCGTTATTGGTCGCGGAAGCCATCCACCGGCCTGAGCTTGGCGGCATAGAGGCTTGGGATGACGGTCGCCGTCAAACAGATGACGATGGCGACGGCGCCCGTGATCAAGAACTCTTCGGGCCTCACGAGGACAGGCAGCTTGGAGACGAAATACACCTTGGGGTCGAGCGGGAAGCCATACACGAGGAGCCCCTCGCACACGGCGAGGCCCATCGCGAGGCCGATGAGGGTGCCCGTGAGCCCGATGATGCCCCCTTGATAAAGGAAGATGAGGAGCACCGACTCGTCGGCCGCCCCCATGGCCTTCATCACGGCGATCTCCTTCTTCTTGTCGAGCACCACCATGATGAGCGTCGCCACGACGGTGAACGCGGCCACCACGATGATGAGCGCGAGCACGGTGCTCATGCCGATTTGCTGGATGCGGAGCGCGGTGAAGAGCCCGCGGTTCAGCTCCTCCCAATCCATCGTGTGATAAAGCCCGGTCGAGAGCATCTCGCCGATGGTGCGCGAGATGGCGTGCGCGTTGTCGATGTCGGCGACGCGCATCTCGATGCCTGTCACCGTGTCGCCTTGATCGTAGAAGGTCTGCGCCTCGTAGAGATCGGTGTAGACAAGCTTGGAGTCGTATTGATCGAAGCCCCACTCGAAGAGCGCGATGAGCCGAAAGCGCTTGGCCACAGGGGGCTTGAGCGAGCCGCCGGAGTACGAATACCCGATCGTCGGCGACGTCACCGTGAGGCAGTCACCCACCTTGAGATCGAGCGTCTTGGCGAGCGACACGCCGATCACGATGCCGGGCATGCTCTTCACGCGGGCGGGATCCGAGCAGGGATCCGGGTCGACGTCCGTCGGCAAACCATCTTCGTCGGGCAGGACGCTCTTATAACCGCCGTCGGGCTCAATCGAGCCTGTGGGGCCCTGGGCGCCCGCGTCGAGCGCGTCGTCGCCGCGCGCGCCCGCGTCTGCGACGCCCGCGTCGAGGGCGTCAGGGGGCGTGGCGCCCGCGTCAGACCCCCTCGCACTTTTTTCAAGGCGACGGTTCAAGTCGTTTTGAAGCTCTCGGATCTTGGTGAGGTTTCGACCTGCGTCGTCGTATTCGTCGGCGCCCGCATCGGGGATGTCGTCGAGCGGTTTGGGCGGGGGGAGAGGGGCGTCGGTCGAGCGCGGAGGGGGCTTTGCGCCTGGCAAACGAAGGTCCTTGAGCACCACCGCGGCTTCGCGCTCGCTCAAGCGGCGGCCGTTCTCCACGATGTATTTGGGCAGATCGAGCACGGGCACGGGGTTCGGCGGCGCCTTGGTCCCCTCGGAAGGGGGGATGGGCGCGCCCAAGCTCAACGCGGGATCCACGCCTTTCAGGAGCACGCCGGTCGCGGTCGCGTCACCGTGCGTGAGCATCATGGGGTTGATGCTGAAAGGCGCCGCGCCGATGACGCCGGGGACCTTGGAGACCTGCTCCATGATCGTGCGGTACTCGCGAAAATCAGTCGAATACTTGAGCACGAGCACGTGCGCGTTCACGCCGAGGATCTTCTCGCGGAACTGGGCGTGAAACCCGCCGGTCACGCTCATCACGGTGGCGAGCGCGCCGACGCCCAGCGTGACGCCGAGGATCGCGCAGAGCGTGCCGATCGAGATGTAGCCCCGCTTCTTCGAGCCCAGGTAGCGAAGGGCGACGTTGAACGCAAAGCCGTAGCGCGCGGCCCACAGGGCGACACGAGCCACGAGGAAGAGGCCAATTGCGCCTACGAGAAGCTCGCCGACGAGCGCGAGCGTCCTGAAACCCATGCGGCCCTCCTAGCAGAAGGTGCGGGGGTTGTCTCGCTCCGTGGGGGCGGGGTGGCCCATCGTGGTGGCGAGAGGCGGAGGGTTGATCCGGGTCCTGAATTTGCTTGGTACGAGCGGCACCCTACCTGCTAGGCTGCACCACGAGCGTGAGATGAGCACCCCCGATAAACTGCCGCCACCGCCGCCGAGGCCATCGGGGCTCTCTCGCGGGATCGGAGCCAAAGCGCCTGCTCCCGCGCCTTCCCGGCCTGCAGCTCCATCACCTGCGCCGGCGGCTCCCGCAGCAGCGCCCGTTCCGCTCGCCGAGCTCAGCGGCACGCTGCCGATCGATTCACCCGAGCTTCCGGCGCTCGAAGCTGCTTCCACGATGGGGGGACCCGAAAAACCCCCCCGGGCTGCGTTGGCCGACGAAGGGCGCCATCTCGAAGCTCGCGCGGTGACCGCGCCGACCACGCCCATCCGCGTGAGCGATCCCGAGATCAGGAACATCGCGTCGCGGCTCTCGGGCGCGCTGCAAAACCGTGATCCCGAGGCGTCGCTCGACATCGCGCCTCCGGCGGAGGTGCCTGAAGAGCGCGCGGAAGGTTCGAAAGATCCTTACATCGGGACGACGTTCGATCACCGCTACAAGATCCAAGAGCTGCTCGGCGAAGGCGGGATGGGCTACGTCTATCTCGCGCGCCACAAGGTGATCGACAAGAAGGTCGCGGTGAAGGTGCTGCGCGCCGACATGGCCCGCGACCGCGAGATCCTCGAGCGCTTCTTGCAAGAGGCGAAGGCCGCGTCGAGCATCGGCAACCCGCACATCATCGACATCTCGGACTTCGGCGACCTGCCCGACGGCTCGACGTACTTCGTGATGGAGTACCTCGAAGGCAGCAGCTTGAGCCAATTGATGGACGCTGCCTCCGAAGAGAAGAAGCTCCTCACCGTCGAGCGCATCGCCGCGATCGGCATGCAGATGTGCGACGGGCTCTCGGCGGCGCACGCGCGGGGCATCATCCACCGCGATCTCAAGCCCGACAACGTCTTCTTGATCCACCGCGGGAGCGATCAGGACTTCGTCAAGATCCTCGACTTCGGCATCGCCAAGGTGTCGAACAGCGCGAGCACCAAGCTCACCAAAGCAGGCGCGGTGTTCGGGACGCCTCACTACATGTCGCCCGAGCAAGCCGCGGGGTCGACCATCGATCATCGCACCGACATCTACGCGATGGGCGTCATCCTCTACGAGATGGCGAGCGGCCAGCTCCCGTTCAACGCCGATAACTTCATGGGGATTTTGACGCAGCACATGTACAAAGCGCCGGTCCCGATCCGCGCGCTCGTGCCCGCGCCCGACTGCCCGCCGTCGCTCGAAGCGGTCATCCTCAAGTGCCTCTCGAAGAAGCCTGAGCAGCGCTATCAATCGATGGATGAGCTCGCGACGGATCTCGAGCGCGTCAAAGAGGGCGGCGTCCCGCACGCGGTCGCCGAGATGATGGCGCGCTCGGGCGGCTTCAACGTCCCCGCCGATTACTTCAAGCAACAACCCGCGGTGCTCGTCCCCGCGACGCCCGTCGAGCCCGGAAAGAAGGGCCCGCGTTACGTGTGGATCGCGGGCGCCATCGCCGCGGTCGGCATCGTCGGCGCCATCTTCGCGATCTCCAACGTGGGGATGAGCAACCCCAAAACGTCGCAGAGCGCAGCCGTTTCGGTGAGCGTTGCGCCTCCTCCCACGGCGCCCGCGAGCGTGAGCGCAGCGCCGGAGGTCAAGAAGACCAACGTCGCCATCGTCGCCACCCCCGAGAGCGCAAAGGCTTATCGCGGCGACCAAGAGATCGAGCTGCCTGCTTCTATCGAGGTCGAAGAGGGCAAGACCGTCTCCATCGAGATCCGCGCTGACGGCTACGAGACACAGAAGATCGATCTCGACGGCAAAGACACGAGCCAACGCATCAAGCTCAAGCCGCTGAAGGGCAAGCCCGGTCCCGGGGTGAGGCCCGGTCCCGGCGTCAGGCCGCCCAAAGGCAAGCCCGGCGAGATCGTGAACCCCTGGAAATAGGCCCTCTCTCCGGCCAACTCGGGTGGCCATTTCCGCGAGCGGCGCGACACCGCGGTCAGCCTCGCGACGCGGAGAGCAGCTCTATTGGGGAGCGCAGGTGGACACGCCGGCGCCGACGATCGTGCGATTGAGCTGCTGCACCTCGACGAAGCTCTGATCGTCGGGGTGGAAGCGGCGCACGCGCGAGAAGTTCTCGCCCGGGGTCAACGTGAAGACGTAAAAGTCGCCGCCCCAAAACGCGAAGGCCCATGCGTTGATCCCGCCGGGGATGTTGATGATGGCGTCGCTCAACACCGCTGCGCTCTGTTTGTCGATCTTCGCGATGTGGCCGCCGCCCACCGCCGGATCCACGCCAAAGGCATAGAGCTCGCTCGCGCCGGTGCCGGTGAGCTCGGCGGAGCCGATGAAGGTGGAGAATTGCGCGATCTCCGTGAGGACGAGCGTGCCTGTGTCGATGGTCCCGAGCGCGCCCGGCGGCCCGCCCATCATGTTGTCGGTGCGGGCGACATACAGAGTCTCGCCCGGATCATCGACGTTCGAAGAGAACCCCATGCCGAAGAGGTCAAAGCCCTCTTGCCCGGGGAAGAAGTCCGTGGGCTCGCACGACGCGTCTTTGGTGCTCACCAAGAAGACGTTCCCGTCGTTGAAGAGCACATACGCCTTGCCCGCCCTGTCGACGCCCATCGAGAAGGGGTTGCCGCCCGAGGGGCAGTCGATGGTGCCAATGAACGTAAAGGCGTTGGTCGGCGGATAATAGCTGAAGAGATCGTTCTCGCTCGTGATGAGGTAAATGAAGGTGACGCCCGCGTCATCGCAGATGACGGGCGGCGCGTCCATCTCAGGCACGTCGGGGGGCGCGTCGACCACGTCGGAGGCGTCGGACGCGTCCGTCACGTCGGGGGCCGCGTCGACCTCGGGCTCGGGCGGCTCGCCGTAAGGCAAGCTCGATCGGGCGCCGCAAGCGACCGCGACGGCCGACGTAAGGGCGAAGAGAGCGAGGCGAAGGCGAATCCCGAAGCGCACGGGCGCATCCTGGTGGCTCGGGGCGCTCAGGTCAATACACTATTTCGGCTTAGATCCGCCTGCGCATCCGCCGGTGCGGGATGCCCGCGTCGTCGAACTCGGGGCCTTCTGCGATAAACCCCATTCGCTCATAAAAGCCAATCGCGTACGTCTGCGCGTCGAGGACGGCCTCGCGGAGCCCGAGCTCGCCGCAAACGTCGATCGCCGCGCGCATCAACGCGAGGCCCGCGCCGGTCCCCCGCGCGCGCTTCTGCACCGCCACGCGCCCGATCTTCCCGTAATGGCCATGGGCGACCACGCGCGCCGTGCCGATCGGGGCGCCGCGCTCGTCCTCGGCCAAGAGATGATGAGCGAGGGAGTCGTCGTCGTCGATCTCGAGCGCGACGGGGACCTTCTGCTCGGCCACGAACACCTCCATGCGGAGGGCGATGCAGCGTTCGAGGTCATCGCGGGAGACGGCGCGGCGAACGACCATCCACCGCTCAAACCGTCAGGCCGGGCAAGGCGCCCGTGCAATACGCCGGGTTGCCAAAGGTGGTGTCGGGCACGCCCATGGCGTTGAGGATCGAGACGAGGAGGTTATTGTGATAGTCGCCGTTGTACTTGAGGTGGCGCCCGGTCTTGAACGTGCCGCCCGCGCTCCCGGCCATGAGATAAGGCATGTCGCGGCGAGCGTGGGTGTTGCCGCGCGAGATGTCGGTGCACCAGAAGATGACGGTGTTGTCGAAGACGGTGCCGTTGCCCTCGGGGATGGCCTTGAGCGCGCTGATGAGGTAGGCGAGCTGCTTCGCGTGCCAATTGCCGATGTCCACGAGCTGCGTTTGGCGCGCGACGTCGCCGTCCCCGGAGTGAGAGAGCGAGTGGTGCGTCTCGGATTGGCCGAGCCACGTGAACACCTTGCCCGCCTGCGTAGCCGACCATTGGATCGTCGCGACGCGGGTCAAATCGCACGCGAACGCCATGGCCAAGAGGTCGAGCTGGAGCTTGGCGATCAGGGGGTAATTGTCGTTCGCGTAGATGTCGATAGGATCGGTGAGGGTGGGGATTTGGCAGACGCCGCCGATGGAGCCCGGTTTGTCGAGCTGGGTCGCGATCTTGTCGACCGCGGTGAGGTGTTGTTCGAGCTTGAGCCTGTCGGCCTTGCCCACGCGGCGGTTGATCGACTTGTAATCATCCATGACCGCGTCGAGCACGCGCCGGCGCTGCTTCTTTTGCTGCTCGGACACCGTCGGATCGATCATCAGGTCTTTGAAGAGCCTGTCGAACATGTTCCACGGGCTGTCCTCGGGCGGCACGGGCTGGCCCGGGCCCGCGTACGCGAAGCGCGAGGACGCGTTGGCGTATTGCACCTGCACCCCAAACTCCAACGTTGGGAATTTGGTGGCGCTCCCGATCTTGCCGCCGAGGTATTGGTCGATCGAGATGCCGCCGCCCCAACCCACCATCGCTGCGGGGTTGCACGCATAGGGGAAGAGATTGCCGTCTTGCATCTCGGTGCCCGCGAGCGAGTGCGCGATGCCCGTTTGGTGCGGATCGCCCGGCCCGTGGTAGGCCGATTCCATGTCGATCCCTTCCATGATGAGCAGGCTTTGCTTGTGGGGATCGAGCGGGGAGAGCACTTGGCCGAGCGTGAAGTTGGTCTCGGTGCCGGTCGGCGCCCACGCGCTCCGCACCTGGCCGAGCCCCGTGAAGAAGCCGATGAAGCGCTTGGGGAACGGGTCCGCCTTCGCCGGCCTGCTGTCGTGCATCATCTCCAAAAACGGCAGGGCGAGCGCCACGCCGCCGGCGCCTCGGAGCAGGGTGCGACGATCGATCTTCTTCATGGCTTCACCACCCTCCGGTAACGGAAGGCGTTCGTTTGGGTCAGGGCGACGAGCAAGGATCGGATGTTGTAGCCGGACGCCGCGAAGCTCTCTTGGAGCTCGGCCATCGTGCATTGATCTTCGGCGTGCTCGGCGTGGCCATAGCCGTAGCGGAACCACTGTGTCGCCACGCACTGCCGCACCTCTTCGCTCTCGGAGAGGCGGTCGCTGAGCTCGATGGCGCCGTCGAAATCGCCGTTCACGCTCTTGGTCTTGGTGAGCTCGCCCGTCGCGTCGACCGGGAAACCATGGTCCTTGTCGCGCCAGAGGCCGATCCCGTCGTAGTGCTCGAAGCCATAGCCGATGGGGTCGATCAGCTCATGGCACGAGGCGCACGCGGGGTTCGTGCGGTGCTCTTCGAACTTCTCGCGTGTGGTGGCGTTGGGGTCGACCTCGGGCGCGGTGATGGGGATGTCGGCCGGGGGCGGCGGGAGGAGCTGACAGAGCAGCTTCTCGCGCACGAACTTACCGCGATGAACGGGCGACGATTGATTGGGCTTGGCGTAGACCGTCATCAACGCGCCTTGCGACAAGAGGCCCTTTCGCTTGGCCCCGTCGAGCGGGACGCGCTCGAACGCGTCGCTCTGAGGGCCGCTCACGCCATAGAACGCGGCGAGCTCCGCGTTCATCATCGTATACGACGCGGTGAAGAGGTCTTTGACGGTGCCGTTGTCCTCGAAGATGACCTGCTCCATGAAGGAGAGCATCTCTTCGCGGAGGAGCGGGCGGAGATCCTCGTTGAAGGCGGGATAGATGGTCGGGTCTTTGGTGGCGTTGACCAGGGGCTTGAGCCCGAGCCATTGGTAATTGAAGCTCCTCACCGCCTCTTTGGCGCGAGGGTCGTTGAGCATGCGCTCGGCCTGCTCTTTGACCTCTTCTTTGGTGAGGAGCTTGCCTTGGTCGGCGGCGGCGAACAGCTCGTCGTCCGGCATCGAGCCCCAGAGCAGGTACGAGAGGCGCGCGGCCATCTCGTATGGGTCGAGGAGCGTCACCTCATTGACCTTGATGAGCCCTTCGAGCGGCTCCTCGGTGGAGGCGGTCTCGCGGCCCAAACCCACCTCGAAGCGATAGAGGAAATACGGTGACTGGAGCACCGCCTCGATCACGAGGGCGATCCCCTTCGTAAAGTCGTAGTTGTCGCGGCCCCACGCGTACACGTCGTAGAGGCGGCGGCTCTGCTCGGTCGAGAGGGGTTTGCGGTACGCGCGTTTGCCAAAGACCTCGATGAACTGTTTGGCGCACGCGTCTTGGCCGACGGCGGCGGGGTCGCACGAGAGGAGCTTCGGCAAATCGAGCGTCGCGCGCGCGGCGATCTCTTCGGAGGCCTTGAGGTAGTGCTCGGCGAGGAGCTGCGTGACGCCGAGCGCCTCGGCTTGGTTGTCGAAGCCGAGCGCCTCTTCTTCGGGCGGGAAAATGTCGGCGGGGGACGTCGTGTCGCCGAGCAGGTCACGCACGGTGTTGTTGTATTCGAAGCGCGTGAGGCGCCGGATCGGCGAGCTGCCCGGGTGAATGCCTTTGGTGCAATCGATCGTGGTGACCGGCAGCTCGGGCTCGCCGGGGAGGCCGGGCGGGCCTTCGCCGAAGTTGCCCGTACAGGCTCCGAGCACGAGCGCAGCACCGAGCAGGAGGTGCAGGCCGGGCTTCTTGAGTCGCATCATGCGTGGCTCCAAGGGCGCTCGATGTCTAACGAAGGAGAACCCGAGCCTACCCTGAACCCGCGCGCGCGTCGAGGTGTTGAATCACTCTTTTGGATCGAGATCCGAAGGGATCTGCGACGGGTCGCCGTACCCGTGCGCGACGAGCGCGCGCGCGGCCGAGATGGCGAGGGCGCGATCATCGGCCGGGATCGTGACGTCACGCGCGATCGCGATCACGGCGGCGGCGGCGCGCTTGGCCCCGTCGGGGTCGAGCGCCTCGCGGCTTCGCCTTGGTTTGCCCGCGACCGCGAGGATCGCCGCGAGCGCGCGCGCGCGTCGCGCAGGGTCGCTCGACGCGATGCGCGCGAGCGGATCGAGCGCGATCTCGGCGTCGTCCGCGAACGGGAGCGCGCCGAGCGCGACCTCTTCGATCGCGCCGCCGTCGTCGAGCGCGGCGATGAGCTCGCTCGCGCCGATCTCGTTCGCGAGCCTCGCGCGCTCCAACGGATCGTCGTCTTGTGCGCGGATCCAGCGCGGATCCGAGAGCCTCGGGCTCGGCGGTCGCGCGGGCGGCGAGGACGCGGAGGCTTGCGGCGGAGGAGGATCGGCGGGCGGCGGGACAGGCGGCGCGCTGCACGCGGCGAGGAGCGCGAGAGCTCCGGTGATCGTGAGCAGGCGCGCGCGCATGCCCTTCAAGAAGGCGTGTGGAGCGGGAGCGCGCGCTTGCCTTCGGGCGTGGTGCGCGCCTCGATCTCGGCCTTTTCGGTCTTCTTGTTGTGCTCCTCGACCGCGCGGTTGATGTGCATCGAGCAGAAGCGCGGGCCGCACATCGAGCAGAATTCGGCTGTCTTGAAGTAGTCCTCGGGCAAGGTCGCGTCGTGCATGGAGCGCGCGGTCTCGGGATCGAGCGACAGCTCGAACTGCTTCTTCCAGTCGAACGCGTAGCGCGCGCGGCTGAGCGCGTCGTCGCGGTCGCGCGCGCCGGGCCGCTTGCGCGCGACGTCGGCCGCGTGCGCCGCGATCTTGTACGCGATGAGGCCCTGCTTGACGTCCTCTTTGTCGGGCAGGCCGAGGTGCTCTTTGGGCGTGACGTAGCAGAGCATCGCGGCGCCCGCGTAGCCGGCCATGGTCGCGCCGATCGCGCTCGTGATGTGGTCGTAGCCGGGCGCGATGTCGGTGACGAGCGGCCCGAGCACGTAGAA
>CAYTJL010000278.1:0-11825 GCA_964437785.1 uncultured Polyangiaceae bacterium
AATTTTGCGCCGGATTTTGGTCCCTTCGCGAGGCGAGGGTCCCGGCGAGGGGAACGAAGGCGGCGGGGCGAAAAACGAAGTTTCTCCGGTGAAAAACGAAGCTTCGCGCCGGAGCGCGAGACCTTCCGGTCGGGGAACGAAGCTTCAATCCGGAGCGCGAAGCTCCGACGATGTCCGAATTTGGCTAGGTCACCGAGATCGAGCCCCCTCGGGAGCCGCGGAAGGCAGGGCAAAGAGAGCACGCTCTTGGCGCGCAGCGCGTTTCATTTTTCGTAGGAAGCGTGTTAGATGGTCGTCCATACAGGCAGCCATGAAGACCCAAACCCTCGCTGGTCTCACTCTCGCTCTCCCCCTCCTCTTCGGGTGCGCGACGTTGTCTCCGCCCTTCGATCAGGTCGACAGGAACCAAATGACGGTCCTTCGCCTGAGCCAACCGCAACCGCAACAAGCGGCGGGCATCCCCGGTGTTCCGGGCATCCCGGGGCTCCCCATCCCGCAAGAATGGCAACAAGCGGGGCAGCAGGTGCTGCAAGGCATGGGCGGCATGATCCCCGGCCTCGGCGGCATGATCCCCGGGCAGCAGCCCCAGCAACAGCCGCAGCAGCAGCAGTTCAAGGGCTACGCCGTGGGCGGGGCCATGCCGCTCAGCGATGACCGCCTCAAGGACGAGATCATCGACGTGTTCGGCCACGAGTCCAACTTCAACGCCAACCGGGGCAACTGCTTCACGCCCGGCATGGGCGTGGTGCTCCAGCGGCCCAACGCGCCGCCGGTCGAGCTGCTCGTCTCGTTCACGTGCAACCAAGCGATGATGGACGGCGCGCGCTGGCCTTATCAGGTCAACGGCTTCACGCCCGAGGCGCGCGATCGTCTCAGCAAGGTCTACGAGAAGCTCTTCGGGCCAGTTCCCGCCGGTTCTTGATGGGGGAACCTGAAAGGTTCCCCCATACCCCCTCGGGTTGCGGTTTGGGGGGACCGGGTCTTCAAGACGCGTGAAGGCCATGACAAGGTCGCGTCATCCCCGTTTCAATACGCACAAACAGTGATAAGCTTCGGCTGTTCGTCGCCGTCTCGAACGTCCGCGGTCGTGTAGGCCCGGCGGGCGGTCGAGCACGGCGCGACCCGGGAAAGCGCGAAGCCTGATGAGCACGAACGAGAAGTTGGTCCCTGGGATGGTGCTCGGCCGATACGAGCTCCTGCTCCCCATCGCGCAGGGAGGCATGGCGACGGTTTGGGCTGCGCGCCAAAAAGGGTCGCGCGGGTTTCAAAAGACGGTCGCGATCAAGACGATGCTGCCCGCCCTGTCCGAGGACGAGCAGTTCGAGAAGATGTTCCTCGACGAGGCCGCGCTGGCCGCGAAGATCCACCACCCGAACGTGGCCGAGATCCTCGACCTCGGCGAGCAGGACGACATCATCTACCTGGTGATGGAGTGGGTCGACGGCGAGGCCCTGAGCATCATCCAGAAGGTCGCGAAGAAGAACCAGTCGCAGACGCCGCTGCGCGTCGCGACGCGCATCGCGATGCAAGCGTGCGCGGGCCTCCACGCGGCGCACGAGCTCAAAGACGAGAACGAGGTCCCGCTCCAGCTCGTCCACCGCGACGTCTCCCCGCAGAACATCCTCGTCACGTACGACGGCATCGTGAAGCTCGTCGACTTCGGCGTCGCCAAGGCGGTCGGCCGCGCGAGCGGCGAGACCACGGCGGGCCAGCTCAAGGGCAAGGTCCCGTACATGTCGCCCGAGCAGGCGCGCGGCAGCAACGTCGACCGGCGCACCGACATCTTCGCGATGGGGATCGTGCTCTACAAGCTCACGACCGGGCTCCATCCCTTCCTCGGCGAGAACGATCTCGTCACCATGCGCAACATCATCTCGCGGCCGCTCTTGCCGCCGCGCGTGAAGACGCCGAGCTTCCCCGCCGAGCTCGAGCAGGTGCTCGTCAAGTGCCTGCAAAAAGACCCGGACAAGCGCTACCAAACCATGTCCGAGCTGGCCGTCGCGCTCGAGCGCGCGCTCGCGTCGATGGGCGTCGCCGAGGACGACATCGGCGGCTACGTGCGCACCATCCTCGGCGATCGCGGCGCCAAGCGCCGCGCCGAGATCCGCGAGGCCGTGCGCCAAGCGGACGAGCGCTTCGCGACCGGCACGCACCCGGTGGCCGTGATCAAGCCGCAGGTGCACGAGGCGGTCTCCGAGATCGTGCTCACGCAGCTCAACACGGGCGTCAAAGAGGAGCTCCTCCCCGAGCGCATGTCGCCCTCTTCAGTTACAGGCGCGCCCACGAGCGTCCCCTCGTCGCCCACGGCGGCAGAGCCGCTCGGCACGACGGATCAGCCGGTGATGGCGCCCGCGGCGAGCGCGATGGAGCCGCCGCAGAAGAAGCGCCGCGGCGGGCTCATCGTCGCCGCGCTCGTGGTGGCCGTGGGGCTCTTGATCGGGTTCGTTGCGCTGCGATCGTCGAACAATTCGAGCGGCTCGGCCGCCGCGCCTCCGACCCAAACAGCGACAGCAGCGCCTGCGCCTTCGCCCGTGCCCACGCCGAGCGCCGTCGCCGACGCTCCGTCCGCCACGCCCTCCGCGTCCGCGCTCAACATCGCGTCGCTCCCCAACGCCGACGACGACGCGAAGACCAAGAAGGGCGCCGGGCAAGTGGCCAAGGCCACCGACAAAGACAAGCCCGCACCAAGCGCTGATCCCGGCCCCGGAAAGCCCATCAAGCCCGTGTCCACGCAGTGGGTCCCGACGGTCAAGAACCCCGGATTTTGAGCGGAGATTCGCGCGAGGATCCGCGCGCGTCCCGGCCGAAGATCACGAACGCCGCCGTGCTCCTCGTGAGCGCGATCGTCGTGCTCGCGGGCGCCTCGATCGCGCGGCGTGATCCGGCGCCGATCGAGCCCGCCAACGCGAAGACGAGCAAGCCCGCCGCGCGCATGCCGCCGCCGCTCCCGAGCGGGGCGCCGCCGCGCGGGCTCTACGAGCTGCCAAGCGACAACGAGCGATCCACGGGCTGCCACTTCGAAGATCGCGGCTTCGGCGACTACGAGAGCGCGCGCAGGCTCCCGCTCGGGCGCGCGCTCGTCGCGCCGGGGCGAGGGCTCGACGCGGACGGGTCGTTCGCGCTGCTCCTGCATTTTCACGGCGGGGAGCCGGTGCGCCGCATGCTCGCGCCCGAGGGCTTCCCGCTCGTGATCGCGAGCGTCGACGCGGGCGTGGGCTCGGCGGCGTACGAGCGCGCGATGAGCGAAGAGGGCAGCTTCGACAAGCTCGTCGCGTCGGTCGAGCGCGAGGTCGCGGCGGTCAACACGATGGCCGGAGCGCGGGCCAAGACCATCGTGCTCTCGTCGTGGAGCGCGGGGTACGGCGCCGTCGGCCAGGTGCTCGCGAAGCGGCGCGAGCGGGTGAGCGCGGTCGTGCTGCTCGACTCGCTCTACGCCGGGTATTTGCCTGGCAAGCGCGCGCTCGAGCACGGGCAGCTCGCGCTCTACACCGACCTCGCGCGCGAGGCCGCGCGCGGGAATTTTTTGCTCCACCTCGTCTTCACCGACATCCAGACGCCCACGTACGCGTCGACGAGCGAGGTCGCGTCGTTCCTCTTGCGCGAGCTCGGCGCGCGCCCGACCGAGCTCGACGCTGTCTTCGGCGAGGCGCTCTACCGCTCGTACGACGAGGGAAAGCTCTCGATCCGCGGCTACCGCGGCGCCGATCGCGACGCGCACTGCGCCGCGCTCCACCTCTTGCCGAAGGTGCTGCAAAAGGTCGTGCTGCCCGCGCTCGGCGGCCGCTGACGCGAGGGGCGGGGATACCATGGCCGCATGCGCGCTCCTCTCGCCGCCTGCCTCTCCGCGATCACGCTCGCGATCGCGACCACGTCGATCGACGCCTCGGCCCAGCCCCGCGCGCTCGGCCTCAACGTGCACCAGTCGACCGACGTCGGCCTCGACATCACGCGCGACGCTTCGCTCGGCTGGGTCCGCATCGATCTGAACTGGCTCGACGCCGAGCCCGCGCCCGGCATGCTGAGCTTCGGCCTCTTCGACACGATCGTCGACAACGCGATCGCCCGCGGCCTCTCGGTCTTGGCCGTGATCGGCTACACGCCCGCGTGGGCCTCGGCCGGCGACGGCAAGGGCGACGGCTCGCTCAACGACGTGCCGGTCCCGGGCGCGTACGAGGCGTTCGTCACCGCGGCGGTGAACCATTTTCAAGGCCGCGTCACGCACTACGAGCTGTGGAACGAGCCCAACCTCGACGTGTTCTTCGAGGGCACGCCCGCCGACTACAACACCGTCGTCCTCGGGCCGGGCGCCGCCGCGGTCCACGCCGCGTGCCCCTCGTGCAAGGTCGTGGCGCCGGGGCTCGCGTCCGTGGGCGGGCAATACGACGTGTGGATGGACGCGACGCTCGCCGCGAACAAAGACGCGATCGACATCGTGAGCGGCCACATCTACGCGGGCTTCCCCGACGAGGTCACGTCGACCGCGGACAACTTCTTCCAGAAGCTGGAGGCCCACCGCGTGCTCAAATCGGGCGATCTCATCGTGTTCGAGGGCCCGCTCTCGTACCGCGAGGTGATGCAAAAACACGGCGTCAACAAGCCGTTTTGGCTCACCGAGACAGGGCGCGAGGCCGCGATCGGCGACGCCGCCGCGCTGGAGGAGCAGACACGCTTCATGCGGCACGTGCTCGAAGCGATGCTCCCCCGGCCGTGGTGGACCGCGACGATCTTCTACGAGGCCTTCGACGTCCCCGGCTCCGGCTACACGTGGGGCTTCGGCGTGGCCGACGGATCACCGCCGCTCGGCTACACCAAGAAGCCCGTGATGGATCTCGTCACCAAGGCCGTCGCGAACAACGCCGCGTTCGGCGGTGAGCCGCGCGACTGCGACGACGGCCTCGACGACGAGGGCGACGGGCTCATCGACTACCCTGCGGATCCCGACTGTTCGAGCATCCTCGCGAGCTCGGAGGGCGAGCCGCCGCCCGACGGAGGGCTCGGCGGAGGCGGGGGCAGCGGCGGATCCGGCGGCGCGGCGAGCGGCTCCGGGGGCTCCGGCGGGAGCGGCGGCGACGGCGGCGGCGCGAAGGGCTGCGGCTGCGCGATCGAAGAGAGCCAAGGGCTCGCGAGCGCGCTCGCCCTCGCGGCCGTCGCGCTCGGGATCGCGGTCGCGCGGCGGTCATCGCGGGCGCGGCGGGATCAGCGCCGCGCCTGAAACTGGAACACGACCTCGCTCTTGCGCACGAGCCCGAGCTTGTCCCGCGCGATCTGCTCGACCGCCCGGGGATCGTCGCGCAGGCGCGTGACCCGGCCGCGCAGCGCGTCGATCTCGCGGCGCAGCTCGGCGTTCTCCTCGTCCACGTCGTGCAGCTCTTTTTGAAGGCCCTTGAGCCTCGGCAAACCCTGCGGCGACAAGATCATCACCGGCGCGCCGATGATCGCCATGGCGAGGATGGTGAGCGGCAGGACCCGCTCGAAGAGTCGTGTGAAGCGGCTCATCGTGGTCTCGCATCCCACGGCTCGCCGGGCCGGGACAAGTTTTTCGGAGGTCGTCCGGTATTGGGCATCGCGAAGCGAGGCCCGCTCCGCTACCATGCGCCCGCCTTGGCGCCCCACGCGCGGCGCCGGCCTTTCTCAAAGGCTTTTCAAAGGCTTCAAAAGGCTCCGAGGAGACACGAATGTCCATCGAGATCGTCCGAGGCGAGCTGGAGCGCCTGTTCTCACTCGAAGAAATGATGGCCCTGTCGGCCGACCTCCTGGGTCTGCCGCCGGACGAGGTGGGCGGCACCGCCTCGCGGGCCTCCTTCGCGAGGGCGCTCTTCGATCGCTGCGTGGAGCTCGACGCCGTCGAGGCGCTGCTCGACGCGGTGCTCGCGTCGCGCACCGAGATCGACGCGCGCCTCAAGGAGCTCGGCCAAAAGGGCGTCGCGATCCCCGAGGAGCTCAAGGCGGGCGAGACGTTCGGCGCGTTCACGATCGTCAAGAAGCTCGGCGAAGGTCCGCGCGCGTTCGTCTACGCCGCCACCAAAGACGGCAAGGACGCGACGCTCCGCGTGCTCCGCCGCGACGCGAGCCGCGACGCCCGCGCCGCGCGCCGCTTCTTCACGCGGGTGCGCCTCGCCGCCAAGGTCAAGCACGAGAACCTCGCCGACGGGCTCGAGTCGGGCATCACCGCGGGCCGCATGTGGGTCGCGTACAACGCGATCGACGGCCAGCCGCTCTCGGCGCGCATCGCGCGCACCGGCCCGCTGCACATCAACGAGGCGCGGAGCATCCTGCGCGGCGTCGTCGGCGCGCTCGCGGCGCTGCACGACGCGGGGCTCTCGCACGGCGCGGTCAAGCTCGAGAACGTCGTGGTGGGCCGCGGCGAGGGCGGCGCGCCGCGCGCGGTGCTCGTCGATCCCGGCGGCGACAGGCTCGTCAACGGCGGGGCGCTGTGGGGCAGCCCCGGGCTCCTCAAGACGGTCGCGCCCGAGCAGGTTCGCGGCAAATACGCGGACGCGGCGGCCGATCTGTACGCGTTCGGCGTGCTCTTCTTCGAGGTGCTCTCGGGCAAGCCGCCCTTCACCGGCGACACCGCGCTCGATCTCGCCATCGCGCACATCTCCAAAGATCCCCCCGCGCCGAGCGCGGGCGCGCCGCGCGGCTGGGTCACCAAGGACCTCGACGACCTCGTCCTGAAGCTCCTCCAGAAGACCCCGGGCGCGCGGCCCAAAGACGCGCGATCGCTCCTCGACACGCTCGAGCCCGCCAAGTCCAAGGAGGGCCCCAAAGAGGGCAAAGACGCGAAGAAGGGCATCTCCGACGACGAGCTCAACGAGCGCGTCGATCTGCTCCTCGCCGACCCGTCCGACGGGCAAGCCGCGCTCGCGGTCGAGAGCACCATCGAGCTCGGCGCCGATCCGGTCAAGGTCGCCGAGGCCCTGCAAATCGCGGCCGATCAGGTCGAGGCGGGCGAGGACGAGGTCGCCAAGATCAAGGAGTCCGAGTTCAAGAAGGCGCTGCTCTACCGCGCCGCGCGCATCTACGAGTCGCACGTCAAGGACGCCGAGAAGGCCGAGGCGGTCTACGAGCAGATCGTCGAGCTCGACGCCGACGACGACATCGCGACGACGGCGCTCGAGGAGCTGCGCAAGCAGCTCGGCAAATACGAGGAGCTCATCGAGATGCTCCTCCAGAAGAGCGAGAAGAGCGCGAGCCACTCCGAGCGCGCGCGCGCGCTGAACCAGATCGGGCACATCTACCTGCGCGAGCTCGAGGACAAAGAGAACGCGGCCTTCGCGTTCGCCAAGGCGCTCGCGCAGGACACGCTCGTGGACGATCACGCGATCGACCTGGAGCGCGCGGCGGGCAGCGACATGAAGCTCTGGGCCGAGGCGCTCCAAGAGCTGAGCCAAGTGACGACCCAGCCCATGCCGACCGAGGCCAAGGTCTCGCTCTTCATCCGGCTCGGCCGCTGGTACTCCGATAAAATCGCGCGCCCGGATCTGGGCCTGCCGTGCTTCCAAGCAGTGCTCTCGGTCGAGCCCGCGAACGACGCCGCGCTCGAAGGGCTCGCGCAGGTCTACCGCCGCGCGCAGCAGTGGCAGGAGCTCGCGCAGGTGCTCATCTCGCGCGCCGACCGCGCGCCGACGCCCGCCGAGGCGCGCGATCTGCGCGCCGACGCCGCCGACATCTACGAGACGCGGCTCAACGAGCCCGGCCACGCGCGCGACCTCTTCGAGCAGATCTTCCAAGAGGATCCGGGCCACCAGAAGGCGACCGACGCGCTCGCGCGCATCTACCAAAAGATCGAGGACTACGCGGGCTACGCCAAGATCCTGGAGCGCCGGACCGAGGCGCTCCGCGGCGAGGCCAAGGTCGAGGCCGCGTGCAAGCTCGCCGAGCTCTACGAAGATCGGCTCGACGATCTGCCCGAGGCGACGCGCCGCTACGAGGCCGCGCTCGATCTCGACGCGCAGAGCCTCACCGCGCTCCGCGGGCTCGATCGCATCTACAACCGCACGGGGCGCTACAAAGAGCTGCTCGGGAACCTCGAGAAGCAGATCACCATCAGCGCGACGCCGCGGCAGAAGATCAAGCTCTACGAGCGCATCGCGGGCATCCACGACGAGGAGTTCCTCGATCACGCGAAGGCCGCCGAGGCGTGGGAGAACGTCCTCAAGATCGACGGCGCGCACGAGGGCGCGCTCACCTCGCTCGTGCGCCTCTACCGCGCGCTCGATCGCTGGGAGGACGTGGTCGCGCTCTACGAGCGGCACCTCAAGATCACGACCGACGACAAGAAGCGCATCGACACGCTCCTCGCCCTCGGCCGCGTGCTCATGGATCAGGTGGGCTCGCCCGAGCGCGCGCGCGGCGTGTTCGAGCGCGTGCTCGAGATCGATCCGGGCCACGCCGGCGCGCTCGAGTCGCTCGCCCACGTGCGCGCCGCGACCGGCGACTCGGTCGCCGCGCTCTCCGCGATCGAGTCGCTCGCCGAGAAGGCCGACAAGCCCGAGGCCAAGGCGGACCTCTGGATCCGCGCGGCGAAGATGCTCGAGGACAAGGGCGACAAAGACGGCGCGATCGAGCGCTACAAGAAGGCCCTCGACGCGCAGCCCAAGAACGCGCTCGCGTCGGCGTCGCTCCGCGCCGCGTACCTCGGCCGCGGCGACGCGACGAGCGCGGTCGAGCTCATCAGCCGCGACATCGAGGTCGCCGACGGCAACCTCACCAAGGCGCGCCTCTACGGCGAGATGGCGCAGATCCTCCGCGACAAGCTCAAGGACACCGACCGCGCCAAGGAGGCCGCGACCAAGGCCGTCGACCTCGATCCGACGAGCATGCTCGGCCTGCTCATCACCGGCGACGTCGCGTTCGAGGCGGGGCGCTTCATCGAGGCGTCGAAGGCGTACGAGTCGCTCGCCAACCGCGTGGACGCGCTGCCCAAGGATCAGGGCGTGACCCTGCTCATCCGCTACGTCGACGCGCTCAGCAAGAGCGGCTCGGCCGAGAAGGCGAGCGGCACCGTCAAGACGCTGCTCTCGCTCGCGCCCGACAACCCCGAGGCGATCCAGCGCGCCGCGCGCGTCAACCTCGACGCCGGCCGCGCCAAGGAGGCGGCCGAGCTCTACGAGGATCTCGTCAAGCGCTTCGGCGACACGCTCCGCGCCGACGACAAGGCCGAGGTGATGCTCTGCTTCGGCGAGGCCAAGCTCAAGGCGGGCGACCCCGACGGCGCGATCGCGCCGCTCAACGAGGCCGCGGACCTCGCGCCCGAGTCGCCCGCGCCGCTCAACCTGCTCTGCAAGGTGTACGAGGCCAAGAAGGATTGGGAGGAGGTCGTGCGCCTCAAGACCCGCCGCCTCGACGTGGTGAGCGGCGACGAGCGCATGAACCTCCTGCTCGAGATCGGCGACGTGATCGCGACGCAGATGAACGACCGCACGCGCGCCGCGAAGAGCTACGTGGCCGCGCTCGACGAGCGGCCCGACGACCGCAAGATCCTCACCAAGCTGATGCAGCTCTACAGCGAGGAGAAGGACTGGGGCAAGCTCATCGAGGTCGTGCTCAAGCTCGCGTCCAAGGTCGACGACAAGAAGCAGAAGGCCAAGTACCTGCACACCGCCGCGATCGTCAGCGCGCGGCAGATGGGCGACGTCGACAAGGCGCTCGGCTTCTACGATCAGGTGCTCGACCTCGATCCGAGCCTCGATCGCGCGCTCGCCGAGGCGATCGAGCTGCGCGGCGACAAGGGCGATCACGAGGGCAAGGAGCGGCTGCTCAAGGTCGAGCTCGAGCGCGCGACCGAGCGCAACGACACGGCCAAGATGCTCGAGACCTTCGAGAAGCTCGCCGTGCTCTACAAAGACAAGCTCGGCTGGATGGGCGACGCGATCGACGCCTACGAGGCCGCGCAGACGCTCGACCCCGACAACGACGCGCGCAACGAGCTCCTCGCGCAGCTCTACGCGAGCGACCCCGAGCAGTACCTCGACAAGGCCGTCGCCGCGCAGCAGCCCATCATCAAGCGCAACCCCTACAAGCCCGATCCGTACCGCCTGCTCCGCAAGCTCTACACCGACGCGAAGCGCGCGGACGCTGCGTGGTGCCTCTGCCAGGCGCTCACGTGCTTGAGCTTCGCGGAGCCCGACGAGGAGCGCTTCTTCAAGCGGATGCGCGCCGAGGGGCCGGCCGCGGCGCAGGAGCGGCTCAGCGACGACGACTGGGCGAACAGCATCATCCACCCCGACGCCGACCCGCTGCTCACGCAGATCTTCAGCGTCATCGAGCCCGCGGTGCTCCGCAAGAACGCGCAGCCGCTCGAGGCGCTCGGCTATCAGGTCGCGTACGCGATCGACCTCCAGCGCCACCCGTACCCGATGTCGCAGACCATCTACTACGCGGCGAGCGTGCTCGGGACCGACCCGCCCATCACCTTCCAGAACCCGAACGACGGCAGCGGCGTCTCGTTCCTGCACTGCCTGCCCGCGCCCGGCATCGTGCTCGGCGCCGCGGCGCTGAACCCCGACATCCCGACGCAGGCCGCGGCCTTCATCGCCGCGCGCCACCTCGCGTATTACCGCTCGGGCCTCTACCTCCGGCACCTCGTGCCCACGGGCACGGGCCTGCGCGCGTGGCTCTTCGCCGCGATCAAGCTCATCACGCCGGCCTTCCCGATCGCCAAGGAGCTCGAGGGGCCGGTCAAAGAGAACCTCGCGGTGCTCGAGCCGACCATCGTCGGCCCGTCGCGCGATCTGCTCGCGAGCGTGGTCACGAAGCTCCTCCAGGCGGGCGCGATCGACCTCAAGAAGTGGGTCGCGGCGGTCGACCTCACCGCGGACCGCGCGGGCTTCATCGTCGCCAACGACCTCGAGCTCGCGATCGAAATGATCAAGGCCGCGGACGAGGCGTCGAGCGCCGTGCAGCAAAAGGAGCGTGTGAAGGAGCTCGTGCTCTACGGCGTAGACGAGGGCTACTTCGCCGTGAGACAGAAGCTCGGGATCAACATCGACGCGTAATTCGTCACGATGGGTGAGCAACCCGTTGACGAAGAAATTCCGAAATTGTTAGGCTCGGGCCGCGGGTCGCTCAGCGCGTACAGTGTGGGCGCTCGCGGGGCGCACCACGAGAACAGAGGCCCATGGCGGCGAAGAAGACTCGAAAAATCGTGAAGAAAAAGGCGAAGCGGGCCCCGGCTCGCCCGAAAGCCGCCCGCGCCGCGCGCCCCGGCGCCCGCGCGGCCGGTAAGCCCAAAAAGAAGCTCGCCGCCAAGGCGCGTAGGTCTGCGCCCGCGCCCAAGCCCAAGAAGGCCAAGATCAAGCGTGCGGCGAAGAAGCGCGCGGCCCCCAAGCGTGCGGCTCCCAAGCGGGCGCTGAAGAAGCGCGTGGGCTCGGCGAGCAAGCGCGCGCTCAAGAAGCGGGTGGTCGCCAAGCGGCCCAAGCCGGTCAAGCGCAAGGTCCGCGCGGCCGCGCCCAAGAAGGTCAAAAAGGCCGTCAAGGCGCACAAGTCCAGGCTCCGGGCCGAGGCCGCGCCCGCCTCGGCGCGGTCAGCCAAGGCGCAAAAGGGTGCGAAGGCGCCGGTGTCGGCCCGCGCTTCGAAGGCCGACGAGAAGGCCAAGAGCGTAAGGGCGACGAGCGCGGCGAGCGCGGCGAGCGCCAAAGTCGCGCCGCAGAAGGCGCCCCCTTCGGCCAAGGCACCGCCGTCCAAAGGGGCGCCTTCCAAGGGCTCCGCGCCGCCGCACAAGGCGCCGCCTTCCAAGGGGGCATCGCAAAAGGCGCCTCCGCCTTTGTCCAAAGAGGCGTCCAAAGAGGCGTCCAAAGAGGCGTCCAAAGAGGCGTCCAAAG
>CAYTJL010000279.1:0-4741 GCA_964437785.1 uncultured Polyangiaceae bacterium
CGGCGGCGTGCGGCGCGGACGGCTGCGGCGCAAACGGATGTGCGGCCCAAGCGTGGGGTGCTGACGCGTGCGCCGCCGCGGGCTGCGCGGCGCAGGGGTGTGCGGCCGACGCGTGCGGCGGCGCGGCGTGCGGCGCGGCCGTAGGGTGCTTTACGCTGGCGTGCGGCGCAAACGCATGTGCTGTCGATCTGTGCAAGACCGACTTCTGCGCGGCGGACGCGTGTTTGATTGACCTCATCCCCATCATCCCTGGGATTTGACGCGCCCACGGTGGGCCAAAGGCCCATGAGATCCGTTTGACAGCCCGTTGAATTCAACGGGCTGTCAGCGGGGGGGCATGCTGGAAGGGTTGAAGGACGTGCGGGCTCGGGTCGAGATCGCCGCGGGCTCCATGCCGGTGCGCGCGGAGAGCTTCACCCAGCCGAGCAAGCGTTTTTCACATGCGTCGATGAGCTTGCCGAGCACCATCGTCATTCTCCGTTTGACGAGGGGCATGCTGCGGAGCGCGACCGCGACCGGATCATCGCTCTTGTCGAACCACGTCCAGCGGTTGACGAAGAAGGCCTCCAGATCCGCGGACATGTCGCTGGGAGCCGAGATGAGCTCGAACCCCGCCTCGTGAACGTCGTCGCAGAGCCCTTCGAGCGAGGAGAGGTTCGTAAGCCCCATACACTGGAGGACGGAGCGCCAATACAAAGGCGCCGAAGGCCTTCGCTGCACGAGCTCGGTCATCCGCACGTGGGTGTCGGGCGCGAGGCGCCCGCGCAGGATGCTGAGGAAGCTGCGTTTGAACGTCACGTGAGCCAGCGTCTCGCGCATGATCACGAGATTCCATGGGCCCTTGCCCAGCTCGCCGCTCGCGTCGATGGGATCGTCGTTCAACAGGTCGACGCGCTTGAACGAGCAGCGCGCGGCGAAGCCGGTCCCGATGAGGTTGTGGAGGGCTTTATCGATGCTCCACGACGACACGTCGATGCCGTGTACCTTGGCCCCTCTATAAATTTTAGCCAAATCCAGCACCTCACCCCCCGTCCCGCACCCGACGACGAGGACGTGTCCGGTCTGCGAAGGGAGCGTCGGATCCGTGAGCAGCTCGGCCATGATCGTGCCGCGCTTCGGGGCGTCGCCCTCGAGCAGCTCGATGCTGAGCCCGCCCGTGCCCCAGAGCTTCTCGATGGCCCAACCATACCTGTTGTAATAGAGCTGCGCCTCGCTCGTGCCCGGGTCTCGGGGGAGCCACGGCCATCGCGATCGGAGCCCGCGGGGCTCGTCGACGCGATCCCACATGAGCCGCCGCCCGGAGAGGACGGTGTTGGCCGCGGCGAGCTCATACCAAGACGCGGCCGCGGCCGATCCGGTGAACGTCCCCCGCGCCCACGCGCACTCGCCCGCCGTTCGAATGGCATAATCGCGGTGCGCGGGGATATTGAGCCTCCCAAACAGCTCCGCCGCGCGCAGGGCGAGCCGCTCGGCCGTCTGGAAGAGCGCGTCCATGTCGTCGATTTGGGCGCGCTCCGGCGCGTATTTGTCGCTTCGCCGGAGGTCGAGCACGATGCGCGCCGAGAGCAGCAGCATGCTCGTATATTCGACCGGGAGCTCCCGCGCCGCGGCCTCGTTGATGCCCGCGTGGAGCCAGCGGAGCGCCTTGACCATCTCACCCGCCTTCGCGTGCGCCCGCGCGACTTGCATCATCGCGAACAAGAGCTCGGGCGTCGACGTCGCGCTCCGCACGGAGAGGAGATGATCTTCGTACCATTTGGGATTCATAGGCTCGTTGCTGCGCAGCTTGACGAGCACCTCGAACGCGAGGAGCCAGGCCCCTTGCCTGCGATTGAGGTCCTTGGTCTGGAGGTGCCCGATCGCCGCCGCGCCGCTCGTGTGGAAGCTCAGCCGCGCGCGGAGGATGTCAATCCAAAAGGCGAGGTCTTTGTGCCCCGTGACCCATTCACTCTCTCGATCGTAGCGATTGAGCACCTCGTGGCCTTTGGCGATCTCGCCCTCCCGGAGCAGGAGCACGCCGACGTAAATGCGGAGCCCCTGCGCGTCCGCGTCGGGGTTGCCCGGCCGGCCTTGGAGCAGGCGATCCAGCTCGTGCCGCGCCAACGTCACGTACCCTTTGCGGAGCATGTCGACCGCGGCCTCGACGTCGATTTCCCTCTGCGGATCCAGCTTGATCGCTCGCCTCGCCGCGTCGAGATCGGTTGAGAGATAACGGGTGCACCACGCGTCCTCGTCGTCGGCGGCGATGTAGACCTCGAGCGAGGCCAACAATTCAGGGATGAGCTTTGGGCCTTGGTGCGCGCGAAAACGCCTCCCCAACAGCGCCCCGAGCGCCGCGATGCGGATCCGCTCGACGCGGCGGAGGAGCGATGAGATGGGCGGCGCGCTCTTGACGTGCTCATGGACCAAGAGATCGTGGACCACGCTGTACGCCTCGCCCAGCTCTTCGCCGAGCGGCAGATCGCCGGCTTCGCGCGCGGCGAGCTCGGCCACGCGCCGCTCGATCTCGTCGGCATAAGGGGCGTCGGGGTGAGCGGTTTTATCGGGGGGCGCGTCGGGATCGCGGCTTGGGAGCCTGCCGAGGAGCACCCGCGCGAGGAGCAGCCCAAACGAATAGACATCCTCGTCGACGGGGCTCACCGGCGTAAAGCTCGCGCTTCCCGAGGAGAGGGCGGCGAGGCGCGCTGGGCGGTAATAGCGATCCGTGCCAACCGCGGTGAGGCCGATGTCGCGCCGCGTGGCCTCATTGCCGTCCTTCTTTTTGTCCCTCTTTCCGAACCTGCACGCCGTGCCCAAATCGATGATCTCGATAGATCGGAGCAGCCCGTCTTCCATCTGCGCGACCACGTTGGCGAGCTTGATGTCCCGGTGGATCCAAGACTTTCCATGAAGGCCCAAGAGCGCGCTCCCGACCGAGCGCGCGATCTCGCAAAAATTGAACAGCGCCTGCGCGGTCTCCACGGGTCTACGGACGAAGCTCGCGAGGCTGGTCGGCGGCATGTGCACGACGCGCTCGTCGAGCACCTCGAACACGAGCAACTTGATGCCATCCTCCATGAAGATTTGATCGCGGAGCTCTGGATCGAGCGCCCCGAGCACCAAGCTCGCGTCGAGCACCGTCTTTTTCGCGATCGGCCCCAAGCCGTGGATGTCTCCGATGCGCTTGCGCGTCTTGTGCTCGTCCAAGATGCCTTGGTTGTCGACATAATAACGCGCGCGCTGAGCATAGAGGTCCACCTTGATGGGGCGGGCATCGTCGTCACGGATCACGGGTGCTTTGACGACGAGCCACCGCACGCGCTCGCGGTGGTGCTCGGGCAAGTGGATATATCCGCGGAGGACGAAGCCGTAGCCCCCTTTGCCCAGCTCCGTGACGTCGAGCAACGGGCCAAAGCTCGGGATGCCGCGGCGCTTTAGGACCTCGACGACGGCGCGCTTATAGGAGGTAAAAGCCTGCTCTTTGGGGTCTTTGGGAGGAGGAGCTACGTTGGTCATGCCCCGAGGATTTCACGGGTCGCCCCGGGCGCCAATGACAGCCTATTTCACGCAACTCCTCACCTGCCGCGGCGGAACGCGGAGCGGTGCCCCGTCTCGATGGCGCGCTGGAGCTTCTGCTCCGTCATCCCCGGGATCGCGAGGGCGCGGCGGTGCTCCTCGGGCGCGTCGACCGCGGAGAGAAGGGTGTTGTCCGTGCAAACGACCGCGCGGACGCCGCGGTCGAGCCAACGGGGGAGCGGGTGATCTGCGACCTTCGCGATGACGCCCGTGTGGACGTTGCTCGTGGGGCAAGCCTCGATGACGACGCCGCGCGCGATCACGAGATCGAGCACCGATGGGTCGTCGAGCAACGTGGTGCCGTGTCCGATCCGCAACGCGTGCAGGCGCTCAATCGCATCTCGGATCTCGCGCGGGGGCCGGCCCTCGCCCGCGTGGACCGTGCGGCCGATGCCCAGCGATTCGGCCCGCAGGAACGCAGGCGCATAATCGGTGAGAGCCCACGAATCCCCCGAGGAGGGTCCGCCCGCGAGGTCGATGCCCGTCACGCCCGGGCGGCTCGCGGCGATCGTCACGAGATGATCGAGCACGCTCGGCGGCTCCCCGTAGAGCCCGCACAAGAGGAGCCCTGCGCGGCCCCCGATGCCTTCGAGCGCAGCGTCGGTGATCGCCTCGGGAGAAGCGCCTTTATGGAGCTGGGGCGCGAAGCGGATCTCGAGCGTGGTCGTGCCTTCGCTCTCCGCGTCCTCGCACATCTCGGACGCCACGCGCCGCACGGTGGCCGGATCTTCGAGCAGAGAGAGGGTGAAGGCAAAGCGGCTGAGCGCGGCGGCGAGGCCCATGCCCGGAAAAAAAGCCACGTCGGGAGGCACGGTGACGCCCCTATCGCGCGCGAGATCGGCGAGCGTCGAGGGGCGAATCGAGCCGTCGAGGTGCCTGTGCAGATCGGCGAAGGTCATCGCGCCGAGCATACCAGAGCCCGCGCTTCGCCGCGCAATGGACGCCCGTCCGCGGGGTGTGGTAGCGTGCGCGCGTCATGCCGAGGGCCCGTCTCATCGTCGTCGCGTTTGCTCTGGTGGCTTGTTCGTCAAAGCCGCCCGCGGCGCCACCTCAAGAGACGGTGTACGTCTCGCAGAACAACCAACCCGGCGCCCTCGGCGTGATGCCCGGCGCGCCGGCGCAGTCTGCGTATCCGCAGCAAGGGTATCCGCAGCAAGGGTATCCGCAGCAAGGGTATCCACAGCAA
>CAYTJL010000279.1:4841-11761 GCA_964437785.1 uncultured Polyangiaceae bacterium
CAGCAAAGCCCTTTGCCGCCGCCGCTCACGCCGCCCGTCGGCTCGGCGCGGAACGACAACGCGGCGCAAGACCCCTCCCGCCCGCCGAGCGGCAAGGTGCCAAACGCGGCCAAGGTGCTGGGCGAGGTGTCCAAAGCGTTCGAGGCTTGTTACAAAGAAGGGCTCAAGGCGAACCCGGACGAGGAGGGGAGTGTCAAGCTCACCGCCTCGGTGGGGCTCTCGGGCGAGGTCACGAACGTTGCCGTGTCGGAGCTCAAAGGGCTGAGCCAAGCCGTGGTGGACTGCGCGTCGGACAAGCTCAAAAAAGCCAAGTTCGAGCCGCCGCAAGGTGGTTTGGCCACCCTCGTGGTGCCGCTCACGTTCACCACCAAGAAGCCCGCGGGGAAATAACCGCGCTCACGACAAGAGGTCGGACGCCGCGAGGGCGATGAGCCCGCCCCGCGAGGCCGCCAAGGCACGTGCCTTGAGCCGCGAGGACATCACGTAACCAAGCTCGCGCAGCTCGACCTCGATGGCGCCTCGGCCTCGGCCCGCGACGTCCCGCGCCTCCGACGGATAAGCCCGCCCTCTTATACAAGCGCAAGAGGGGAATGTTCGGCGCGCTGCGTCGGATGGGGACGCATATCGACGGCTGGGCGGTGCCGTGCTTAGATGCGCGGCCCTGAAGGAGCGCCCCAGGAGCCCGCATGTCGATCAAGCTCTCCCTGTCGTCCAACGAGCCGCTGAGCGTCGCGGCCGATGTCCTCATCCTCGGCGTTCCCGAGGGAGCCTCCTTGAAGGAAGGCGTCTTCGCCGACCTCGCGAAGGCGCTCGATCCTGCGATGGCCAAGGCTGTCCAGCGCGACGAGTTCACCGGCAAAAAAGATCAGCAGCTCGATCTGGTGACGAACGGCGTGGTGAAGCCCGGCCGCGTGCTCCTCCTCGGGCTCGGCAAGGGCCCGCTCACCAGCGCGGACGTCCGGCTCTTCGCCGCGAAGGGCGCGCGCTTCGCGCTCGGCGCCAAGGCGAGCTCGATCGCGGTCGCCGTGCCTTCGCTCGAAGGCGCGGCCGGCGCCGGGGAGCGTGCCGCTGCGGAAGGTGTGGTGCTCGGATCGTACCGCTTCACCAAGTACCTCACGGGCGATCGCATCCCCAAGATCACGCTCGGGAACGCGACGTTGATCGTCGCGGGCAAAGCGAGCAAAGCGCAGCGCGACGGCATGGCGCTCGGGCAGCGCGTCGGCGAAGCCGTTTGCATCGCGCGCGATCTCATCAACGAGCCGCCGAACGAGCTCCACCCCGAGGCGCTCGCCGATCGGGCGGTCGAGACGTGCAAGGCGAACGGGCTCACGTACACCGTGCTCGACAAGCCCGCGCTCCAGAAGAAGGGCATGAAGCTCCTCCTCGCGGTGGCGCAGGGCAGCGCGCGCGCGCCGCGCCTCGTTCACATGGTCTACAAGCCCAAGGGCGGCTCCAAGAAGAAGCTCATCTTCGTGGGCAAGGGCCTCACGTTCGACACCGGCGGCATCTGCATCAAGCCCGCGCAGGGCATGGAAGAGATGAAGGGCGACATGGGCGGCGCGGCCAACGTGATCGCGCTCATGGCCGCGGTCGCCGCGACCAAGCCTTCGGTCGAGGTGCACGGCATCATCGGCTGCGTCGAGAACATGCCCGACGGCAACGCGTATCGCCCGGGCGACATCTTCGGCTCGTACGACGGCAAGAGCGTCGAGATCATCAACACCGACGCCGAGGGTCGCCTCGTGCTCGCGGACGCGCTCGCGTACGCGCGCGACATGAAGCCCGACTTCATCCTCGACAACGCGACGCTCACGGGAGCGTGCGTCGTCGCGCTCGGGCCCACGGTCTCGGGCTATTATTCGAACCGCGACGAGATCGCCGATCGCGTCAAGCGCGCGGCCAAGAACGCGGGCGAAGCGATGTGGCAGATGCCGCTCGTCGAAGATCTCCGCGAGGGCCTGAAGAGCGACTGGGCCGACATCAAGCACGTCGCGGATCGATGGGGCGGCTCGATCACGGCCGCGCTCTTCCTGCGCGAGTTCATCGGCGACGTGCCGTGGGTGCACGTCGACATCGCGGGCCCGTCGATGGCGAGCAAGGCGTACAACGTCTTCGCCAAGGGCGGCACGGGCCACGGCGTGCTCACGTACCTCGAGCTCATCGAAGACCTCGCCAAGCGCTGAGCGTCGATGTCATGAGCGACGAGCCCGCTTCTAGGATGGAGGGACCCGAAGGGGGTCCCCCCAAACCCCCCCGGGCTGCCGACCCGAAGAAGCGCGCTGAACCCTCCATGAGCGTCGGCCCCAAGCTCGCGAAGGCCATGGCGCGGGCGATCACCGACTTCAAAATGATCGACGACGGCGATCGCATCCTCTGCGCGGTCTCCGGCGGCAAGGACAGCTACGCGATGCACGCGCTGCTCGTCGATCTCGCGCGGCGCGCGCCTGTTCGCTTCGCGATCGTCGCGGTCAACATCGATCAGGGTCACCCGGGCTACCCGGGCCATCTCCTCACCGACTACATGGAGCGCGGCGGCCACGCGTTCCGCATGGTGCACGAGGACACGTACGCGATCGTCACGGAGAAGATCCCCGAGGGCAAGACGTACTGCTCGCTGTGCTCGCGCCTCCGCAGGGGCATCCTCTATCGGCTCGCGCGCGAGATGGGCTGCACCAAGATCGCGCTCGGGCATCACCGCGACGACGCGATCACCACCTTGATGTTGAACCTCGTCTTCTCGGGTCAGATGAAGGCGATGCCGCCCAAGCTCATCTCCGACGACGGCGACAACGTCGTGATCCGCCCCCTCATCTACTGCGCCGAGGACGACCTCGCGGCGTTCGCGACGGAGCGCGCCTTCCCGATCATCCCGTGCGATCTGTGCGGCTCGCAGGAGAACCTCCAGCGCAAGGCCATCGCGCGCCTGCTCGCCGATCTCGACGCGAGGCACCCGGGCGCGCGGCGCAACATGCTCGCGGCGCTCGGCAACGTGCGGCCGAGCCATCTCTTCGACAAAGGTTTGTGGCAGCGCCTCGGCCTCGACGTCGCGCGCGATCTGCCGGACGAAGGCGGCGATCTCGTGCCGCTGCGCCTCCCCACCTCGTGAGGATCGATGCCGGCCGAGCGATCCGATCTTCGCGAAGAGACGTCCGGCGCGGTGCCCGTCGAGAAGGGCGGTGACGCCGCGGGGATCGGCCTCGATCTCGCCTCCGGCAACGCGCCGCCCACGATCGCCGCGGCGCTGCTCGCGTGGGCGACGACGGTCGCGCCGGTCGCGTTCTCGCGGAGCGGATCGTTCGGCGCGGGCGCGCTCGCGATCATGGCGCTCTGCGCCGGCGTCGCGGGGCCCATCGTCGGCAAGACGCGCGCGCGCCTCGGCCGGCACGTGGGCATCTCGCTCTTCGCGCTGCTCGCGGCGCTCGTGTGGCTCACGGGAAGCGCGGCGCTGCACCCGTCGCGGCTCGATCCCGTGCGCGGCGCGTTCGGCGCGATCGCGTGGGGGGTGTTCGCGCTCTCGTGGAGCGAGCGGTGGGGAGCCAAGACCGAGAGCCCGCCGCCCGATCCCGACGCGCCGCTCCTCATCGCGCGATCGGGCTTGCCTCCGCTCTCGGGGCCCATCACCGCCGCGGGCGTGCTCGCCGCGCTCGTCTATCTCGTGCTCGCGTGGCGCGTGCGTGAGCCCGATCGCGCGCTCTGGGCGCAGGCCGTCGGGACGGTCTCGGCGGTGTTCGTGCTCAGCGCGGCGGCGATCGTGGCGACCAGCCGGGGCAAGGCCCGATCGTCGTCGGGCCGCAGGTTGACCCCCGAGGCGTCGCGGGCGCTCATCCTGCTCGTCGCCGCGGCGATCGCGGGCGCAGTGATCATCGTGCTTCGTTGATATACTGCCCGCCGTGGCGCGCGCCCTCGACATCTTCGCGGTCATCCTCCTCGTCGCTGCGGCGTCTGCGTTCGCGTTCGGCGTCCACGCGCTCGGCGCGCGCGAGGACTTCAAGGCGATCTACCTGCTCGCGATCGGCGCCCTCGCGTTGCGCGCGTCCACCGAGATGTTGCGGCCTCGCGGGGGAGCCGCGTGAGGGTGTCCCCGTGCGCGCGCGTGATCGCGATCGCGATCGGCCTCGCCGCGTGCGACGGATCGACGAGCGCGCCGCCGCCCCCCGCGCGCGCGTCGCTCGCGGGCGCGATCGCTAACGTCGGCCGCCACCCCATCGCGCGTGAGAGCGTGGCGCGCGTCGCGGCGGCGCAGCACGTCACGCCGATCGCGGCGCGCGACGCGCTGATCCGCGACGCGCTGCTCGCGTCGGAGGCGGAGGCGCGCGGGCTCGATCGTGATCCCGAGGTGAGCGCGCGCATCTCCGCGGTGCTCGCGCGCGCGCTCCTCCACCGCGTCACGAAGGCCACGCGCGAGGCGCCGATCACGGGCGACGAGGTCCGCGCGATCACCGAGCGCCACTGGCTCGAGATCGACAGGCCCGAGGGCTTCCGCGTGGTGCACGCGGTCGTTCGCTTCTCGGATCGCGACGCGAAGGAGGACAGAGCGCGCGCGGCGGTCGTCGCGGAGAAGATCCGCGACGAGGTCGTCAAGATCGCCGATCGCGTCCCGAGCTTACCCGCGCCCGCGCGCCCCTCGCTCTTCGACAAGGCGCCCGACACCGCGAAGGATCCGCTCGCCGAGGTGTTCCGCGAGGTCGCGTCGAAGATCGAGCGCGGCAGCTTCGAGGTCGTCATCGAGGAGCTCGCGCCGATGGCGCAGGACGGCCGCGCCGTCGCGCTCACCGGGCAGACGTTCGACGCCGAGTTCGCGAAGGTGGCGTCGAGCCTCGCCGCGCGCGGGGACGTGAGCCCCGTCGCGCGCACGCCGTTCGGCGCGCACGTCATCATGCTCCTCGAACGAACGCCCGCGCACCGCGTCCCCGAGGAGGAGCGGCGCGTGATGCTGCGCGACGAGATCTTGGCCGAGCGCGCGCGCGCAGCGGACAGCGCGCTGCGGGCGGAGCTCCGCCGCGGGCGCGTGATCGCCGAACGAGCGGACGCGCTCCTCGCGCTCGTCCGCGTCGACCCCGCGAGCGACGGGCCTCCGCGATCGCGGGTCCCTCGATGAGCGCTGGCAAGGCGGCCACCGCGCGTCGTCGTCCCGATCGATCCGGCGTGCCGCGAGAGCGCGCGCCGCGCGATCAAGAGCCGTCGTCGTTCACCGCGATCTTGGAGCGCCTCATCGCCGCGACGCCGGGCGCGAAGGCCGCGGCGCTCGTCGACTTCGACGGCGAGACCGTCGACTACGCGGGGCTCCTCGAGCCCTTCGAGGTGAAGATCGCGGCGGCACATTTTCGAATCGTGATGGCCGAGATCGCGGACGCGCGATCGTTCGGCCTCATCCGGCAGATCACGGTGCGCGCGCGGCGCCACGCGTACGTCGTGCGCGAGCTCGCCGAGAGCTACGCGCTCGTGATCGTGCTGCACCCGCGAGCGGCGTTCGCGTCGTCGAGCCGCGCGATCGATGAGGCCGCGCTGCGCGTCTCCGCGGAGACTGGGTGGCCACCGCCGCGTGACGCGTCGCGCTGGTGTCACGTCGACGTCGAGACGGAGCGACGCCGTCCGGTGCGCGTGCGCGTGAGCGGGAGCTTCCAACCCGTCGAGGTGATGGGCGCGGTGGTGGGCCTCGCGCCCAAGGAAAAAGGCTTTCGCGTGCGTCTCCCGAGCGGCGCCGAGATGATGCTCGTGCGCGAGCGACTCGGTCGATGGTTCGCCGACGAGCACGTCGACTGATCGCGAGCGCGCCCGCCTCGCGCTCCGAGCGCCGCGGACGCACGAGCGAGAGACGCTTGAATTCGGCTGTCGATCGCGATCGTCGTGATGCCGCCATCGCGTCGACACGATCGTCACGTTCGTCGCGTCGTCGTCGTCGGGGCGTCCCGCGCGTGACGATCGCGATCCGCGAGGCGATCGAAATCGAGCCAATTTCGGCTCTATTCTGCGACGATCACGCGCTCGACGATCACGCGCGCGGTTTTTGTTCGTTCAAATCGCCTACAAAAATAGGCTTTTTCTGAAAAATTGCGGGGCCCCTATTTTTTTCTCTTGAAAGGCCGGGCTGGCTGAGTAGATTCCGCATCCCTCGACGCCGCTTGCAGCGCCCCGAAACGAGAGGGCGCAGCAGCAACGTCCCTGCACCACATGGGTCCCGTGAGGGATCCGACCCTCGCGCCGAAAGGCGCACCGTGCGATAGCGCGGATGGGGGGGTGGTTCGCAGCAGCGGTCTTCGCGAAAGCGTAAGGCTGCTGCTCATTCGCCGGCTCGATGAGAGTACGAGGCGAATGCGGGCCAGCCGAAGAAATTCGGCAAGAAAGCCCGGGCGAAATAAAAAAGTGAGGGACGATGAAAAAAGCGGTTGACAAAGCGGAAGCGGGAACCTAGAGTCACCGCCCCGCTGATGGAGAGACGCCCGGATGGGCGCGTGCTCCAGAGCGAGCGCCAGACGGTTCAGTGGTGGTCATCCATCCTGGGTGCGGCTGGCAACGTACCGGCTCCAAAGAGAGCCGGCTCGGTCCTTGAAAACTGGGTTGTATGTCGACGAGTGACGTGGGTCCCCGAGGCGGTCCTTCACGGGACTGACCTCGAACACGTCGACCGAACACGATCACACGATAACCAACGTTGTGATCAACGTTCGAGCGCATCCGAATCTTAGCCGAATCGGATGCTCGGGAGCAGAGCAGGCAACTGCAAAACGCTCCCACGAGGTGCGACGTAGGCTCTGCCTAAAAAGCATCTCAAACAGGATTTAACTGGAGAGTTTGATCCTGGCTCAGAACGAACGTTAGCGGCGCGCTTAACACATGCAAGTCGAGCGAGAAAGCAGCAATGCTAGTAAAGCGGCGCACGGGTGAGTAACACGTAGGTAACCTACCCCTGGGTGGTGGAT
>CAYTJL010000280.1:0-11581 GCA_964437785.1 uncultured Polyangiaceae bacterium
GGCACGCCGCGGAGACCGCGGGCGTAGGCGTGAGCGCGAGCGTGGTCGCCGGCGGCGGCGCGACCGGCGGAGGCGGAGCCGGTGATGGCGGCGCTTCGCCGGCGCACGACGCGACGGTCGCGGCGAGCACCACGGCCGAGCAGCAGAGGAGCGAACGTGAGGAGGTGAGATGAGCGCGGGTCATGGGCCCTCGAATGACGGCGCGGCGTACGCGTGTTCCTCGAACGTCTCCATCATAAGAGCGCGCGGCGCCCAAAGGGGTCTGTCGCGAGGACCCTCGTGCTAGGGTGCGCGCCCATGCTCCGCTGCGAAATCCTCTCGACCGGTGACGAGGTCCTCACCGGGATGATCACCGACACCAACGCTTCGTTCTTGGCAGATCGGTTGGGCGCGCTCGGCTTCGAGGTCGTCCGGCACACCACCGTCGGCGACGATCGGGCCATGTTGCGCGCGGCGTTCCGCGAGCTCGGCGACCGCGCCGATGTGGTCCTCTGCACCGGCGGGCTCGGCCCCACCGTCGACGATCTCACCACCGAGGTCGCGGCCGAGATCACGGCATCTCCTCTCAAGCTCGATGCGCCCTCGCTCGCGCACATGGAAGGGCTGTTTCGGTCGCGCAACCGGCCCATGCCCGAGAACAACAAGAAGCAGGTGATGATCCCCGAGCCGGCGGACGTGCTCCAAAACCCCATCGGCACGGCGCCGGGCTTTACGATGGTGATCGGGAAGGCGCGCTTCTTCTTTATGCCCGGCGTCCCGCGCGAGATGAAGAAGATGTTCGAAGAGCAGGTGGTGCCGCGGCTCGACGCGATGCGCCCGGAGCCGACGGTGTTCGACGTGCGCGTTCATCGATCGTTCGGCCTCACCGAGTCGGCCACCGACCAATTGCTCCATGGCATCGAGGAGCGATTCCCGGGCGTGAAGCTCGGGTTTCGCGCGCACTTTCCCGAGATTCAAATCAAGCTCACGGCCAAGGGCGCGAACGTCGAGGCCGCGCGCGAGGCGCTCGATCGCGCGTCCGCCGAGGTCAAAGCGCGCATCGGAGCCCACGTGTTCTCGGACGGCGCGGCCATGGAAGAGGTGATTGGCACGCTGCTCCGCGAGGCCAAGGCCACGCTCGCGTCGGCCGAGAGCTGCACCGGAGGGATGGTGGGCGAGATGGTGACGCGCGTCCCCGGCTCGTCGGAGTATTTCGACAGAGGGTTTATCACCTACTCGAACCGCGCCAAAATCGAGCTCTTGGGCGTGCCCGAGGCGGCGCTCGCCGAGCACGGCGCCGTGAGCGAGCCGACCGCGAGGGCCATGGCCGAGGGCGCCAAAGCACGCTCCAACACCACCTATGCTCTCTCCATCACGGGCGTCGCGGGGCCGGGCGGGGGCACGCCCGAGAAGCCGGTCGGCCTGGTCTTTATCGCGCTCGCCGCGCCCGACAAAACGTTCGTGCGCAAGGTGCGTTGGCCCGGCGGCCGCGATCAGGTCCGGCAGCTCTCGGCCATGGTGGCGCTCGACATGCTCAGGAGATCGCTCCTCGGGCTGTCCGTCGAGTGACGTTCCAAGGAAACGACAGAGCCGCTGATCGCGCACGTGGACGCGGCGAGCCCGGCGTCCTCGGGGGGATAGCCTCGTTGACAATTACGCCCCATGCGTGGTACCGTCCGACGATCCGGGAGGAGGTCGTTGACGATAATGACGGATACGCTCCGCGGCGGAGAGCCGGTGGCTCTGTCCAATCGCTTCCTCATTGGCCTCTGCGCCTTGTGGTGCGCGGCGACCATTCCTCTCCTACACCTAGGTTATGGGAGCGACTCGGACACATGGGCCGTCGCGCAGGTCGCCGAACACTTCTTTGCGACGCACACCTATCAGATCTCGCGATCCTCGGGCTTCCCGCTCTTCGAAATCGGGTCGTCTCCATTCGTGCACGCCGGCCCTTATTGGGTGGCAAACCTCCCCTCTCTCTTCGCGGCGCTGTCGCTCCTAGGGGCATTTGCCTACCTCGGCCGGATAGGGCACTTCACGCATCCGCGCATCGTGCTCGTCACGCTCGCGTTCCTACCCGTCTTCATAAAAAACGCTACCTCGTTGATCGACTACCTCGGCGCGCTGTCGTTTTTGACGTGGGCTTACGTCGCCTTGGTGCGCGGGCGGCTCTTCACGAGCGCCGCGCTCATCGGTGTCGCGGCCGGGTTTCGGCCCACCAGCGCGCTCATGATCGCGCCCGTCCTCACCCACGTTTACCTGGAGCGCCGCTCCGTTGCGCTCGTCGCGAAGCTCGCGGTCACGGCGGGGGGCGTCGCTACGGCGGCGTATTCGCCGGTGCTCGTGACCTATGGGCTGCGCACGGGCTTCAAGGACATGGCGCTCTCCTCCTCCGCGAAGCTCATGATGGTCGGGTACAACGCGCTCACGCTCTTCGGCGCGCTTCAAACCGTGCTCGTCGCGGGCATCGTCGCTCATTCGCTGTGGCGCCGGACCAAAGAGGGGCGCTCGTTCGCCCGCGCGCCGCTCCTCCGCTTCCATCTCGTCAACGTGGGGGTCTACTGCGCGCTCTTCGTCTTCATGCCCCATGAGCCGGAGTATCTCTTCCCTATCGCCCCTTCGCTCATGATCCTGCTCGACGCCGCGCTCGACGCGCGCTCGTTCGCGCTCGTGGGCGCTGTCCTCCTTTCGTATCACGTCGTCCGCGTGGAGCTGCTCGGCGGCGCGAGCGGACATCGCACAATGACGCTCCGTATCGCGCCCGGCTACACGTATCGGGACATCCAGGCGCGGCGCTTCGCGCTCTCCATCCGCGCCGCCGCGACCGCCTATCGGCCCGAGCGGGCCACCATCTTTATGTCGTGCGTCGACGAGATCGCCGGCAACAATCGAGCGTTCGAATACATCGAGAAGCAAGGGATGTTCAAGCAGCGGGAGGGCCTCTTCTACTCCTCGGTCGTGGTCTATCGGAACGAGCGGCTCGCGGCGCTCCGCGCGAGGGGGGCGCGCATCGTCATTTGGAAGGGGCAGCTCGGGGAGCTCGCCTTTCGGCGCCGCGGCGACGACTCATGGAAGCAGTACGTCGAGGAGATCTCGGGCCTCGATGAGCTGTTCGGCGTCCACGTCGAGGGCGCGCCGCTCTATTGAGGGCAACACGCGCTCGTCCACGTCTGGCCCATGTCCCGCCGGGTGCACCCGCGCTGGCCCAAAGGCCCATTGCGCTTGTGGAACGTCGCCCCCGAGAAGCGATATGCGTTGGGTGATTTGGGCCAATGGGCTTGGCAATCACCGTCGTGCTCGGGCGTGCGCGTGATCGTGATCGGCTGCTCCTCCGCAGGCACCTTGGGCGGCTCCTCGGCGCGTTGCGGCGGGGCGGCGCCGTCGTCCACCTTGGCGCCCTTCACCGGCTTTGCGCCGCCGGGCGTGCAGCCCTCGCCGTTCCACGCGTTCCCGGGCGGACAGAGCGGCGTGCCGCGGACGCGCGCGCAGACACCGTCCTTCGCCTCCGCGTCAGCGGGGCACTCGATCGGAGACCGCGAGCGGGCGCACCGCACGCCGACGGAGGCGCTCCACTCCTCGGGGAGATACCGATTCCGAAGGCCGTTTTGAAGCCACTTGGGGAACCTGCGGCTCCAGCTCCCGCCCCGGTAAATCTTGTAACGACCGTCTTTGGGCTCGTGCGGATAATTGCCATACCAGCTCGACGTCCACTCCCACACGTTGCCCGAGACGTCATGAAGCCCAAACGCCCCCGGCGCGAACGACCCGACCTTGCAGGTGCCCACGTGCAAATAACAAGAGCGCTCGGGCGTCGGGTCTTCGGCCCCCCACGAATAACGACGCTGCTCCGCGCCGCCGCGCGCCGCGTACTCCCACTCTCGCTCGGTGGGGAGGCGCTTGCCCACGGACCTGCAATACGCCCCGGCCGCCGCCCAATCAATGCAGTTGATGGGGTGATCCGCGCGCGCTTCGTCGCCCGGAGCGTTGCAAAAGGGGTTTCCTTGATGGGGCTTTGGACACGCCCCCGAGGCCAAACACGCTCTATACGCGCGCACGGTCACCTCGGTGCGGTCGAGGTCGAACCCCGCCACAATCACCTCGTGCATGGGCTGCTCCTCGGGGCTCGCGCCCACGGGAGAGCCCATGAGGAAAATCCCAGCCGGGATCGACACCATCTCGAGAGGCGGCTTTTTCTCGGCGACGGGAGGCGCGCTCGACGAGGTGACCACCGGCGCGCTCGAAGCGACGGGCGCCGAAGAAGGAGAGGACGCGGTCGCGACGAGCGCAGGCGGAGAGGATGAGGGAGGAGGTTCGGTCGCGGCGACACGCTCGGGGGTCGCGCGATCACGACATCCGGCGACAGACGCGAAGAGCACGATGGTCACGAGCGAGATCCGAGGCACGCAACGCTCTTTAGCCCGTCCTCGCGCGCGCTGACAAATCGCCGCCGTTGACCCGGGCACAGGACCGCGCGCAGGATGCCGCACCGGGCATGGACCTCACGGACTCGGCAGCGCGGCGCTTGGGGACGACGCTGCGCAACAAGTGGACGCTCGACAAGCTGCTCGGCGTAGGCGGTATGGCCGCCGTGTACGTCGCGTCCCACAAGATCGGAAGGCGCGAGGCGATCAAGATCCTGCACCCGGAGATCGCCGAGTCCGCCGAGGTCCGCGCGCGCTTCGAGCAGGAGGCGCGCGCGGCCAACCGCGTCAAACACCCGGGCGCCGTCGAGATCCGCGACATCGACGTGTCCGAGGACGGCGCGCCGTTCTTGGTGATGGAGCTGCTCGAAGGAGAGCCCCTCTCCGCCCGCGTGAAGCGCCTCGGCACGCTCGACGCGAGCGAGGTCCTGCGCATCGCCGACGAGGTCCTCGACGTGCTCATCGCCGCGCACGACGTGGGCGTGATCCATCGCGACGTGAAGATCGACAACCTGTTCGTCGAGGCGAGCGGGCGCATCAAAGTGCTCGATTTTGGCATCGCGCGCGTGCGCGACGACACCCGCATCCGCGCGATCACCCGCACGGGACAGGCGATCGGCACGCTCACGTACATGGCGCCGGAGCAGGTGCGCGGCCGATCGGTCGACGCGCGCGCCGACCTCTTCGCGCTCGGCGCGACCATGTTTCGCCTGCTCGCGGCCCGCAGGATCCACGAGGCCGACAGCGAGGGCGACCTCACGTTGATGATGGCCGAGCTCCAAGCGCCGCCGCTCGCGTCGGTCGTGAAGACAGCGCCGCGCGACCTTTGCCTCATCGTCGATCGCGCGCTCCAGCTCGATCGCGAGCGCCGCTATCCCGACGCGAGGACCATGCAAAAGGACGTGCGCGCGGTGCGCGAGGGCGAGCCGCCTCCCTTCGCGACCGAGGCGCTCACCCGCATGCCCGACGTCACCACATCGAGGCGACCCCTCCTCGCGAAGAGAGCGCCCACCTCCGCCGAGCCCACGAAGCGCGGAGGATCACCCGAAGGCGACGGGCCTTTCCTCCCTGTGACCGTCCCCGAGGTGACCGTCCCCGAACCGACCGTCGATGAAGAGACGGCCAACGTGGTTGATCGCGAGGCTCCCACCGCGGCGCCGAACCGCGTTGATCTCGGCGGAGGGGCCTTGCTCTTGACTCCCACGCTCCCGAGCGCGAGGCCGGTCAAAATGGCGCACGCCATCACCGATGAGCCGACGCTCCAATCCGCGGAGCCGGAGGGTGAGTCTCCGAGCGTGCCTGTCGCGGGAGACACGTTGAAGCGGGAGCAAGGTGTGGTGAAGCTCCCGGGCGCCGCGCGCGGGAGGCCCACCAACACGCCCTTCGTCGACATCGTACCTGCGCCGCCGCTCCCGCCCAAGCGCGCCAATAAGGTGGTCGGGCTCGTGCTCTATGCCCTCTTGTTCGCGGGCATCGGCGTGTTACTCACTTTGTGGCTGATGTCCCGTTGAGCCGGCGGCGGGCGCCTCTTCGGCCGGATCCCCGGTGAGGATCAACACCGCTCCGATGGCGCCGACGAGCGCAGAGGCATATCCCCACATGTCCAAACGATTGTGCTCGATGAGGAAGCCCGCGATGATGGGCCCCACGATCTGCGAGACGCCGCCGAGCGATTGGCTCACGCCGAGCGCGCCGCCCTGCTCCTCGGGCCCGACGCTCTTGGTGATGAGCGTGGTGAGGCAGGGCCGGAGCACCGCGGTGCCAAAGCTCCCGAGCGAGATGAAAGGCACCATCATCATCGGTTTATAGACGAGGCCCACGGCCGCTATCCCCAAGGCCTGCGCGATGAAGCCGATGAGCGAGAGCTTGACCTCGCCGAGCTTCTTCGCGAGCCTGCCGATGAGCCCGCCTTGCACGATCGCTCCCACGAGGCCCGAGAGCGCGAACACATAGCCCGTCTTCTCGACGTCGAACGAGAAACGCTGCTTCAAGTAGAGCGCGAGCCCGCCGATCAAGATCGAGAACGACGTGGTGAAGGCGAAGAATTGGAGGAGCCTTTGGCGAGGGAGCCTCCGCCGGAAGAACGACCCGAACGAGAGCGATCGGCCGCCCATGACCGAGGGCGGCGCGCCGAGCTTGTCTTTGATGGCGCGGAGCTCTTCTTTGTTGGGCAAGAAGAGCGCTGTCGCCACGATGGATGAGAACGAGAGCGCAGCCGCGGCCCACGCGGGCGCGCCGTACCCGAAGCGGTGCGCGAGCACGCCCGAGATCGCGGGCCCGAGCAGGAAGCCCATCCCAAACGAGATACCGATGAACGCGAACGACTTGGTCCGATCTTCGGGCTTGGTCACGTCGCTGATGTACGCCTGCGCGATGGTGAGGTTGCCCGCCGTGACGCCATCGATGATGCGGCTCAAAAAGAGCATCCAAAGCGCGTTGGCGCCGCCCAAGATCAAGAATCCGATGAAGGTGCCGATTTGGCTGATGAGGAGAACGGGTTTGCGCCCGACCCGATCGGACATGCGGCCGAGGATGGGGCCCGAGACGAGCCCGCACGCGGCGTAGCTCGCGGTGAGCAGACCGACCACGAGCGGCGTCGCCTGAAAATGAAGCGCGTAGTGCGGCAAGAGCGGCAAAACGAGCGTCAGCCCCAAGACGTCGACGAAGACCGTGAGGAAGATCGGGGCGAGCGGCGATCGCGAGGTCATGGAGGGCGGCGATTTAGCACGTATCCTACGCGCCGTGCTCGAAGGCTTTCACGCGCCCGTTCGAAGGTGGTTCGAAGGCGCTTTTGTTTCGCCCACGCCCGCGCAGGAGATGGGTTGGGCCGCGATCCAGCGCGGAGAGTCGCTGCTTTTGCTCTCTCCCACCGGCTCGGGCAAGACGCTCGCGGCCTTCCTCGCGGCGATCGATCGGCTGATGTTCGCGCCTCCGCCGAAGCCGAGCGCGCGGTGCCGCCTGCTCTACGTCTCGCCGCTCAAGGCGCTCGCGACCGACGTGGAGAAGAACCTGCGCGCGCCCATCGCAGGCATCCTCCGCGCCGCGGAGGCGGGCGACGGGCCGGTCCACGAGCCGTTCGTGGCGCTCCGATCGGGCGACACGCCGGCGCGTGAGCGCGCGCGAATTCAGCGCACGCCGCCGGATATTTTGATCACCACGCCCGAGTCTTTGTACCTGCTCCTCACCTCGAACGCGCGCGCGCTGCTCGCGTCGGTCGAGACCGTGATCGTGGACGAGATCCACACGATGGTCGCGACCAAGCGCGGCGCGCACCTCGCGCTGTCGCTGGAGCGCCTCGAAGCGCTGCGCCCGCGCGCCGCGCCGCCGCTCCAGCGCGTGGGCCTCTCGGCGACGCAGCGCCCACACGAGGAGGCCGCGCGTTTGCTCGGCGGAGGCGTGATCGATCGCCGGGGCGTGGCCATGCCGAGGCCGGTCACGATCGTCGACGCGGGCACCAAGAAAGCCTGGGATCTCCGGGTCGAGCTGCCCGCGCCGAGCGACGAGGAGCTGGCCGCCGCGGCGCGATCCAAGGGGCGCAAGGAGCTGCCCGCGGCGCCCTCGATCTGGCCCTCGATCCACCCGCGCCTCGCCGCGCTGATCCGCGCGCACCGATCGACGATGATCTTCGTGAACAGCCGCAGGCTCGCCGAGCGGCTCGCGGCGGCGATCAACGACGTCGCGGGCGAGGAGCTCGCGCTCGCGCACCACGGATCGATCGCCAAGGAGCAGCGCGCGGCGATCGAAGATCGCCTCAAGCGCGGGGATCTCCGCGCGATCGTCGCGACGTCGTCGCTGGAGCTGGGGCTCGATCTCGGCGCGGTGGATCTCGTGATCCAGATCGAGGCGCCGCCCTCGATCGCGTCGGGCCTGCAACGGATCGGGCGCGCGGGGCACGGCGTCGGCGAGGTCTCGCGCGGGGTTATTTTCCCTAAATTTCAAGGCGATTTGCTCGCTGCCGCGGCGGCGATCGAGGAGATGCTGAAGGGCGCGGTCGAGGCCACGCGCTGCCCCAAGAACCCGCTCGACGTGCTCGCGCAGCAGATCGTGGCGACCGCGGCGATGGACGAGGTCACGGCCGACGAGCTCTACGACCTCGCGCGGAGGAGCGCGCCTTTCTTCGAGCTGCAACGCTCCTCGTTCGACGGCGTCCTCGACATGCTCTCGGGCCGTTATCCGTCGGATGACTTCGCCGAGCTCAAGCCGCGCATCGTGTTCGATCGCGAGACGGGCGCGGTCCGCGCGCGCGACGGCGCGAAGCGGCTCGCGGTGACGAGCGGCGGGACCATCCCGGATCGCGGGCTCTACGGCGTGTACCTCGCGGGCACGGAGGAGAAGAGCGTGCGCGTCGGCGAGCTCGACGAGGAGATGGTCTTCGAGTCCAAGCCCGGCGAGGTGTTCCTCCTCGGCGCGTCGTCGTGGCGCATCGAAGAGATCACGAACGATCGCGTGCTCGTGAGCCCCGCGCCGGGCGAGCCGGGGAAGATGCCGTTTTGGCGCGGCGACAGGCCCGGCCGGCCCATCGAGCTGGGCCGCGCGATCGGCGCGCTCGCGCGCACGCTGGCGAGCGAGAGCGCGGCCGCGGGCGAGGCGCGCCTCCGCGAGCGGCACTGCCTCACGGCCGAGACGGCGTCGCGGCTCGTGAGCCACATCGGCGCGCAGATCGCGGCGGCGGGCGAGGTGCCGAGCGATCGCACGATCGTGATCGAGCGCTACCGCGACGAGCTCGGCGACATGCGCGTGTGCATCCTGTCGCCGTTCGGCGCGCGCGTTCACGCGCCTTGGTCCACCGCGGTGCTCGTGCGGCTGCGCGAGATCTACGACGCGCAGATCGAGGGCCTCTGGTCGGACGACGGCCTCGTCTTCCGCATGCCCGCGCTCGTTGACCCGCCGCCGATCGAGCCGTTTTTCCCGCCTTCGGAGGCGATCGAGGACATGGTGACGCGCGCGCTCGGCAGCTCGTCCGTGTTCGCGGCGCGCTTCCGCGAGAACGCGGGCCGCGCGCTCCTGATCCCGCGGCGCAGGCCGGGCCAGCGCTCGCCGCTCTGGGCGCAGCGCAAGCGCGCGGCCGATCTGCTCGCGGCGGCGTCGCGCTGGGGCTCGTTCCCCATCGTGCTCGAGACCGCGCGCGAGTGCCTGCGCGACGTCTTCGATTTGCCAGGTTTGGCCGAGCTTTTGGCGCAGATCGAGCGCAAGGAGGTGAAGGTCGTCACGGTCGACTCGCGGAGGCCCTCGCCGTTCGCGTCGTCGCTCTTGTTCTCGTACGTCGCGAGCTTCCTCTACGACGGGGACGCGCCGCTCGCGGAGCGCCGCGCGCAGGCGCTCACGGTCGACAGCGGCGAGCTGCGCGCGCTGCTCGGCGAGGTCGATCTCGGCGAGCTGATCGACCCGCTGGTGATCGAAGAGGTCGCGCGATCGCTCCAACGGCTCGACGGCGTACGGCGGATCGAGGGCGAGGAGGATCTCTATGATTTGCTGCGCGCGATCGGTGATTTGACCGAGGCCGAGGCCCGACTTCGCGCCTCCGACGAGGCGCCTGTCGCGGCGTGGGCGGAGGCGCTCGTTCGTGCGCGCCGGATCATGCCTGTTACCGTCGCGGGGGAAGAGCGCTTTGCGGTGGTCGAAGATGCCTTTCGGCTCCGCGACGCGCTCGGCGTCAAGGTGCCTCCGTGGGTGCCCAAGGCGCTGCTCACCGGGATGGAGGGCGCCGATCCGCTCGGCGATTTGGTGGCTCGTTATGCGCGCACGCACGGGCCTTTCTTCGCCGAGGACGTGGCGCAGCGGCTCGGCATCGGCGTCGCGCCCGTGCGCGAGGCGATCGCGAGGCTCGTCGCGGCGGGCAAGATCATCGAAGCCGCCAAGCTCTATGACGCGGGCGTGCTCGCGACGCTCAAACGGAGGAGCCTCGCCAAGCTGCGCAAAGAGGTCGAGCCCGTCGCGCCCGCGGCGCTCGGTCGTTTGTTGATCGAGTGGCAGGGCGTCGGCAAAAAGCGCGGCGGGGCCGAGGCGATCCTCGCGGCGATTGAGCAGCTCCACGGCGCGCCCATCGCGGTCTCGGCGCTCGACGCCGACGTGATGCCGGCGCGTGTGGCGCATTATCGCGCCTCGGATCTCGACAGCATGTGCGCCTCCGGCGAGCTCACGTGGATGGGTGTAGAGCCGATCGGCGGGAGCGACGGACGCATCGTGCTCGTGCCTCCTCGCGAGATGGCTTTGCTCGCGCCGCCGCCGCGCCGCGCCGAGGGCGACATGGCCGCCAAGGTGCGGGCCGCGCTCGAGCGGCGCGGCGCCATCTTCTTTGATGAGATCGTGGCTGAAGCAGGCGCGTTTTCGGGCGACGTCTTCAAAGCGCTTTGGGATTTGGTGTGGGCCGGCGAGGCGACGAACGACACGCTCGCTCCGTTGCGATCGCTCTTTGCCGGAGAGGACGTGAGCGCGCGGCGGCGGCCGAGGCCCGGCCTGCTCCGCGCGCCCGTCAAGCGGCGCGGGCCGCCGGGCAGCGAGGGGCGTTGGTCGCTCGTGAGGTGCTCTGGATCGGCTTCGTTCACCGAGCGATCCACGTCGATCGCGCGTGTCTTGTTGGAGCGTTATGGCGTGCTCGCGCGCGACGTGGCGTTGAGCGAAGGTGTGGCAGGTGGCTTTGCGGCGATCTATGAGGTGCTGAAGGCCATGGAGGAGGCGGGCCAGGTGAGGCGCGGTTACTTCGTCGCCGGGCTCGGCGCCGCGCAGTTTGCGCTGCCGGAGGTGGTGGATCGTTTGCGCGCGCTCCGCGACATGCCGCTCGAAAAGACGACCGTTGTCTTGGCGGCGACCGACCCGGCGAGCCCTTGGGGCGCGACCTTGCCTTGGCCCGCGCCGGCGGGAGATGGTCAAAAGCCGCAGCGGGCGGCGGGCGCGCTGGTGGTGATCATGGGGGGTTTGGTGATTGGCTATCTCGCCAAGAACGAGCGCAGCCTCACCGTGTTTTGGCCCGAGGGCGAGGCCGAGCGGGAGGCTCTGCCAGGCGCGCTCGCGGGCGCGCTCGCGGCGCTCGTGGAGGAGGGCCGGCGAGCGACGTTGTTGATCGAGGACATCGACGGTGGGCCTGCGGGGGAGTCGCCCGTGGTGCCGGCGCTCGCGGCGCGCGGCTTCACCCCGACGAGCAAGGGATATTTCAAGACCAAGCCGCGGGCGCGGCTGTAAGT
>CAYTJL010000281.1:0-11574 GCA_964437785.1 uncultured Polyangiaceae bacterium
TCAATTGGGGTCGGCCAACGGATCGACGGGCTTTGACGGAGGCGTTTTGGGGCCGGGCGACGGGCCGGGCGCGGGCGCGCCGGCTTTGGGCGCGGAGATGCCTTTGGACGCCGCGGGCGGCCGAGCGGCGCTCGTGACGGCTGCGGCGCTCGCGGCGACCGCGGACGCCGGAGGTGCCAAAGGCGCGCTCGCGCTCGGCGATGACGCGAGCAGCGGAGGCGCCGCCGCGCTCGCGCTGACAACGATGCTCGGAGAGGGCTTGTCCTCAACCGCGCTCGCCGCCGTCCGCGCGCTTGAGAGAGGCTGAGGCTCCGGCGCCCCCCGCCGAAAGGCCATGACGAGCGCGACGAGGACCGCCGCGCCGGTCACCACCCACGCTGCCCACGCCCGCGAGGGCGGAGATGCGTTTGCGCTCGGAGCGGGCATGGACGCGCCCGGCGCCGCCTGCGTGTCACGCGCATCGCGCGTTCGTGAAGGAGCGATGGGGGCGGCGTCTCCCCACGAGGGCTCCCGACCGCCCGAGGTCGCCGTGCCCAACTCCGCATCTCCAACGCTCGTCGCGAGCACCTCGCCCCCTCCCTCTTCATCCAACGTCGCGTCGGCAGGAGCGCTCGCGATCTTCGCGATGCGCTCGGCGCGCGCGGGCGCGAGCGGCCCGCCGAACGGCGCGAGATCGCGGGCGAGCGCGGTCACGTCGGGATATCGCTCGTCCACGTCGCGCGCGAGACAACGCCCGATCACCCGATCGAGCCCCTCGGGCACATCCGGTGACCAATCGCGGAGCGACGGCGGCCCCTTCAAGATGCCCTCATAGACCTCAGGGATGGATCCGCCCGCGAACGGAGGCTCACCCGTGATCAAACACGTGAGCACCGCGCCGAGCGACCAAACGTCGGTCCGCGCGTCCACGTCGCGCGAGGAGCGCATTTGCTCGGGCGACATGTACGGCGGTGAGCCCATGGCCACGTCGGATCGCGTCGCGGCCTCCCCGCTCGCCTCGCCCCGAGGGGCCGTGTCTTTGGAGATGCCAAAATCGATGACCTTGACGAGCGGGCCGCCGTCGGGGCCTTTGGTCATAAACAGGTTGGAAGGCTTGATGTCGCGGTGGATGACCCCGCGCGCGTGCGCCGCCGCGATCCCCTCCATCGCTTCGAGCACCAGATCCACCGCCCGCGGCGCGTCGAGCGGCCCGTCCTGCCGGACCATCGCGCCCACGTCGCGCCCGTGGAGATACTCCATCACGATGAACGGCTCGCCCGTCGCGAGCTCCCCCACGTCATAGACGCGCGCGACGTGCTCGCTCTTGATCTTGGCCGCGGCGCGCCCCTCGCGGAGGAACCGCGCCTTCGCCTGCGGGCTCTGATCCCGCTCCGCGCCGAGGAGCTTGATCGCCGCGCGCTCGCCCAAAACGAGGTGCCGCGCGGCCACCACGACGCCCATGCCGCCTTCGCCGATCACGCGCTCGACGCGGTATTTACCCGCGATCACATCACCGGGGCGGACGGAGGCGGGCATCGCGGGCGGCATCCTAGCAAGCGCGAGACACCTTGTCTTGCAGCGATACACCTTGTCTCGCGCGCGGCGCGGCGCAGGCGCAAAATCGCCGGGAATCGGCGGATCGAGCCTCGGCACGCCCCGTGCGAAGGGGCGCGGCCATGCGATCTTCTCGGCTTCTTTATGGCACCACCCTCCTCCTCATGACGTCCGCTCATGCCCTCTCGGCGTGCGGCGGCGCGCAAAACCCCACGGGATCCGGCGGCTCCGGCGCGACCGGCTCGGGCGGCTCCGGCGCCTCGACGAGCTCCACCGGATCGGGCGCCTCCACGGGCTCCGGCGGCTCCGGCGGCGCGCCCATCCCGCCTACGCCCGTCGATTGCGTCCACAAAGGCCAAGGCCGCGACATCCAGGTCGGCAATCCCATGGTGGAGAGCGGCCCGTCCATCGTTCAAGTGGCCTCGCTCTCCGAGGTGGATTGGAACAACCTCGCTCCGGGCGACACCGTCCGCGTGTTCCACCGGCAAGAGCCTTATCGCGAGAAGGTGCTCCTCCGCGGCCAAGGCACCGAAGAGCAGCCCATCCGGCTCTGCGGCGTGCCCGGCCCGAACGGCGAATTGCCGCGCGTGAGCGGCGACGGCGCCACGACGAGGCCCGACATCGACTTCGGCGACCTCTCGAACGGCATGGAGGATCTCGGCGTCATCTCGATTTGGAACCGCGATTACGACATCCGCGCTTCCCACATCCACATCGAGGGGCTCCACGTCTCGGACACGCTTGGCGCGCCCGGCGGCGCGAACGACGTATTGAGCTACACCGCGACCGACGGGAGCGTGAGGTCGTATCGGCCCGGCGCCGCGTGCATTCGTATCCAAGAAGGCGACCACATCGTGATTCGAGGCAACGAGATCTCCGGGTGCGGCAACGGCCTCTTCGTGCTCGCCCGCGTGCCCGAGTCGCAGATCACACGCGACGTGCTCATCGAGGCCAACTACCTCCATGACAACGGCGTCGTCGGCGAAGAGGGGATCCACACGGCGTACGTGCAAGGGATCGACATCACCGTGCAGTTCAACGTCTTCGGCCCCATGCGGCCCGGCGGCTCGGGCAACACGCTCAAGATGCGCGTCGCGGGCGACGTGATCCGGTACAACGTCTTCGAGCGCGGCGCGCGCGTCCTCGATTTGGTCGAGGTCGAGGACCACGCCGAGTGGGTCTTGCCCTGGCGTTATGAGGAGTTCAAGGCCAATAACCCCACCGAGATCCACCCCGGCGACGACGAGCGCGTGGCGGCGGCGTGGGCCGCGTACCAAACGACGTACGCGTACGGCAACATCCTCTACAACAAGGGCCCGGGCGCGGCCACCAACCTGGTCCATTATTCGTTCGACAACACCCAAGACGATCGCAGGCCGGGGACGCTCTACTTCTATCACAACACGATCGTGAGCCTCACGGACGCGAGCCAAAAGACCATCGTGCGCCTCTTGGACCAAGGGCCGTATTGGGGCAACAGCGGCCCTCCGCTCCGCGACAACACGTTCGACTCGTACCCTGAGGTGGTCGCCGACGACAACGTGATCTTCGTCGGGCCCGAGACGCCGGGCGCCGCGCCGTCGTACTTCGAATTCACCCGCTACCGCGCGGACAAGCTCACCCTCGGCAAGAACTGGATCATGACCGGTTGGGACGCCGCCATCCCCGGCTACAACCAGATGTTCCCGGGCTTCGGCAACGCCGTCACCGACGACGCCCAATACGTGTATGCCGGCGGCAACGACACCCACCACGTGACCGGCGTGGAGAACCTCGTCACGGGGGCCGGCGCGCCGGTCGATCTCACCACCTTCAAGCCCCTCTCGGGAGGCCCGCTCCAGGGCGCCGCGGCGCCGCTGCCGGTGGGCGTCGGCGCGGGGCTCGTGCCCCTCTACGAGATCGATCCGCCCACCAAAAAGACCCTCGACCGGCCCTCGTTCAACACCCTTGGAGCGCGGGAGTAAACCACCATGAAATATCGAATCACGACGGCGATCGGCCTCTCCTTCGCTCTTTACGCCTGCGCCGGTGAGCCCTTCACCCCCTCGGGGACGGGCGGCTCCGGCGGCGCGGGCGGCTCGTCCGGCCCGGGCGGCTCGTCCGGTCCGGGCTCGAGCTCGGGCGCCTCGACGACCGGCACCGGCGCTTCATCGAGCAGCGGCGGGAGCGGCGGTATGGGCGCGGGCGGCGCAGGCGGCTTTGGGCCGAGCTGCGCAGAGCTCTATGACTGCGCGGTGGGCGGCCCGCACTTCCGTTATGTGGACGCCTCCGCGCCGAACGGCGGCAACGGGACCAAGGCCTCTCCGTTCCAGCGCGTCGGCGACGCCATCGGCTCCATCGGCGACGGCGAGGCGGGGACGATCTGCGTTTTGGAGGGCACGTATCACGAGCACGCGGGCAACGACGCGGACACCGCGAGCGACAACCGATCCTTCACGCTCGCGGGCGGCTTCGTCGCAGGGAGCGACTATGGCGTACGGGACTGCGCCCTTCACCCGAGCACCCTTCAAGCGCCCGACGTCTCGGCCGCGGCGCTCACCTTCGGCAACGTGCGCGCGATCACCGTCGATGGATTCGGCATCACCGGCGGCGCGCACGGCATCGAGATCGTGGCCGGCTATTCGGCGGGCCGCGCGCTCCACATCCTCAACAACCACATTTACCAAAACGGCATCGACGGCGCCTCGGGCCATCAGGGCGCGGGCGTCCTGGTGAGCGCGAGCGATCTCCACATCACCAACAACCTGATCGAAGAGAACCACGGCGGCAGGCTCGGCGCAGGGATCTTCGTGGAGGAGCCGTCCTCGTCCGAGCAGAACGAGATCGACCCGTCGACGGGTGATTTGGTGATCGGCGGCGCCCTCGCCGTCATCACCGGCAACGTGGTCAAGGACAACACCCTTCGCCACGACACGCCGCACGGCGTGGGCATCGCGGTCAGCATGAACGCGATCATCGCGAACAACGTGGTGACGGGCAATCAGGGCTTCGGCGTGCCGGGCGGCGGCGACGCGGTCGGCGGCGGCATTTTTGTCCAAAACGCGCTCGTCACGGCCAGGGTCGAGCGCAACTGGGTCGTGAACAACAGCGCTCCCAAAGGGGGCGGAGGCATCTTCATCGACGAGGCGGCCATCGCCTTCATCGCGGGCAACGTCGTCGCGCGCAACGTGGGGATGGGGGCTGTCCTCGCCGACGGGCGCGCGAGCGGCGGCGGGGCGAGCGACAGGACCTATGTGACGGTCGTGAACAACACCATCGCGGACAACCAAGGAGGTGGGCTCTTCGTCGAGGACGCGACCGCGCACGCGTACAACAACCTCTTTTGGAACAACGGCGGATCGGACCTCTCGCTCTTGCAAGGCGGCGCCATCGCCGAATTCATCGTCGCCGATTACAACCGCCTCGGGATGATCGCGCAGGCCCCCGGGATCACGCTCGGCGCGAACAACATGGGCGCGGCGCCGTCGTTCGTGGACGAGGCGGCGGACGACTTTCACCTCCTCTCGGGCAGCCCGCTCGCGAACGCGGGGACATCCACCTTCGTCCCGGCGATCACGTTCATGGGGGCGATGACCACGCCTCCGAGCCTCGCCATCGACGGCGCGCCGAGGCCGCTCGGCCCGGGCTACGATCTCGGCGCCTTCGAAGGGGAGTGATCCGAGGCGGCCTCGCGCTCCGCCTGCGCCTCGATCTCTTGGCTCGACTCGTCGTCGTCGAAGGTGTAGAGCGGCGGCGGCCGGGAAGAGGGTTTGGCCTCAATCCTCACGTCTTGCTCGTTCTCATAGAGCGTCGCGACGGAGGCGATGGCCTTTTTTGCCCGGCGCAGGCGGACCACCTCGGCGACGCCGCGCCCCGCCTCCAGCGCGGCGTCGACCCCCATCCCAACCGTCATGAAGAAACCGATCCAGCCCGCGGTGAGGACCTTGATGTACGAAAAGAGCTCGAGGTGCGCGAGGAAATAGAGGAACGCGGCGCCCATGAACGAGAGCAGGGCGGCGACGGTGTCCGCGAGCGCGCGGCGGATCGCGCTCGCCTCGCGGTGCACCAAGAAGCCGAGCCCGAGCGGCGTTACGAGCAAAATGAGCGCGATCGCGGCGGTCTCGGGCTGTTCGCGCGAGACGATCAGATCAAACCCGGAGACCACCTTGGTGGGGCCGCCGGCGCAGCTCGATTCGCTCCGCACCCACGCGAACGGCAACGTGAGGAGCAACGTAAGAAGGCAAAGCCCGCGGCGCAGCGGCCGGTGATGACGCCGGAGGGCCGATGCCTCCTCCGGCTGTCTGCGGTACGGTGACTGCGCCATGCTCGCCTACTCTACACCATCGCTCACGCTCGTCCTCGCGGTCGCACAAAATGGCGCCCTCGGCCTCGGCGGCAAGCTGCCGTGGCACCTGCCCGAGGACCTCGCGTTCTTCAAACAGGTCACGTGGGGCCACGCGATCATCATGGGCCGGAGGACGTGGGACGAGACGGGCGCAGCGCTGCCCGGCCGCCGCAACATCGTCGTGAGCCGCGATCGCTCGCTCGCGCTCCCCGGCGCAGAGGTGGTGTCATCCATCGAGGCGGCGATCGCGCTCGCCCGCGCGACCGACCCGGATCCGTGCGTGATCGGGGGCGCCGAGATGTACCGGCTCGCGCTGCCGTACGCGACGCGCGTCCTCCTCACCGAAATCGCGCTCTCACCCCAGGCGGACACGTTCTTTACGTTCGATCGAGGCTTGTTTAACGAGGTCGAGCGGAGGCCCGGGGTCGATCCGCGGCTCACCTTCGTGACGCTCGAACGAAAAAAACTTGGCCCCGATTGACCATCTGGGGCACAGGCGCCCTCATGGTCGAGAAGCTCTTCACCAGCATCGGCGCGGCCCTCTCCACCGCTCTTGCCCGCTTTGCCCCGCTCGCCGGAGCCCTCGTGCTCGTGCCCGCGTGCACGGGGAGCAAAGACGCGCCCGCGCTCTCGCGCGCCGAGCCGACCGACGAGCCCATCCCCAACGTGCCCTCCCCTCCCGAGAACGGGCCCAAGCTCTACGCGCTCAAGCACAACGTCCCTATTTATGACAGGCCGTCCGCGAACGGCAAAAAGCTCGGGGAGCTCGCCGCGGGCGCGGTGGTCGCGCGGTCGAACGAGCCTTATAGCAAGAAGCGCTGTGACCTCGGCTGGTACGTCGTCCGGCCCAAGGGCTTCGTGTGCGCGGGCGAGGCGGCCACCATCGACATGGTGACCGCCGTGGGGACGCCGGCCCAACCGGATCTCTCACGCGCGCTGCCTTACCGCTACGCGAAGATCAAGGCCGAGAACGTGCCTATTTATTCGCGCCTCCCCACGCCCGGCGAGCAGATGGCGAACGAGCCCGACTTGATGAAGGTCATCGGCAGAGGCGAGGACAAAGACGCGCTCGGGCTCGCGGCCAACGACGTTCCGCTCGACGCGCGCGGCGTGCCCACGGGGCCCCCGGTGCTGGCGGCGAACGGCGAAGGGGTCGAGGGCAACAAGCGCTCTGCGTTGAGCTTCTTCGGCTTCGCCGCGGAGGCGGCGCCGCCCTTCATCGGGTGGGCCAACCAAGAGCCCAAAGCAGGTGCCATGAGGCGCGGCAGCGGGCTCGCGATCACGGGCACGTTCAAGTCCGAGGCGGGGGCCGCGCCCAGGCGATTCGGCATCACGCCGGACGGCCGTATCGTGCCGACCGACAGGCTCAAACCCGCGCTCGGGACCACGTTCCACGGGCTCGATCTCGACAAAGTCGGGCTGCCCCTCGCGTTCATCCACAAGCAGGGCGTGCACACGTATTCGATGGTGCAGGGCAAAGCGAACAAGAACGACGATGAGGTCGACAAGCGCGCCGCGGTCCCGCTCACGGGCAAGTTCCGCACGGTGGACAGCGTCCGCTTCGAAGAGACGCGCGACGGTGAGTGGCTCCGCGCGCAGGACCTGGTCGTGATCGTCAAGCGCCATAAGTTCCCGGACTTCGCCAAGGGGTCGCAGCGCTGGCTCGACGTGAGCGTGGCGAACCAGACGCTCACGATGTACGAGGGGACGAAGCCCCTTTATGCGACGTTGATCTCGACCGGCAAAGACATGCTCAAAGACCCGCAGGCGAGCGCGGCGACCCCGCGCGGCGCGTTCCGGGTCAAGGCCAAATACGTCTCTCACCCGATCGATCCCAAAGAGGTCTCGGGCGGCGTCGAGGTGGGGGACGTGCCGTGGATCATGGAGACCGACGGCGGCTTCTCGTTCATGGCCACGTATTGGGGAGATGGGTTGGGAGAGGCGCAGACGTTCCACAACATCGCGCTCTCGCCCGTCGACGCGCGGCGTATCTGGACGTGGTCCGAGCCCGAGATCCCCGAGGGCTGGGCGGGCGCCGAGCTGCCCGAGGGCGGCACCATGGTCCTCGTGAGGCCGTAACCCTCACCCCCAACCCCTCTCGCGAGAGAGAGTCAGAGGGGGTGACACCGAGCTTCGGCTCGTATACCGTCAGGGCATGAATCCCGTCTACGTGCTCGGCGGCGCTCACTCCGATTTTGCTCGCAACCTCGCGCGGGAGGGCGCCTCGATCGTCGACCTGACGGGGGAGGTCATCGACGGCGCGCTCGCCGCGGCGAGCCTCGATCTCGAGGCGATCGAAGCGATCCACGTGGGCAACGCGTTTGGAGAGCTGTTCTCGGGTCAAGGCCAGATGGGGGCGCTGCCCGCCACGGCGCGGAGCGGGCTCTCGGGGGTCCCGGCGGCGCGGCACGAGGCGGCGTGCGCGTCCGGCTCGGTCGCCATCCTCGCGGCCATGGCCGACATCGGCGCGGGGAAGGCCGATTGTGTGCTCGTCGTGGGCATCGAGCAGGAGCGCAACGTCGCCGGCGACGTGGCCGCTCGTTACATGGGCACGGCGGCGCTCGCGGGCGAGTCGCGCGAGGCTCGGTATCTGTGGCCTCATCAGTTCGCGCAAATCGCCGATGAGGTGGAGGCGCGGTGGGGGCTCGATCGGCGGCATTTGACGGCCATCGCGGAGCGCAACTTGGCCGCCGCGCGCAAGAACCCGCTCGCGCAGGCGCGCGGTTGGGCCTTTTCGCCGGACGCCTTTTTGGGGGGTTGGACCGACGATCAAAAGAACCCTGTCATCGAGGGTCGTTTGCGCAGGCTCGATTGCAGCCAAGTGACGGACGGCGCGGCGGCGCTGGTGCTCGCCTCGCCGTCGTTCGCGATGGAGCACGCGAAGCGGACGGGGAGGAGCCTCGGCGGCACGGCGCGGATCGAGGGGTATGGCCATCGCACAGCGGCGCTGTCGCTCGACGCAAAGCTCGCTCGCAAGGACCCGCACCTCTTTCCCCATCTCCGCCGCGCCGTCGCGGACGCTTATTTTCGCGCGGGGGTCGGGCTCGACGGCAAAGGCGTCGCGGGCGCGGAGGTGCACGACTGCTTCACCATCACCGAATACGTGATCCTCGATCACATCCCCGGGCTGTGCGATCCGGGCGAAGCATGGAGGCTCATCGAGGATGGGAGCATCGATGGGAAGGGGCGTTTTGCGGTGAACCCCTCCGGCGGGCTCATCGGCGCCGGGCACCCGGTGGGCGCCTCGGGCGTGCGGATGGCGCTCGACGCGGCGAGGCAGGTCGAGGGCAAGGCGGGTGATTATCAGGTCGAAGGCGCGAAGAAGTTTTTAACGGTCAACATCGGTGGGAGCGCGACCACCGCGTGCGCGTTCGTGCTCGCGGCCGGGGGTTGAAGGCGATCGAGGAGGTCCTTATGCGAAGTGCGGCAGCGTTGTTGGCTTGTCTCCTTCTTACGTCGTGCAGCGGGCAGGGGACCCCATGCACCGACGGGTCCTGCAGCTCGTCGGGCGCGAGCTCGGGCTCCGGCTCTGGATCCAGCTCCAGCGGGGGTTGCGCGGAGGCTTGGTCGTGCACGCCGTGGCAAAAGCAGGCGGACGACCAATACACGCGCACCTGCGTCGACGCCAACGCGTGCGGCACCACGGCGCAAAAGCCGGCCGAGGGCCCCACCATGCTCCCTGCGCTCGACATGGAGTATTACAAGTGCAAGGTCGAGCCCATCGTCGATCGCGGCTGTTCGATGTTGGGCTGTCACGGCGCCGAGACGGGGCGGGCCTACAAAGTGTATGCGCGCGGCAGGCTCCGCCGCAAAGAGACCGTGTCTCAGGTCCCCACATGCCCCATCGGGCCTCAGCAGGTCGATCTCGCGGACGAGGGGACAGGCACGGTGATGTGCGTGGGCTGGAGCCCCCACACCCCGATGGAGTGGCAGGAGAACTTCGACAACGCACGATCGTTCATGCTCGGCCTCAGCGATCCTGAGGAGTCCGAGCTCTTGCAACAGCCCGTCGTGGGGGGAAAGCCGCACGCAGGCGTGCACCTCTTCCAAAAGTCCGACGCGGACTACCAAACCATCAAAGCGTGGCTCGGCGGGGCGACCCTCGGCGGCACGTGTGACCCGGGCGCCAACTGAGGGAGGTAGAGAGATGCATATCCTGAGAGCACTGATGGGAACGTCGATCGTCGCTTCTACCACCCTCCTCGCCGGCGCGGCGGCGGCGTGGGACGGCGCCGATCTGTGGTACAAGCAGGCCGAAGGCGCGCTCCCCGGCGGCGGGGGCATCCTCGGCACGGGGAGCGCTTCGGATCACGGGATCACCTGCGCTCATTGCCACACCAACGCAGCGGGCATGATCGATCTCCAATTCACGTTCACGCCCACGCTCCCGCTCGTGGGCGGACAGCCCACGTACACCCCTGGGCAAAGCTATCAAGTGGACGTGAAGCTCACGGGCGAGCACCTCGGGACGGGGGTCTGCGATCAATACATGACGCACGTCAACAACTTCGCGGCGACGTTCGAGGGCGATTCGGGCAAGCTCGCAGGGGTGCTGTCGTCCGACTCGGGCCAAACGTCGTCGAGCTGTCCGCCGAACGTGCCTATGTTGCCCATCAACGGCACCACGGTGCTCTATAATGATTGTCGCGCGGTCCTCGCGAGCGGCGGCGAAGACCGCACGACATGGACGTTCTCGTGGCAAGCCCCGCCGGCCGGCGCGGGTACGCTCACGCTCTTTTACGGCGTCGTCGACGGGGACTGCGACATGTCCTCACGGGGTGATGACGTAAAGGTCGGCACGTTGAAGCTCGGTGAGGCGTCCGCCTCGCTCTCACCTCCTGGGAACAGCCGTTGGGCGATGGCGCTCGCGAGCCTCGTGCCGCTCGGGCTCATCGCCGCGCGCGGAAAGCGCAGAAAGCAAGCGCCTCGGGAATAAGCCCCGCGCAGCCCGGCATTGCCCGGCGCTGTGACGCGATCCGCCTTCACCTCCGGCGTTCGGCTGCTCCCCGCGATCCTGATCGCGGTCGCTGCCGCGGCGCTCGCCGCGATGGTGCCTGATCCGGCGCGCGCGGACGACGCGGCGCGGTCCAAAGCGCCCTCGGCGTGCAACGATCAACGGCCCTTGTCATTCCTTGTCCGAGGCAACTATTCGTGGCACGCGGAGCTGTCTTTGGAGGTGCGGCGCGCGCGCGCCGCCCTGCACCGCAAGGCGATCCGGTATCGGACCGAGCGTTATGGCCACGTCAAAGGGTTTGGCCATCCCTCGTGGAACCCGTCCCCCGCGGTCGCCTCCACGGAGAACATCACCTTCATGGGCTTGCCCATCGGGGTCCACAAGCGCATCGTGCCCGCGCTCCGGTGCGTCGAGGCCGAGATCAAGGCGACGTGCAAGGTGCCTTATCGCCCTCACTACCTGTCGGGCTTCCGCGGGGGGAACACGTTTTACAACGGCGAGGTGTCGAACCATCGTTATGGGATCGCCGTCGACGTCGACCCCGAGCGCAACATTTGTTGCAAGTGCCTCGGCGCGGGCGCCCTTCACCCTATTTGCAAGCAGCGGGGCGCGACCATCGCCGATCGGATGGTGATGCCGCTCTCGTGGGTCACGGCGTTCGAGCGGTTCGGCTTCTTTTGGCTCGGGCGCGACGAGCTGGAGGACACGATGCATTTCGAGTTCTTGGCGGAGCCCGAGAAGATCCTCCGCACGGAGTGATCCT
>CAYTJL010000282.1:0-9340 GCA_964437785.1 uncultured Polyangiaceae bacterium
GGCGCGGCCACCGAGACCGAGATGAAAGAGAAGAAGGCCCGCGTCGAGGACGCGCTCCACGCGACCCGCGCGGCCGTCGAAGAGGGCATCGTGGCCGGCGGCGGCGTGGCGCTCATCCGCGCGCAGCGCTCGCTCGACGGCCTCGTCGTGAGCGACGAGCAGCGCTTCGGCGTGAAGATCGTCCGCCGCTCCATCGAGGAGCCGCTCCGCCAGATCGCGGCGAACGCGGGCGAAGAGGGCTCGATCGTCGTGCAGCGCGTGCGCGACGGCGAGGGCGCGTTCGGCTACAACGCGGCCACCAACGAGTACGGCGACCTCATCGCGATGGGCGTCATCGACCCGGCGAAGGTCGTGCGCACGGCGCTCCAGAACGCGGCGAGCGTGGCGAGCCTCATGCTCACCACCGAGGCGCTCATCGCGGAGCGTCCGAAAGAGGAGAAGGCGGCGGCGGGCGGCCACGCGGGCCACGGCCACGACTTCTGATCGAATCCATCGCTGAGCGAAGGAACGAGAGGCCGGTGCATGGCGCCGGCCTCTCGGCTTTTGTCAGCCCAACTCCCCCTCTTCGCCTTCGCCTTCACCGTCGTCATCGAGGATGGCCTCTTCGCCGAAGCGCGCGCGTGCCTCGAAGAGATCGCTGTCCGAGAGCCACGTGCGCGAGCACTCGCCGAGCGGGGCGACCTCGTAGACGTCGCGCCCCGCCTCACCCGCGCCATCATCCATGATGCGCACCACCTCATGGTGCATCCCACACGACGGGCAGAGCGCTCGCATGGCAGGACGATAGCGCCTCTTCGGATCCGACGGGCTTGCCTAGGCGTATCCTGACAGTACTTTACGCTCGTCAGAGACACGGCTGGCTACCTTGGGGGTCCTATGACGGCGGCTTCACCTGCGCTCAGTCTCCTTCGTTCGCCATCGGCTCAATCGCTCCCTCCCTTCCCAAATGGGTGGTTCTGCCTCGGGATGTCGGGGGACATCCTCCCAGGTCAAGTGCTGAGCAAGCGCTTTATGGGAGAGCCCATCGTGATGTTTCGCACCGAGAAGGGCGCGCTCGGCGTGCTCGACGCGTATTGCCCCCATCTCGGCGCTCACTTGGGCCACGGGGGCAGGGTCCAAGGCGAGTCGATCCGGTGCCCTTTTCATGGGTTTTGCTTCGATAAAGAGGGCTCTTGTACGGCCACCGGATATGGCACCAAGCCCCCTCCCAAAGCGCGCTCCCGGACCTGGAAGGTGGAGGAGAAGCACGGCGTCATCCTCGCCTGGTACGACGCGCAGGGCAGGGCGCCCACATGGCACGTGCCCGCCTACGAGATGGAGGGTTGGTCTCCGTTCCACGTCCACTACTTCCACCTTCGCGGCCACCCCCAAGAGACCACCGAGAACAGCGTCGACATCGGGCATTTCTCGTGGGTCCATGGCTATGAGGCCGTCGAGCAGATCGGCGAGCCGGTGGTGGAGGGGCCTTATATGGGGCACCGCTACTCCTTCGCGATGCCTCTGCTCAAGGTCATGGGCAAGAGCCTCAACGCGCGCCAGCAGATTCGTGTGCACGTGTGGGGGCTCGGGTACTCCGCGGTCGAGGTCGAGGAGCAGGACTTTGGCATCGACTTTCGCCTCATGGTGCTCCCGGCGCCCATCGACGGTAACACCATCGATCTTCGCGTCGCGCTCAGCCTGCGCGACTTCACCTCGGCCGAGCGGGTCAATAGGCTCCTCCGCGTGGTGCCCGACAAGCTCTCTCGTGGGGTCTTGCCCAAGCTCCTCCTCAAGATCTTCGCGGGCGAGATCGAGCGCGATTTCGACATCTGGAACAACAAGCGCTACGTCGAGGCGCCCGCGCTCGCCTCGGGCGACGGGCCCGTGGGCCTCTATCGGCGCTGGGCCAAGCAGTTCTATGAGGGCCCTCCGCAATAGGGCCCCTTCTCAGCCGCCTTCCATCTCGCCGAGCTTTCGATAGATGGTCCTCGCCGAGATGCCGAGGAGCTGCGCGGCGACGGACTTATCCCCTTTGGCGTGCCGGAGCGTCTCGCGGATGAGCCTGCGCTCCACCTCGTCGAGCGGAGTCCCGACTGAAAACGTGATGGAGCTCGGCTCGGCGCGCTCGCCCACGAGCACGCTCTCGGGCAGGTCGTCGCGCGTGATTTTGTCGGACCGGCACAGCACGACGGCGCGCTCGATCACGTTCTCGAGCTCACGCACGTTGCCCGGCCACGCATAATCCATGAGCATGTCGAGCGTCTCGCGCGGGACCAAGAGGCGAGCGCGGTTGTTCTTCATGCAATAGACACCCACGAAGTGATCGACCAAGAGCGGCACGTCCTCGCGGCGCGCGCGGAGCGGAGGAGCGGTGATGGCGATGACGTTGAGCCGATAAAAGAGGTCCTCGCGGAAGCGGCCCGCGGACACCTCGGCGCGAAGGTCCTTGTTGGTGGCCGCGACCACGCGCACGTCGGCGCGGACCGTGTCGCCGCCGACGGGCTCGTATTCGCCCTCTTGCAGCACGCGGAGGAGCTTGACCTGCACGGCGGCCGAGATCTCGCCGATCTCGTCGAGGAACAACGTGCCTCCGGCGGCCTTGGCAAAGCGCCCTTCGCGCCGCGCGTGCGCGCCGGTAAAGGCCCCTCGCTCGTGGCCAAACAGCTCTGCCTCCAAGATGGACTCGGGGATGGCCGAGCAGTTGACCGCCACGAAGGGGGCTTTGGCGCGCGCGCTCCGATCGTGGATGAACCGCGCGAGCAGCTCCTTGCCGGTGCCGCTCTCGCCCAAGACGAGCACGGTCGCGCTCGACGGCGCGGCCTGCGTGGCGACGTCGAGCACGCGGCGGAGGGCAGGGCTCGACCCGACGATCTCGCGCTTGGAGAGGAGCTTGATCTCGTCTTTGAGGGAGCGATTTTCGGCGACGAGCGACCAGCGCTCAGCCGCTTTGCGCACGCTCTTGATGATGGTCATGCGCTTGAGCGGCTTCTCGACGAAGTCGTACGCGCCCTCGCGCATGGCCTGCACCGCGGTCTCGACGGTGCCGTACGCGGTCATCACGACGACCTCGGTGTCGGGCGAGAGCTGCTTGATGGCGCGGAGCAGCTCGATGCCGGAGACGCCCGGCATCATCAGGTCGGTGAGCACGACCTGCACTTTGTGGGTGCGCGCGATCTCGAGCGCGGCCTTGGCGCCGTCGGCCGTGAGGACGCGCAGGCCGTCGCGCTGGAAGATCTTCTCGATCGACGACAGGTTGCTGGGCTCGTCGTCGACGACGAGCACCGTGGGCGCGCCGGGCAGCGGCGCGGTGATGGTCCCTTGATCCACGCTCTCGTCGCTCACTGAGCCTCCTTCACGAACGATCCCCGCGCAGGCTCATGGGCGCGTCGGGGCCGAGCACGCTCCACGCCTTGGACTCGATGAAGATCTTCACGAGCTCCGCGTCGATGTGCTGATCCTTCACTTCGAAGCCCAAGATGTCGAGCGCGCGATCGAGCGGGACAGCCTTTTTGTAAGGGCGATCCGAGGCGGTCAGCGCGTCGAAGATGTCGCTCACGCTCATCATCTTGGACTGGAGCGGGATCTCCTCGGCGCGCAGGCGGTTCGGGTACCCGGTGCCGTTCAGCCGCTCGTGGTGCGATCCCGCGATGAGCGCCACGCGGCGGAACTGCTTCCCCCAGGGGATCTGCGAGAGGAACGTGAACGTGTGCGAGACGTGGCTTCGGATCTCGGTGATCTCGGACGCGGTGAGCGACCCGCGCGCGATCGACAGGCTCGCGATCTCGGCCGGCGTGAGGAGCGGGTGATCGCAGCCCTGCGTGTCGGTGTACGTCTCGCGGCCGATCGCCTCGATCTTCGCGAACTCGCCGCCCTTGAGCACGGTGGGCTCGTTGGTGGCGAGGATGAGGCCGTACGACGCGTCGATGCGCGCGCGACGCTCCGCGAGCTCGCGATCGAGCGCCGCGATCTGCTCGGCCGGCGCGCCGTGCTCGATGAGGTGCACCTTGCGCGAGAGCACGTCGACCTCGGTCGCGCGGATGGCGAGCTCGAAGCGCGCGCGGATGGACTCGAGCTCCTCGGGGAAGAGCTTCTTGGCCTTGAGGAGCACCTGCTCGCGCACGCCGATCTTGCCAAAATCGTGCAGGAGCGACGCATATTCGAGCTCGCGCAGATCGTCCTTGGTCCACGTCACGTCGCGGTACGGGCCCGCGCCCGCGCGCTCGACGGCCTTGGCGAGCGAGACGGTCAGGTCGGCCACGCGGCGCGAGTGGCCGCTCGTCGTCGGATCGCGCTGCTCGATCGCCTCGACGCTCGCGCGCACGAAGCCCTCCAACATGTGCTGGATCTCGGCGTACAAGATGGCGTTCTCGAGCGCGATGCCGGCCTGTGACGCGAGCGTCGCGAGGAGGTCTTTGCTGCGATCGTCGAAGGGCACGACCTGCGCGGCGACGTCGTCGGCCGAGGTCAACGTGGCCGACGGATCGCGCTTTTTGTTGATGAGCTGGAGCACGCCGATCACGTCGCCGCCGCGCGAGAAGAGCGGCGCGCAGAGCATCGATTTGGTGCGGTAGCCGATCTTCGCGTCGAACGATCGATCGAACGCGTAGGGCGAGAGCGCGGGCAGCGCGTACACGTCCTCGATGACGAGCTGCTCCTTGGTGAGCGCGACGTAGCCCGACATCGATCGCGCCGAGATGGGCACGGTGAACTCGCTCGAATCGAACTTGATCGACGCGTTCTGCGAGAGCTTGAAGCGCAGCGTGCGGCGCTGCGGATCCGGGTCGTCGCCCTCGACCACGTAGACGCTGCCCGCGTCCGCGCCGGTGATGAAGCGGCTCTTCTCCAGGATGAGCCACAAAAGCTTGTCGATCTCGCGCTCGGTGGTGATGGCCTTGGCGATCTCGATGAGCTCGCCCAGCTCGTAGCGGTAGCGGTTGAGCCACTTTCCACGGCTCTCGGCGCGCGCCTTGACCTCCATCAGCTCGAGCGCGGAGGTGATGGCCATGTAGAGCTCGTCGGCGCCTGCGTTCGCGGGCACGAGCGCGGCGAGGCCGCGGGTCTTTGCGTGCGCGAGATCGGGCTCGACCGGGACGCCCATGAGGATGAGCGCGGCCGAGCCTTCGGAGAGCTTCTGCGCGAAGGGGCGGAGCAGGTCGCGCGCGCGATCCCACACCGCGGCGGGGGCGACGAGCGCGGTGTGGTTGCCGCGCCTCACCGCGAGGATGAGCGCGTGCGGCCGGACGATGGTGAGGGCCGCGAGGCGCCCGTCCGACGAGAGCGCCGCGAGCGTCGCGTCCATCGCCGCGAGCGTCGCGCTCATTTGGCGGCCTCGATCATCTTCATCGCTTCGACGATCTTCATCGCGTCGTTCTTGGCGGCCTCGACCTTCGCGGCCTCGGCCGCGGCGGCCTTCGCGGCGTCGCGCTCGCGCTTCTCTTGTTCGCGCTCCGCGTCGCGTTTGTCGTACGCGACGATGATGCGCTGCACGAGCGGGTGGCGCACGACGTCGACCTCGGTGAAGGTGCACATGGCGATGCCCTCGATGGAGGAGAGCAGCTCGCGCGCCTCGGCGAGGCCGCTCTTGGCGCCCGCGGGCAGGTCGACCTGCGTGACGTCGCCCGTGACGACGGCGCGCGACTGGAAGCCGAGCCTCGTCAAGAACATGCGCATCTGCTCGCTCGTGGTGTTCTGCGCTTCGTCGAGGATCACGAAGCAGTCGTTGAGCGTGCGGCCGCGCATGAACGCGAGCGGCGCGACCTCGATTTGGCCGCGCGCGATGAGGCCCTGCGCGCGGTCGGGGTCCATCATGTCGTTGAGCGCGTCGTAGAGCGGGCGCAGGTACGGGTTCACTTTTTCGGCCAAATCGCCGGGCAAAAAGCCGAGCCGCTCGCCCGCTTCGACCGCGGGGCGCGTGAGGATGATGCGCTTGACCTTGCGTTCGAGCAGGGCGTGCACGGCCATGGCCATGGCGAGGTACGTCTTGCCGGTGCCCGCGGGGCCGATGCCGAACGTGAGATCGTACGTGCGGATCGCCTGGATGTAGCGCTTCTGCGCGAAGCTCTTGGCGGCGATGGGCCTGCGCCGGCCCGAGATGAGCACGACGTCCTCGACCATGTCGCGCAGCGACGCCGAGGGATCGTCGAGCATGGCGGTGACGCCGCGCGCGAGGTCTTGCGCGTCGATGCTCGCGCCGTTGCGGAGGAGCTGCGCCGCTTCGGCGAGGAAGCGCTCGGCGAGCGCGACTTTGTCGGCGTCGCCCGCGAGGCGGATGGTGTTGCCGCGCACGCCGTGCTCGACGCCGAGGGTCTTGGCGACGTTCTTGAGGTGCTCGTGGCTCGGCCCGAGGAGCGCGAGCAGCACGGCGTTGTCGAGGACCTCGACGTCGGCGGTGATTCGAAGGGATGTCACGAAGGGATCTCCGTCCGCGAAGAAAACGAGCCCGCATCTTGACCTAGGAGACCGCGGTGTCCAAGGCCGTCGCCCCGGAGGCGCTCGCGCGGACCCTCGTGCTCACATGATCGAGAGCAGAGGAGCGACGATGAAGAGGGCACAGGCGCTCAAGCGACGTGAGATGCTAACACGTTTTAGTGGAGCGCCGCGCGCAGCACCAAAAAGAGCACGGCGGCGAGCGTCATTGAAGCAGGCAGGGTGAGCACCCACGCGAGCGCGATGTTGCGCACCGTGCTCTGCTGAAGACCCGATTTGTGCGCGACCATGGTGCCCGCGATGCCTGACGAGAGCACGTGCGTCGTGCTGACAGGCAATCCGAGCCACGCGGAGAGCCCAATCGTGCTCATGGCGACGAGCTCCGCCGACGCGCCCTGCGCATACGTGAGATGACTCTTGCCGATCTTCTCACCCACCGTGACCACGATGCGCTTCCAACCCACCATGGTCCCGACGCCGAGCGACAGCGCGATGCACACGAGCACCCAGGAAGGCGCATATTCGGTGAGCGACCGGAGCGCCGCGCGATCGCGCTTGAGCTTGTCCGCCTCGGCCGGCGTGAGCCCGAGCGCGCCCGCCTTGACGAGCTTGTCAATCGAACGATCGCTGAGCAAGATGGCTTGGCGCGTGGGGAAGCGCTCGTCTTTGGGGATGTCGCGCGGGCTCGCCCGGCCTTCGAGGCGCGACCGCAGCGCGCGGAGCTCGACGATCGCCCCCTCGGCCTCGGCCTTCCCCGCTTTGTCCACGTGCTCATCGAGCGTCGCTTCGAGCGCGATCGTGGCCGCGATGGTGCTTCGCACCGCCTCTCCGCTCGCATCGCGGTTGATCGCGTAGCTCGCGGGGACGAGCCCCATCAAGATCAACATCACGATACCAACACCCTTTTGACCGTCGTTCGACCCGTGCGCGAAGCTCACGCCGCTGCACGTGAGCACCAAGAGCGCGCGCGTGCCGAGGGGCGGCGGCGTTTGCCCTTTGGGCGCTTCGAGCAGGCTCTTGTTGGTCGTGTAGCGCTTGATGAGCACGAGCAGGAGCGCCGCGACGCAAAAGCCGACGAGCGGAGAGACGAGGAGAGAGAGCCCGATCTCGCGCGCCTTGGTCCAATTGACACCATCCCCAAAGCGATGACCGGCCGTCATCGAGTTGGCGAGCCCGACGCCGAGGATGGATCCAATCAACGTGTGAGAGCTCGACGCGGGCAGCCCCAAATACCACGTCCCGAGGTTCCAAAGGATGGCCGAGAGGAGCAGCGCGAGCACCATCGCGAGCCCGCTGCCAGGCCCGCTCGACACGAGCAGCTCCACCGGGAGAAGGTTGATGATGCCGAGCGCGACGCCGATCCCACCCAAGAACACGCCCGTGAAGTTGCAGATGCCCGAGAGCACCACCGCTACGCGCGGCTTGAGCGAGTTCGTGTAGATGACCGTGGCGACCGCGTTCGCCGTGTCGTGAAAGCCGTTGACGAACTCGAAGCCGAACGCGATGAGGATGCACAAAACGAGGAGGACAGCTCGTCCGGTGGTCAGCCCGTCCTCGAAGATGGCCGGCATTGTGCGCCGGCATCATGGCAAATCAACGTCAGGCGGATGTCCGAGCCGGGCGACAACTTGGTGACAAGTTGGTGCGCCCGCGAACCGCTCCTCGCTCTACTCGCCCTCTTCCTCGGCGGTGAGCGCCACGCCGGGACCGAGGAGCACGACGGCGAGCGCCAAGCCAACGAACCTCAAGACCTCCCGCAGACCGCGCATGATGACCTCCTCGTGCCGAATAAGAATCAGCACCGTGACATCCGCGTGACAGCGGCGCAAGCCCAGAAATGCGGTTACGTACGCCGGAGGGCGGGCATGGTGAGCGCGTGTGCGCGTAAAGGGGGCAGCTCAGGGAGCGGCTTTGTTGGCCGCGGCGGGCGTCGGTGCGCCGGGGCCGAAGTTGCCGGTCAAGTCCGGCAGGCGCGACCACGTTTGACCGTCAGGCACGGCGTTCGCGGGATAATCAACCTCGGTGATGGGTTGATCCATACCGTCGATGACATGAACCTTCTCACCGTTCGAGGCGCTCACCTTCCACGCGGCGTAATAACAGGACGGCGCGAGCATCGCGCAATCCGAATAAGGGCCGGGCCCGTTCGTAGGTGTCATGTTGCCGAGGATCAGCAGATATTGCCCGGGGCCGAGCGACGTGCCCATGGGGAAGCGGACCACGTCGGCGATCTTGCACATGCCCGCAGCGTCGCTGTCGCACACGCCCACGTCGCTGAGATCGACGACCGCGTCACCCGCGTTCGCGATCTCGACCCAATCCGCGCCCGCCGCGGAGATCTCGTTGATGACGATCACGCCGCCGGACGCGCTGCCCGACGACGATGCGCTCGTAGAGGAAGATCCGTTGGACGACGTGCTCGTGGAGCCCGCGCCGCCCGCGCCCGTGCCTGTCGAAGACGAGCTGCCGCCGCCGGCGCCGGCGGGCGCCGCCTCGTCACACGCCGCGAGACAACCGATCATCGCCACAACCACCCAGACGTGCCTCATAACCACCCTCCACATCAAAACACCACGCGGCCGAGGACGCGGATGTCCCATCGATCGATCCCCGGCAGCGCGTCGGCCGCCACCTCGCCGGGCAAGATCCGCGTGACCGCCAGGTGAGCCTCCAGCGGATCGAAGATTCGATATCCGGCCGACCCCGTGACGTCGATGATCCTGTCTTTGGAGGCCGCGAGGTCACGTTGCCAATAGCTCCCGCGCACCCCGAAGATCAGCCGATCGATGGGCTCGACGCGGACGAAGACGTCGCCCAAGATGGAGCGTTTGGCGCCGTCGTCGGCTACGCCCCACGCGTAGGTGAACGCGCCGCCGCCCCGGATGATGCGCCCTTGCCAGAGGATCGCCGCGGTGAGCCTGTCGGCCTGCGCGCG